>DCJK01000013.1:198228-202714 GCA_002320005.1 Firmicutes bacterium UBA1702
GCTTAAAGCCCGGGAGACACCCCGATTCTTTATCCGGGGGATAAAGCGGAAGCCCCGGGGAATATATGTTATTATGACAATTTTATTTTATTGCTTTACCTTGAGCAACCAGCTCATCGATGTACTCGTCGATAAGGGCAAGACCCTTTTCGAGTTCCTCTGCGTGGGAAAGTGAAAGTCTGAAAGTGTGCGGCAGATAGAAGCAGTCGCCGTGGCACACCAGGACACCTTTCTGATCCAGGAGGTCGTCACAGAATTTTACGGAGTCCACATCCAGGTCGTAGTGTATCAGATAAGTGGTGCCGTAAGCATCTGCATACTGATGCAGATATTTGTGACCGTCAAGCCATTTGTCTATAATAGCCTTGTTGTGTCTTACAATGTTTCTGCTTCTTTCAAAAATCTTGTCGGCGTGTTCAAGGGCAATGGCAAATATCCATTCATCAAATACGCCGCCGCATATGGAATCATAGGATCTTCTGTTGAAAATCTCCCATCTTGTATCCGGATCCTTGCATACAATCCAGCCGCATCTGGTTCCGGCCATGGAGTATATCTTTGATGAACTGCATGTAACGATGGCTTTCTCATACAAGTCTGCCATGGAAGGCATGTATTCATCCTTGAGGCCTCTGTACATTTCATCGCATACGATCCATGCATCTACAGACCGTGCTATTTCTACAAGTTCCTGCATCTCATCAAGTTCGAGAAGGGCACCTGTAGGATTGTTAGGATTGGTGAACATTATTGCCTTGGTATTGGAATCTACGGCCTTTCGAACTTCATCGATGTCAAGCCTGTATCCGGCTTCCGGCTTTAGATCAATTTCGCGTACTTCGGCACCGATGGATTTTGGAATGGAATAGTATTGCTGATAGTTTGGCATTATTGAGATTACATTGTCTGAAGGTTCAATCAGGGTATATACCACAGTATTGTTGGCACCTGTTCCTCCGTGAACCAGAACCACATCTTCCGGAGTTACAGTCTTGTACAACTTTGATACCGCTTCTCTCAGACGTGGAGTTCCGGCAAAGAAACCATATCCCAGATTCATTTTTTTCAGTTCTTCAAAGAAATCATCCATGCTTTCGCCGGTAAGTTCAAAGAGCTCTTCTACAGTCATAGGAAGAACGCAGCTTCCTCCGAGATAAACCTTGTTCTTTTCGCTGTTGGCGGCGGGATTCAACCAGTTTTCCAGTACGAATTCATCTAATTTCATAATTTTGCCTCCTAAAAAAGTCAACTTGTGTTACTGTAACTATATATTTGAATCAACCAACTTACAATTAAAAGGTGTTATACAAAAATATAATTTACTTTAAATATATTTGTGTTATAATACAACCATAAATAGTTGTATCAGTGGTGCAGCATGAATGAAAATGATAGGAGTTAGGAGCAACTTATGAAAGTAACTGTTGAAGATGTATGCAACTTTCCTGAATTTACCAACCTGAAGCTTATTGCAGGCAAGGGAGGTCTCAATAACGATGTGGAATGCTGCGGGATCCTGGATTATGAGTTCGTCGACGGAGTAAGGGAAAAATGGTCCAATACCAACTTCAGAGATGAGAATATGATTGTCATGACCAGTTTCCTTTACGCGAAAGATAACGAATATCTTATACTGGACGCTGTAAAAAAACTTGTATCCAGAAAGTGCAGCGGACTGATAATTAAAAATATCTTTCATCTGCCTATACACGAGAATGTTTTGAGATATGCGGATATAATGAATTTTCCTATTATTGTGGTTGAGGGAACCAATATTCATTTCGAAGATCTGATAATACTCATTTCAGAGAGAATAAAGCATTATGAATCTATTCACTACAGAGAAAGCAAAGTGGATGAGCTCCTTCGAAGCGGAGCCAATACACAGCTCTGTGAGAAAATCGCCTATGATATAAATCCTACGTTTAAGACAGATATCATGTCATTGTTTTTCAAACCCATAAGCGGCACGCTTTCACCGGAAGACTACATGAGAATCGAACGTAAAGCACTGTACAAAGAACTCCTGGCAGCTTCTGACTCGATGTTTTACTATAAAGGAGGATTTTTCATAGTTCATTCCAGAGAAATGTTTTCCACCGTAGATGCAGAGAAGCTGGCAATGCCTTATCTTGAGATGTTTGAAGAAGAAATCAGAAACTATAACGTAGGGATAAGCTCTGTTCACCATCTCTTGTGGCAGATAAAGAACTGCTTCGAAGAAAGCAGGTATGCAGCCAGCCTGACAGTAGATTGCAGCAGCAACCATACCCTCTATGAAAATCTTGGAATTTATAAGGTGATCCTGCCGTATTGTGACAGCGACGCAATGCGGGAATTCAGCAGGGAGTACATAAAGCCTCTTGAGGATTACGATCTGGAAACAAAAGGAAACCTGCTGGAGACGGCGGTGAAGTATGTGTTAAACGACGGAGATCTGCAGAAAACCGCTGATGCAATGATACAGCACAAGAATACCATTCGCTACAGACTTAAGAATATAAGCACTCTTCTGGGAATGAACGTGATGGAAATGAAAAATTATGAGATTTTTTCTTTTGCCGTAAGAATCTTCATATGTAATAACGGGACATTATAATAATTCAAATACAGACCAACTTAAGGAGAGAGACATTATGAAACATCGATTTTTAGCAAAAAAGTACTGGAAGGAAGCCGGAACCCCTTTCGGCAGCACCAATGAAAAGGCTGCAAAATACAGCGACTGCATAAACTTAAGCATTGGTGATCCGGATCTGCTGACAGACAGAATAATCCTGGATGGGGCATATCAGGACACTTTGAAAGGACATACCAAATACACTGATATGCGTGGAGACATCCAGCTGAGACAGGAGATAATAAAGTTCTATAAGGAAGAGTATGATATGGATGTAGATGACAGCGAAGTAATGATAACGGCTTCGGGGCTGCTTTCCATGTATGCTGCTCTTCAGGCTATAACAGATCCCGGTGATGAGATACTGATTCAGGCTCCTTTCTTCACACCGTATACCGCGCAGGTAGAGATGGCCGGAGGTGTACCTGTGGAAATGCCTACATATGAGGAAGAAGATTTTCAGATCAATCTGGACAGGCTGGAGTCCCTTATTACGGAAAGAACAAAGGCGCTTATAATTAACTCACCGTCAAATCCCTCCGGCAGTTGTTTGTCCGTTTGTACAATGGAGGGTCTGGCAAAGATAGTTGAAAAACACGATCTTATAGTAATCGCTGACGATATATATACGTCATACAGCTTTGAAAACGACTTTGTTCCTTTTGCTTCTATGCCGGGAATGAGAGAAAGGACAATAACCATAAATTCTTTCTCAAAGAATTTCCTGATGACAGGATGGCGAGTAGGAAACATAATTGCACCGGACTTTATAATCAAAGTATTGAAGGATATGAGTGAAANNCCTGATATACTGTGCTCCGGCGCCGTCACAGAGAGCGGCCATACATGCGCTGAGAAACCGCAAGAAAATTCAGGAGCCTATAGTCAGAGAATACAAAGAACGCATGAATTATGCAGCAGAAAGAATAAACGCCATTCCATGGATGAGCGTGGTATATCCACCTAAAGGAAGCTTCTATCTCTTTATAAATATAAAAAAGAGCGGTCTGACCAGTGCTCAGGCCAGCGAAAAAATATTAGACGAGGCTCACGTGTTGCTTCTGCCGGGCAATGCTTTCGGCAGGTGCGGCGAGGGATATCTGAGATTAGCCTGCACTGTGGGAGTAGATAAATTAAAAGAAGCTTTCGACAGAATAGAGAAAATAAAAATCCGGGACTGATGAACATAATCTGATATCAGATTGTGCACAAAAATAGTGAATATAAGACGCCTTTTTGCAAAAAAATGTAATCAAGGCGTTTTTTATTGTGACAGGTCAGCTAAACCATTATGCAGAAATATGAGCATAAAATTTCGCAAAAAAGCTTGACATCAGGAGTATATATGACTATAATAAAACAAGAATAAGAATTATTCCTAAAATGAAAGCGGGTGGCATCATTGACTAAGCAGAAAAGACTGATTATGGAAATTATCCGGGAATGCCACGAGAACCGCGTACACCCTACGGCAGAGGATATTTTCTTTGAGGCAAGAAAAAAATTGCCGAATATTGCTTTAGGAACAGTATATCGAAACCTGAATATTCTTTCGGAGGAAGGTGTTATCAGGCGACTTTCTGTAGCCGGCAATCCGGACAGGTTTGACTTGAACGTCATGACTCATGATCATCTGGTCTGCAGCAGGTGCGGCAGACTTAAGGATGTAGAAATTAAAGGTGTTCGCGAGGCGATTAAGGAGCTCACAGGTGAAGATATATTATCCTACGAGCTTAACGCATATTATGTATGTAATGACTGCAAAAATGAGGAGGTAAAAAAATGAAAGAATTAAAAGGAACAAAGACAGAAGCTAATCTGGTAACTGCATTTTCAGGAGAGTCACAGGCAAGAAACAAGTATACT
>DCJK01000013.1:202778-213186 GCA_002320005.1 Firmicutes bacterium UBA1702
CTACGAGTGGACTGATATGTATGCACAGTTTGCCAAAGAAGCTGACGAAGAAGGCTTCCCTGAACTGGCTGCAAAATTCAGAATGGTCGGAGAAGTTGAGAAACACCATGAAGAAAGATACAGAGCTCTGCTGAACAATGTTGAAATGAAAGCCGTATTTGAAAAGGCCGGTGAAACCATGTGGGAATGCAGAAACTGCGGTCACCTGGTAATGGGCAAGAAGGCACCGGAAGTATGCCCGGTATGCGCTCATCCGCAGAGCTATTTCGAAGTAAGATGTGAGAACTACTAATCCAAATGCACATACAGAAGCGACATCCCATGGGATGTCGTTTTTGTATGTGAGAGAAATTCCCTTCAAAGAAGTGGTAACGCAGAAAAGCACCTTCTTGACAATCTCCCTTTCTCCATTGTAAACTGAAAGAAGTGTTTGCAATCGGAGGCATAATGACATCGCATTATCTGAAACATGCCGGTACGGCAATGTTATAGCGATTACAGAAATTTTTATATCATGGACTTTATACCAAAAGAAAAAAAGATTCAGAGCTTTGTTCAACGCCATATTTATGGTGGGTTTGTGGATATTTTCAACTGCTGAGTCAGGTTGCAATTTGTGTGGCAAGTTATTTTTATATAAGTGCCGGATTCAGGTGCAGACCAAAGAGAACACCAATGGCAGCAAAACAGGTATAGGGGCTGTGATGGCTTCTCCCGGAATAGAAACTATAATGAAATTTACATTCCGGGCTTCCCATTTTTGATGTCAGAAATGTAAAACACGAAGATTTTTATGATACAGTAAAAACTTAAAAGGGAGGAACACATAAATGAAGTATGAGAGCACAAGAGGAAGCAAAAATTATCAGAGCAGCACAAGTGCCATAATTCGCGGAATTGCAGAGGATAAGGGACTGTATGTACCGTGCTGTATACCTGAGCTTCCGTTGACCATAGAAGAAATGAAGGGTATGAGCTACAGGCAGATTGCAGAAGCCGTTATTCATGCATACTTTGATGAATATACAGACAGCGAAATGAAATACTGTGTAGAAGGTGCCTATGACAGCAAATTTGAAGCAGAAGATATAGTACCTGTTGTTCATAAAGGCGGAGCATGGTTTCTGGAACTGTACCACGGCAAGACTGCAGCCTTCAAAGATATGGCGCTGTCCATTCTTCCATACCTTATGACGACGGCATGTCGAAAAGAAGGAGAAAAGGATGGAATATGCATTCTTACAGCTACATCCGGAGATACGGGAAAAGCTGCTCTGGAGGGATTTGCAGGTGTTGAAGGCACGGAAATAATCGTTTTCTATCCCGATAAGGGCGTCAGTCAGGTACAGCAGCGCCAGATGGTATCTCAGAAAGAATCAAATACCCATGTATTTGCTATAAGAGGAAATTTTGATGATGCTCAGACAGGGGTAAAGAAAATTTTTGCAGACGAGGTTATGAACAAAAAGTTGGCCGGAATGGGAATAAAACTGTCGTCGGCAAACTCCATCAACATTGGCAGACTGGTACCTCAGGTGGCATATTATGTCTATAGCTATGTAAAGCTTGTGGAGGAAGGAGCTATCAGGCCGGGAGAGACCATGAATGTGGTGGTTCCGACAGGTAATTTCGGAAACATACTGGCAGCCTATCTTGCGGGAGAAATGGGAATACCTGTAGGAAAACTCATATGTGCTTCTAACGAAAACAAGGTACTGACAGACTTTATAAACACAGGGGTTTACGATGCCAGAAGAGAATTCCGCCTCACCAATTCCCCTTCAATGGATATACTGATTTCCAGCAATCTTGAGAGACTTATTTATCTTCTCAGCGGAAGAGACGGTGAAAAAGTGAAAGAATGGATGNNACTTCTATGGCGGATTCTGCACTGAAAAAGAGACGCTGGATACCATTTCCCGGATGTGGAAAGAAGAAGGTTATCTCATGGATACTCACACGGCAGTTGCCTATAAGGTATACCGTGACTATGTAAGAGAAACAGGCGACAGCAGACCTGCAGTTATTGCATCCACTGCCAGCGCATATAAATTTGCTCAAAGTGTTGCCGGTGCATGCGGCCTTGACAAGGGCAAGGTAGCTCTTCTCTCGGGAACTTCCGGCGAACCTGACGGATTTGATTATGTCAGAGCGCTGGAAGCAGAGACTGGAGTAAAAGTACCGTCAGGACTTAAAGACCTTGATAAAAAACCTGTGGTACATAAAGGCGTATGTGATGTTTCTGACATGCCGGAGGCAGTTCTGGAGGCTCTGAAAAAATGAGTAAGGCGGCCTGTATGAACCTGCCTGAGGGGTATCAGCTGTACAAACATATAGATTTCAGCAAAGACGGACAAGTACTGCGTTCAATATGCATATGGAGCATAACAGCGGCATTGGCGATGATAGTACCAATGCTGTTTTGTCATCCCATAACGGCAGCTTTTGATATGCCGCCGGGTAAGATAATCTTCTGTATGTGCGCTATGGTGGCAGGAATGGCAGTGTATCTGTTCCTGCATGAGGGGGTGCACGGAATTTTTATAAGATTGTTTACCGGAGATTCGGCATCTTTTGGATTTGAAATAAAAAAGGGCATGGCTTACGCCTTTACGAAATGGTTCCTGAAGAAAATCCCATATATTGTTATAGCCGCCGCGCCGGTGGTTATCTGGGGTATAATACTTGCCATTATGCTGGGTGATGTGGAGGAAAGTACATTCTGGTATCTTTATGCAATACAGATTTTTAATGTGACAGGAGCCGCAGGGGATTTATATGTGATATTTGAAGTTGTCAGAATGCCGGAGGAGGTTATGGTTCAGGATAACGGTACAGCCATGGACTTTTATCTGCCGGCAGATTTCAGGGAGAAATGACTATGAGGGAAAACATCTCCATAGAGGAGGCACTGGCAAGGGTGCTGGACAGAGTAAGTATGACGACGGGGGAGGAAATCATCGGAATCGCCGACTGCTGCGGAAGGGTGCTGGCAGAAGATGTAGCGGCGACTGTTAATGTTCCTCCATTTAACCGCTCTGCAATGGACGGATATGCTGTAAGAGCAGAGGAAATATACGGTGCATGCAGGCAGCAGCCGGTGTCGCTTGAGGTTATATCAGAACTGTCAGCCGGAGATTTTGAAGAAATCTCTTACAGATATGGAACCTGTGTAAGAGTAATGACAGGAGCATATGTACCCGATGGTTATGACGCGGTGGTAAAGCAGGAAGATACAGATTTCGGAGAGGATACGGTGAGAATCTTCAAAGAGGTCAGCAGCATGGAAAACTACAGCCCTATGGGTGAAGATATAGAAAAAGGCGACGTAATTCTGAAAAAAGGAACTCTTCTTTCCCCCCTGCATGTGGGAATGGCAGCAAGCGTTGGAACCTCATATCTTAAAGTAAAGCGACCTCTAAGAACAGTCATCATATCCACAGGAAGTGAATTGACTGAACCGGGAAGCGCCCTTGAAAAAGGGAAAATATACGGCAGTATAGCGTATATGCTGTCAGGTGCAATAAAGAGCCGGGGTCTCGAGGTGGCTGGGGTTCTGCAATGCGGAGACAGTGGAGAAGAGGTTGTAAGCCTTATAAACAGATGGATAGATAAGGTGGATATAGTGATAACCACCGGAGCGGTATCCGTAGGAAAGAAAGACTTTATTCCTGATGCTCTCAGAGAGATGGGCGCCGAGAAAGTATTCAGCGGTGCGGATATACAGCCTGGAACGCCGACTATGGCCAGCATTCTCAAAGGCAAACCTATACTCAGCCTTTCAGGGAATCCATATGCGGCTATGGCAAATTTTGAAATATATTTCTGGGATATTGCGGCAAAGATTATGGGCTGCGATGGTCTGAAAAGCAAAAAAGCCCATGCAACCTTTCTTGGAAGCTACGGAAAGATCAACAGAAGGCGCAGGCTGATAAGAGCCAAAGAAGCGGAAGGCCGGGTATGGCTGCCTTCAGATATTCATCATTCTTCTGTCATATCAAATATGACGGAATGCAATTGTTTCATAGATCTGGAAGCCGGCAGGAGACCGGTGGAAGGTGAAGACGTCAGAATCATATATATCAAAGGTATGCAGTTTTGAAATGAACCACATGGAGATTAGCGTAGGCATCACGGCAGCCGCATTTGGAGGCCGGGACGAAAAAGCAAGAAGAACAGTAAACAACAGAGAAAATATAAGAAAACTTCTCACCCGCTTTGAAGGATTTAATCAGGTGATAATTGCTGCTGCCCGTAAAGGGGAGTATGAGGGACTGGGAGCCCATGTTGTCATCGACCAAAATGACGGAATAGGTCCTATTGAGGGACTTCGCCGCATTCTGGAAGAAGCGGAGAGCGAGTATGTTTTCGTGTGTGCTTCTGACATGCCTATGATTTCAGGCGACCTTGTAAAATACATGTCCGGATTCATATGTTCTGACTATGACTGTTACTGTATAGTAGATGAGGATCATATTCATCCACTCTGTGCCATATATTCGGTTGAAGTACTGCCTCTCATAGAAAAGGCTGTTTCAGAGGGGGATTTTAAGCTTATTCATCTTCTTCAGAGGTGCAGAACAAAATACATTTCTTTGGAATTCACATGCTTTGAAAAAAAGCTTTTAAAAAATCTCCAGGTAAGGGAGGCTGCAGAAGACCTGAAACCGGCAGTGGTATTCTGCGTCAGCGGAAGTAAAAATACGGGAAAGACCGGACTGGTCGTCAGACTGATAAATGAGTTTATCAGTGAAGGCTATTCGGTCGGTGCAATCAAACATGACGGGCATGATTATATCATGGATTACCCTGATACTGATACGGGCAGATTCACTGCGGCAGGAGCAGAGCGAAGCCTGATTTTTTCACGCAACAGATATTCTATAAACGGAGTGGGAAAAGCAGAGCCATATGATATGCTTCAATTGTGCCGCGGTCTTGATGTGGTTATCATCGAGGGCCTCAAGGACTCTTCCTTTCCGAAAGTATATATGGTTTCGGAAGAGCGGCAAAGCGCATCTGATTTGATTTGTATAGTGACCGAAAAAAAATCCCCTATTAAAATCTGTGATTGCCCTGTTTTTCACAGAGATGATACCGAGGGGATTTTTTCATGCATAAAAAAATATTTTAAAATGGAGCAGTCAGTATGAAGTGCGTAAAAACAGAAGAGGCAATAGGGCATGTGCTCTGCCACGATATAACGGAAATTATACCTGGTGTGCGCAAAGGCGTTGCATTTAAAAAGGGACATATAGTTACAGAAGAAGATATACCGGTACTCCTGTCACTTGGAAAGGAGAATCTCTATATATGGGAGAAAAAGGAAGGGTATCTCCATGAGGATGAAGCAGCGGAAATTCTGAGAGACATGTGCATCAACAGCGGCATGTCCGCCGGAACGCCCCGCGAAGGAAAAATTGAAATCAGAGCGGAGTCTGATGGACTTCTTAAGATCCGGGGGGATGTCCTGAAAAAGGTCAATGGGCTTGGGGAAATGATGATAGCCACAAGACACGGCAATTTTCCTGTAAAAAAGGGTGACTCTATAGCGGCTATGCGCATAATTCCTCTTGTAATTGAGAAAGAGAAGATGCTCAGAGCAAAAGAACTCTGCAGCGGCAAACCTATTCTTGAAATAAAGCCTTTCAATCTTAAGAAAGCCGGAATAGTGGTTACAGGAAGCGAAGTGGCAAAGGGAAGAATAGAAGACGCTTTCGGGCCGGTGGTGGAGAAAAAGCTGGCCGAATACGGAATTGAAACCATAGGCAGAAGGATTGTAACGGATGACGGAGACATTATTGTGAAAGCCATGGAAAGTTTTCTTGAGGACGGAGCGGATATGATAATATGCACCGGAGGCATGAGCGTGGATCCTGATGACAAGACTCCCGGAGCCATAAAAAAGTTTGGTGCGGATATAGTGTCCTATGGCTCTCCGGTACTGCCGGGAGCAATGCTGGTTACGGCTTATTACAGAGACGGAGAACGGGAAATCCCTGTCCTCGGCCTTCCGGGGTGTGTAATGTACTCCAAAAGGACTGTTTTCGATCTGGTGCTGCCGCGTGTGGCGGCAGGAGACAAGATAGACGCTGAATCGCTGGCATCCTATGGAGAAGGCGGCCTGTGCCTCAATTGTAAGATATGTCGCTTCCCTGACTGCGGATTTGGAAAGTAGGTAAAATATGAAAAAGAAAATGGCAATAATGATGGCGGTAGTTTTAGTAATTACCACAATCCTTTCAGGATGTTCTTCCGCAAAAGAAGAGGAAAAAGTGGAACTGACCATCCTTGCGGCAGCATCTCTTACAGATGTGTGCGATGAATTAAAAGCAGAATATGAAGCTGAGCACGAAAATGTAACACTGACATTTTCCTATGGCGGCTCAGGAGCCCTGCAGGCACAGATAGAAGAAGGAGCACCTGCAGACATATTTATTTCGGCAGCAACAAAGCAGATGGATGCATTGAAAGAGGAAGGTCTTATGGATGATGAATCCATAGAAGAATTACTGGAAAACAAAGTGGTTCTAATAGTNNCCTAAGGACAGTACCGCACAGATAGCAAGCTTTACAGATCTGGCAACTTCGGTTGTAAGCATGGTAGGACTGGGTGAACCCGGAAGCGTGCCGGTAGGTCAGTATTCAGAGGAAATCCTTACATCGCTGGACATTCTGGATCAGGTAAAAGCCAAAGCCAACTATGGTTCCGATGTCAGAACAGTACTTTCATGGGTAGAAGAAAGCGCTGTAGACTGCGGAATAGTATATGCTACGGATGCCTATACCAGTGACAAAGTAAAAATTGTATGCGAAGCTCCTGAAGGTTCCTGTGCAAGAGTCATTTACCCTATGGGAATAGTAAAGGCCAGCGAAAAGAAGGATGCTGCAGCTCAGTTCCTTGAATTCCTCAAGAGCAGCGAAGCCGCAGAAAAATTCGAAAGCTACGGATTTACGGTGCTGTGATGGTAGACTATTCTCCTCTGTGGATATCCCTGAAAGTTGCTGCGGCGGCCACAGTCATAACTTTTTTCCTTGGTCTGATGGCGGCTTGGCTGGTGCTAAAGATGAAAAGGGGAAGAGCTGTTGTGGATGGCCTTTTGTCGCTTCCTATGGTATTACCTCCCACGGTGGTTGGTTTTTTTCTCCTCATGGCGCTGGGTAAAAACAGTTTTTTCGGTAACATGCTGAGAGAACTGGGTTTTGAGGCGCTGTTCACATGGCAAGGAGCGGTTGTAGCGGCGGCAGCGGTATCTTTCCCTATAATGTACAGGACGGCAAGAGGCGCACTGGAACAAGTGGATGAGAATCTGATAAACGCCGGGCGTACTCTGGGAATGTCGGAAGGCAGCATTTTTTTGAGGATTATGATTCCGCTTTCGAGACCGGGAATCGCAGCTGCAGCAATATTATCTTTTGCACGGGCGCTGGGAGAATTCGGAGCAACCATCATGCTGGCAGGAAACATACCGGGTAAAACTCAGACCATGTCCATAGCTATATATACGGCGATGCAGAGCGGTGACAGAAGCAAGGCATATATATGGGTCGCCATTGTTATGGCAATATCCTTTGCGGTCATGCTGCTCATGAATGTCTGGAATGACAGGCAGAGTCGATTGTCCGGGAAAAGGAGGTCTGAAGGTTGAAACTTACAGTGAACATAGAGAAAAAATGCGGCGATTTCAGCTTGAAAGCTGATTTTATCACGGATGGAGAGGTCTTTGGACTGCTGGGAGCATCAGGGTGCGGGAAGAGCCTAACCTTAAAGTGCATAGCAGGTGTAGAGAAGCCTGACAGAGGCAGAATATGCCTGGGAGAGACTGTTCTGTTTGATTCCGACGAGAAAATAAATATTCCTGCAAGAAAAAGAAATGTCGGATATCTGTTTCAGGATTATGCCCTTTTTCCCAACATGACTGTATTGCAGAACATAATGTGCGCCTGCAAGAGCGAAGATAAGGCTCGCGAGTTCGTGCACAGATTCTATCTGTCGGGGAAAGAAAATCTGAAACCTGCTGCTCTGTCAGGTGGCGAAAAGCAGAGAACTGCCATAGCCAGAATGCTGGCGGCAGAGCCTGAACTGGTCATGTTTGATGAACCCTTCAGCGCCGTTGACAGCAGTCTGAAAGCCGGCCTCGAACGAGAAATAAGAAAGGTAATAAAGTCCTGCGGCGGGCAGGCACTGCTTGTATCCCACAGCAGGGACGAGGTTCACAGGCTGACAGACCGGATAGCCGTAATGGAACAGGGCAGAATTGACGTAATTCAGGAAAAGAAATCCCTGTTCGAGAATCCCCTCACAGCCGCGGCCGCAAGGTTAAGCGGATGGGAGAACATTTCGCCTGTTGAAGCAAAAGAAGACGGAACCCTCATGGCTTCCCAATGGGGTATATCTTTACCGACGTGTCGGTGTCAGAACAAGGGCAGAGCAGCCTTTGCGGCAATAAGAGCCGATTCATTCGAAATTGCTGAAGACGATGACAAAGAGGGAATAACGTGTATTGTAGGTGAAATAATAGACGAAATTCACAGAACCGGAGTTGAGTTTATACCTGCGGGAGGAAAGGGTCTAATGACAGCATCCTTTCCAAAGGGACAGCCCTTGCCTGCAGCAGGACAAGAGTTCAGGCTGCGAATTCCTCAAGACAAAATAAAGTATTTCGACAGATGAAAAGGCAGTTCATGCAGTATGGCGAAGAAACAGATAAGACCGAGCCTTCCGGCTCGGTCTTATTTTCGTATCTTATTTGCAGTCTGTAAACCTGAATGTAAATGCAGTACTTTATTTCATTGCATTTTTGATGGCGGCCATGAGCTGGTCATAAGTCTCCAGTGCAGGAACATCAGGATTGTCAGCTTTTATTTTATCAGTGCTTCTGAAAAGGAAGCCCGCCTTACTGGCTTTTATCATTCCAAGGTCATTGTAACTGTCACCGCTGGCTATGGTTTCAAAGCCCATGGACTGGAGAGCTTTTACGGTGCTGTACTTGGAATTGTCTATACGCATCTTGTAATCCGTGATTTCGCCATCGGGAGCAACCACCAGTTCATTACAGAAGATAGTCGGCCAGCCAAGCTTTTTCATAAGAGGCTGTGCAAACTGGGTGAAAGTGTCGCTGATGATTACAACTTGGGAGAAACTGCGAAGTTCGTCCAGGAACTCCTTAGCACCTTCCAGTGGATCAATGGTGGCGATAGTCTTCTGTATCTCATTTATTCCCAGTTTATGTTCTCTGAGAACATCGAGTCTGAAGGCCATAAGTTTGTCATAGTCCGGTTCATCGCGGGTAGTCTTTTTCAGCTCAGGTATTCCGCTGGCTTCAGCAAAATCAACCCATATTTCAGGAACAAGCACGCCTTCAAGATCTAAGCAAGTTATAAACATAATTCAGTCATCTCCTATTTCTCAAACTGTAATTTATATTATCGCATTTTTAACGTTCATACAAGTTTTTTTTGAGTTAAATTAAGTTGAAAGATTAAAAAAACTGTAGTAAAATTATTATTTGTTGGTAAAGAATAACAGAAAACTAAGATTGCGGTATTCTGCTATAGTAAGGAAGTGGAACTGATGGATGTTGATGAGTTTTACCGCAGAACAAGAGGAAGTCTTCAGAAAGCGAGGGAGTATCTCAAAGATGAAGACACAGTTATAACTTTTCTGTACATGTTTAAAAAAGATGAAAGCTTTGCCGTCTTAAAAGCTTCCATGGAATCTGAGGAGTGGGATGCAGCTTTCCGCGCAGCACATACCCTTAAAGGAATTTGTCTGACCCTGGGCATGACATGTATGTACGACAGTGCATCAGCGCTGACCTCGGAATTAAAAGCAGGGCGTACAAAAGAGGCGCTCCGTTTATTTAGAGACCTTGAAGAATTATACCGGATAACTATAAAAGAAATTGACATGGTGGGATGATATTATCTCGGCCTCAAAGAAGAACTTGGTATTACCATTAAAAGTGCTGAATATACACCTTTATCTGACAGTATATCTCAAGATGGTGAGTATTACACAAAANNTGAATACTAAAAAGACAAACAAAAAGCACTTTGCAAAATGCAGAGTGCTTTTTCTTTACCGCCAATGTATGTGCCGCTGATGCATGCAAAAACATTGAAGCAGGGATCAACAGGCATGTTTCAGAGCCTGCAGACGGTGAGACTCTAAAAAAGCCATGGCTGAAATCATAAAGAAGCAGACAGCGCTTTTTCTATTCTGTCGAAGGCTTCTTGCAGTTTATCCGTGCTTACTGTGCAGCATAGCCGCAGATGTCCTTCGCCGCAGCTTCCGAAAGCCGTTCCTGGCAGTGTAAGGACATGGGCATTTTCAAAAATAAAATCAGCAGCTTGCCGGGAATTCATACCTGTCTGAGATATATCCGGGAAGAGATAAAAACTGCCT
>DCJK01000013.1:213194-229465 GCA_002320005.1 Firmicutes bacterium UBA1702
TAGGCGGGTATATAACATGCATCCCTTTGATATTGTTGATTCTTTCCGCAGCATAAAACATTCTTCTGCGAAATTCTTCAACTATAGGTTTTTGTATCTCACTGCGATGTCTCAGGGCATGTATGGCTGCTCTCTGAGATATGGAAGGGGCGGTAAAAACCACATTTTCATTTATCTGCTGGATTACATCGATAAAAGACTTAGGTGCGATTATATTGCCTATGCGCCACCCTGTCATAACAAAGTTCTTTGAAAAACTGTTTATGGTGACGGTCCGTTCTTTCATTCCTTCTATGGATGCAAAAGGAACGAATTCGTTTTCAAAACTGAAAGCTGTATATATTTCATCGGAAATAACAAGAAGATCATGTTTTTTTGCAGTTGCTGCCAGCTTTTTCATGTTTTCCATGGTGAGACAGCTTCCGCTGGGATTTGCAGGTGAATTGATAATTATAGCTTTGGTTCTGCTGCTTATGAGGCTTTCAAGGCGCTCTATATTTATCTGGAAGTCTTCCTTTTCAAAGGACGGCAGTTCTACCGGAACGCCTCCTGCCAGCACGACCTGCTGAGGATACGGAGTGAAATATGGTGCCTGAAGTATAACTTCATCACCTTCATCCAGAACTGCCTCAAGTACAAGATACATAGCGAGGCAGCCTGAAGCCGTTACAAATATTTCATCATCTGAAACATTCATATTAAAATCTTCTTTATAGTATCGAATAATTTCATGACGCAGCTGGGGATCTCCGCGGAAGGCAGTGTAATGGGTGTGACCGGCTTTGGCATCTGCAAAAGCCTTGTCGATAATAGTGCCGGGAGTATTCATATCCGGATCACCAAGACTCAGATCTATCACATCGTCAAAAATAGCTGACAGGGAGTCTGACTGTCCCATGGCTGTGGATTTGCTGTTCAAATATCGTTTTGCTATAAACCTGTTTTCCACCGGTAATTATCCTTTCTGTATCTGAATGTTAGTTTTCATTTAAAAATTCCGTAAATTTATCCAGCCCCTGCTGAAGCAGCTTTGAGTCAAAGGCGTATCCTATTCTTACAGCGCCCTCCATTTCAAAGGCTGCCCCCGGGGTGAAAAGCAGGCCTTTCTCCTTGATTAGCCTTATGCACAGATCATAGGAAGGGATATCCTTGTCATAGTAAACCAGTGCTGTTGTGCCGGCAACCGGTTTGATATAGTGAACCCCTTCTGTCTCATTGACCCATTTATCAAGAATCTCCCGGTTCTTTATCAGAATTTCTCTGTTTCGATCAAAGATTTTATCCTTGTTGGCCAGCGCTATAGAGGCCAGCATGTCATCCAGGACACCACAGCTTATGGTGTTGTAATCTCTTCTTTCCAGTATAAGATTAAGGGCTTCTTCATCAGTTGTCACTATCCAGCCCATTCTCAGCCCTGCCAGTGAAAAAACTTTTGACATGCTTCCAACGGAAATACCTTTTTCATAAAGATCAACTACGGAGTACATGTAACCCCCATCTTCGGAAACTCCGCGGTATACTTCATCGCATAAAAGATAGGCATCTACAGATCTGGCAATTTCAACTATCTGCATCATAACTTCTTTTGGTATCCATGAGCCTGTAGGATTGTTGGGGTTGTTTACTGTTATGAGTTTTGTGTTGCTGTCTGCAAGCTTTTTCAACTCTTCGATATCCGGCAGATATGAGTTATCAGCCGTAAGCTGCAGTATGCGAACTTCTGCGCCGATGGCTTCCGGGATAGAATAATGCTGCTGATATGTAGGCATGACGGATATCATGTTATCAGAGGATTCGATAAGAGTTTCTATAACCATGGCATTGGCGCCTACTGCTCCATGAGTTGGAATCACCTGCTCAGGGGCAACATTTTCATAGAGTCCGGATATTCCCTGCTTCAACTGAGGGGAGCCGAAAATGTGACCATATGTAAGGCGTGTATCTTTGAGGCTTGTCAGAAATTCGTCAGGGTCATATCCTCCTGCTTCCAGCAGTTCTTTTATGGTAAGAGAATCTATGCATGTTTCTCCCAGGTTGTATATGGCATCGTCTTCATAATCATTCATCCATCTTTCCACTTTAAAAGTTTTTATTTTCATGTTTTTTACCTTCCTTATTCTGATATGTGACTTAATTATATACCACCGTGTTTTCATTGTGGTTGTAAATTTTTAAAAAATATATCTTGATATTTTTAAAAAATACAAATATACTTCAGAAGAGAGGTGGAAAACCATGGCACTTAATTTATTTGACATAATGGCCCTTGAGTATATGCAGGAATTTACACTTATTGCAGGGAAGGAAGGGCTAAAAAGGCCTGTTTCGTCGGTGGGAATTGCCGACTATGAGTTTGCCGACTCCTTTGTTGAACAGACATTGGCATCATCAGACGCATTTTTAAAAGACAGTTTTGTGATTTCCAGTCTGCTTTTTGCAGAAAATGCACCGGAAAAAATAATGACGGCAGTTGAAAGACTGTATGAGTTGGGCGTTTCAGGATTTGCATACAAGGATGTAATTTTTCGGGAACTCCCCGGAGAAGTATTGGATTTTGCAGATGAAAAAGGTTTCCCTATATTTGTTTTCGGGAAGAATATCATGTTTGAAGATGTGGTTTATCGTATAACAGAGGCGGTATACATTGACAACATGAACTACTTCTCGGAGGAAAACATATCCGCCATGATAGAGGGAACCATATCTCCATATGAGACGGAACTGATTGCAAGAGGTGTTTCTTTGCGCTTTAAAAACTTTATTTCTTGTGCCTATGTGGCTTCCTCATGTGGAAGTGAAAGGCAGGGCATTGATAAAGACCGGGTTTTAAGGAATTTTCGCATGAATAAAAAAATGCAGAGCAAAGCGCTGATTTCTGCATATGGAGAAGGGATTTTTATTATTATGACTGCGGCTTATGACACGCCCGAAACCTTTGAGATAATTCTAAGTGAAATTTTAGAAAACATTTTTGTCAGGACAGAAGGCCTTTATATATGCAGAAGCGGTATCAAAAGAGCATCCAGCGGGCTCGACAGGTGTATAAGAGAAAGTTTCTTCACCTTTGAAGCCTGCCGTATTGACAGGCGCAGCTATGAATCCTTTGAAGATATCGGTATAAACTCTTTCATCATACCATTGAAGAATAATGATCATCTGAGAACTTTTGCCGAGCCGTTTGCCAGGTTGTTTAGTGAGAAAGAGGACGCTTTCGAAACAGCAAAGACCTTTGTAATGAACCAGGGTGATTTTTCTGCCGCAGCAGAAAATCTGGGCTGTCACCCGAATTCCGTAAGGTACAGACTGTCATCCATGAGAAAGGCGCTTAAAATGGAGGAGACAAGTGATGCTGAGTTCTACAGCAGATTGTCCATAGCCGTAAGGCTGCTGATAATGACGTAGACCATGAATCCTTCGAATTGCTGTCATCTTAATCCAACTGAGCATTTGCTGCGAGAATGTTCATCGCTCTGTTTCTTGCAGCAATGTATGTATTTGCGCTGTTCCTTTGGCTTTCTTTTAAGACTTTTGACGTAATCACATGGAGTGTCAATAAAATCCCCTTATCATACTTTCCCTGCCGTTTATCCTCTGAACCGGAACCTGAATTTTATAAATAAGCTGTTTTGCCTGATGTACGGGAAACTGCGTCAGAACCTCGCAGAGATAATCGCCGCAGGGAATCATTTCGTTTCTTTGAATTTCTTCGTACAGATGCTTTGCATACTTGGATTCCAGCGCTATATTGTCAGAAGCTACCGACATATAGGTATTCTGCGGTAAGGTACGGACACTGCCCTTCTCCGGGTAGAGTTCATCTACAAATATGAATGCAGAATGTGAAGAATACGTTCCCTTTATAAAATATTCCTTTTCCATAAGCGTGCCTACATTGATAAAGTACGATGGCGGCAGCTGATTCTCATGAAGATAATTCTGCATATGCCGAAGCATCCTCTCATACCCCTCATGTCCCAACTCAAAAAAATCAAAATCTGTCTTCTGCACATCAATCTTTCGTTCCGGGACATATTCAAAAAATACCTGTCCGAATGGAGGAAGTGTATTAAGAATCTGCAGATTCTTCTGAACACGGCTCAGGTTATTCCGGCTGACTGATAAATTATAAATCTCATCGGCCAGTGCACCGGTCTGCTCTTCCAGAGCCTGCAGCAAAAGTTCTTCCGAAGATAATGATAGTATTTCCGCTACAGGCTCAAAATTTGTTTCGTATAACCCATTTACAAATGCGTACACGTCTATATCCTTATCGCTTTCGTACCTCTTAAGCTGCATTGTCCCAAATTTTATATCTCTAGTTTTTTCATATTGATCCATCCAAATTGCTATTTACAGTTCCATTATAACCGTCATTTCCCGGATGGACAACGCAAACAATTATGCATCACCTGCAAAAGGGCATACTTCCCCCTTGGCGTAAAAATCACCCGATTTTCGAGTCCTGCGGGCAACAAAAAATGTGAATTTGCAGTTTCTGAATCCACCCGAAAACGGGCTTTTTCCAACCGAATCCAAATTTAAAGTTCCTTTGTATACCTTTGTATGCGTCTGTACGACATGAATCTATATAAAAAAGGAAACCCGCAAAGCATTGCAATTGCTTGTTTCCCTTAAAATTTCAATGAAAAAGAGACCTTATTCAGGTCTCTGATGTTTGGCGGAGGACATGGGACTCGAACCCACGGGGCTGTTACACCTTACTTGATTTCCAATCAAGCTCCTTAGCCACTCGGTCAATCCTCCATAGCAGGCATCTAAAAGATGCCTTATTTAATTTACCATAAAGTTTGTCCTTTGGCAAGGATTTTTATATATTTTGTTTTTAATGTTCTATACGGATTACGATGAAGAGCCGTGCCGGCGTCCGGACATACCTGACAGAGCTGCCTCCTTCTCCATTATCGATTGAAGAAGCATTTCCTTGTTCTTGATTTCAAAGAGTGTCTCAATCTGTACAATGGCACCATCTTTGAGGAGCAGATATTTATGAGCATCTGAACGAAGAAGCGCATCCATGTTGCTGTAGACACGATGAACTGAAGGATCCGGCACGAACTGATACGCCACGTCAGCATTCCACTTTTCGGAAGATTTCGTATATGATCCATCCTTGTATTGGGCCAGTTTGTTCTTAAGACAGTAGCGATATATATCATTATCCTTTGGGAAATAGAAACTGTAAGAGACAGGGATGTCATTATGTGTTACGGTTCCGTAAGCTGAATAAAGCCAAGGCATTCCTATGGTTCTCCCATGGCTTACATCAGCAATACCTGTCAGCCTTGCTATACCGGGAAGATTCATAAAGGAAACCATCAGAATTAAAGTCACTGCAAAACATGAAGTTCGTATTTTTCTGCTGCTTAAATTGTTCTTACGGCCATAATCAGTGATTTTACGTCCTAGCGCCAGTGCTGAAATGAAGCCGGCAAAAGCTGCCAAATCAGCAAGTGCCATGAAAATGCGGCCCTCGACCAAGCAACATATTATATTAGTAAAAAAGAGTGCGACAACAATAGTGTTTGTTGTCACAGAAATAGTGCGCAGCACTTTAAATCCGGGAATTCTACGACCGCGGGCAAGATTCCTTTTGGCTGTTGCGAACCAGACAGAATAACATATTAAGTCGGAAATCAGGGTGATAAGAATTGCTGCAGCGAAAACAGCAAGAGTCATATAATGCAGATTGCCTATGATATCGAGAATCCCCGGCAGCTCGCCGGAAACAGATGAGTGCATAAAAATTACTGCAAACATTATTACAAAAAGGAGCCGCAAGGGGATAAACATATGGTTCATGGATTTAAGATTACCCTTGAGTCTCAATTCATCATCAGTGGAAACAGGTACTGCGTCAGGATCGTCAGAAGAAAAGATGCGAAGACCGTTAAGTACTGCTATCTGTTTCCAGCCGGCTTCGGCACAGAACAGTACCAGTTCATTATTGTCTTTTTCGGCAGAGGACTCCCATTCAGATGCGCTTTCATCATACAGAACTTCGAAACGCTTTTGAGAAGGACTGCATTTTCTGAACTTCCAAAAAGCAATTCCCACGGTTTCAAGTTCATAACCTTCGGCAGCAAGGGAAGTAAGCTTTTTTTCTATGTACTCATAGTCAAACGGTAGAAATGCCATGTAGACAAACTTAAATTTCTTCAATTTCAATACCTCCTTTTGCATATCGTTTAAAGTCGGAAATAAGTGATTGAAGCCTTTGACATTCGTTCTCAAGCTCCCTGATTCCCGGTTCTGCCAGAACATAATATCTACGTTTGCCTTCGACACGTGTTTCTGTAATAAAGCCTGCTGAGAGAAAGTGATCCAGCAGATTGTATAAAGTGCCGGGTCCTATTACAATGCGGCCGCCGGTCATTTCTTTTACCGCGGACATTACGTCCATGCCGCAGCGCTCTTTTTTCAGGCAAAGCAGTATGTAAAACATCTGCTCTGTCAGAGTTTGAAATTTTTCTCTTGCCATTGATGTATGTCCTCCGGATGTCAGAGTTGTGGATAATCTGATGAAAATCGGGATATATATATCGAATATCGATAAGATTGTGTATATATTATATATCGAACATCGATAAACGTCAAGACAAAAGCATGCTGATGACAAACAATGTCAAATTCCGTTGACTTGAGTGCCGGCCGATGATATGATGAAAATACCGAAAACACTTTAACAAACGACTTAAAGAGGTGAAGACATGTTCAGAGAATTAAGAAGAAAAAAACAGCTTCTTTCGGAGCAGGAGACTTTGCGTGTACTGGAGGAAGGAAAGACCGGAATTGTAGGTGTACTGGGAGATGACGGATATCCCTATACCGTTCCGATAAATTACGTTTCGCTGGAAAATAAAATATATTTCCACAGTGCAAAAAAAGGACACAAGGTCGATGCAATAGCAAAAGAACCTAAAGTTTCAATGACGGTAGTTGAAAAAGATGATGTGGTATCAAGAGAATTCACTACTTATTTTCGTAGCATACAGCTTTTCGGAAAAGCATATGTCGTAGAAGATGAAGCTGAACGGAACGTTGCTTTTCGTGCGCTGTGTGAAAAATTCAGCGGAGCGGACATGGACAGATACGATGAAATAATGTCCAAAGAAGCTGCTGCAGCAGCAATTGTGCGCATAGATATTGAACATATAACGGGCAAAGAATCAATGGAACTTGTTAATCAAAGATAAAAAACAGCATATAATCCAAAACGCTGAAGTATAATACAGGAGGACAAAAAATGAAACAATTTTCAGTGGCAATGTTAGGATACGGCATCGCAGGAAAGGCTTTTGCCAGAATATTGAATCAGACTCATGACGAGATCATGAAAAACACCGGCTATGATGTAAGAGTGGTGGCGATAACCACCGGTTCCAGAGGATCTCTGTACTGCATGGACGGAATAGATCTCAAAGAGGCTACAAGACAGCTGGAGGAAGAGGGAGAGTTTGACCCTGAGTCACCTATTTTCAGCACAATGAACTCCATGGAAGTGGTTGAAACCGTTGATTATGATGCGGTTCTGGAGCTGACTCCTCTCAATATATTCACAGGACTTCCGGCAGCAGATCATATCAGGAAAGCTTTAAACAGAGGAAAACACGTGGTTTCCGCCAATAAGGGACCTTTGGCCTGGTATTACAGAGAGTTAAGAGACCTGGCAAAGGAAAAGGGCGTATGCTTCTTCTTTGAAACCACGGTAATGGCAGGTACACCTGTATTCAACATGGCTGATAACTGCCTTCAGTACTGTAAGATAGATAAAGTTGAAGGAATATTCAATGCTACAACAAATTATATACTTAAAGAAATGACGAAGGGCGTCCCTATGGACGAAATAATGAGAGCAGGCCGCGAAGGCGGATTTATGGAAGCGGATGCCTCCATGGATACGAAAGGTTGGGATGCAGCTGCAAAGCTCACTGTTTTGCTGAACGTTCTTATGGATGCAGGAATAACGCCGGATATGATTGATCGTACCGGTATTGAAGAAGTTACTCCGGAAGATATTGAAGCAGCTGCATCAAGAGGAAACGTAATAAAGCTTCTCTGCAGCGGAACCATGGATGAAAACGGAAAAGTTACAGGCAAGGTTGCACCGGGAGAAGTGCCTGTGGGAGATGTCTTTACTGATGAGAATCTTGTGGCTGTATTATCACTTTACACTGACCTCATGGGAAAACTTACCATACTGCAATATGGTCTTGAAACTACTCAGACCGGTTACGGAGTGTTTATTGATACAGTAAGAATTCTCGACAACATCAAATAGAATAGACCGGGATTGTGAGGTGCAGTTTTTTAGCTGCACCTCAGGTGATATAAGGAGGAACTGCTGGTGAACACCCTTGAAGAAATAATAGACAAACGAAATGAACTTTTCGAAAAAATGATGGACAATTATTCGTTTATGATGATATATAACGGAGACCTCATGGGCGATGAAGATGAGGAAGAACTTATGAAAAAAATGCAGAAGCTTGACGACGGCATAAATAAACTTAAAAATGATGAATGCGGCTGCGGCGAGCACATGAGGCTGGCGGAATTAAGAGAACTCATAAGTGAGATAGAAGAGTATATATAGTGAAAATTATATATCATTTACAGGCGATTTGTGTCGTATTTAATTGACATAAGAGTCACAAAATGGTAAATTAGAGAATAAGGGATTTTAGCCGGAGATACCCTGACAAGCACATCCGGCACCACCCAAAAGTATTAAATAAGGAGACAGTCATGGAAGAGAGAATACTTGAAATCTTAAAAGAATTAGTGGCAATGAAAAGTGTAAGTTATTCTGAAAAAGAATTGGAACCGGCACAGTGGTTTTCTGATTTCTTCAAGTCACTTCCTTATTTTGAGAAGCATCCTGAAGATACGGGAATATATGAGATTCCAAACGATCCTTTCGGAAGAAAGATCCCATACGCTTTCTTAAAGGGAAACAAGACTGATACAGTCGTAATGAGCGGACACTTTGATGTAGTATCTACAGAAGAGTACGGCGCTGCCGAGCCTTGGGCATTTACTGTAGGCAAAGAACTGGAAGAAAAACTGGCACAGATGTCCATGGACGAAAGAGCAAAGGCAGACCTGGAATCCGGAGAATGGTTCTGGGGAAGAGGAGTTGCTGACATGAAGGGCGGACTTGCAATTCATTCTGCACTTTTTGAAGAGTACGCAAAGGAAGCTCTTGAAGGAACTCTGGAAGGAAGCATTCTTTTCATGCCGGTACCTGATGAAGAATCTTATTCGGCAGGAATGAGAAGCGGAGTTGAAGTTCTTAAGAAGTTTAAAGAAAAGTATGACCTGAATTACAAACTGCTCATAGATCCGGAGCCTACGAAAGATGTAGACGGCGCGCTGACCATGTCACTGGGCTCAGTAGGAAAGGTAATGCCTGCAATAATCGTTCAGGGAAAGAAGGGCCATGCAGGACACTGCTATGGCGGATTCTCGGCACTGGGCATAATTTCCGACATATATCTCAGAACCAACGGCTCTCTGGAATTTTCTGATGTTTATGAGGACGAAGCTACAGTTCCTCCTACATGGGCAAACATGAGAGATATGAAGCCGGGCTATGACGTATCTATTCCTCACAGAGCTTATGGATATTTCACGGCATTCAGCTTTGATTCCACCCCGGAAGAAATTGCCAACAAGCTGAAGAAAATCTGCACTGAAGCTTTTGAAGCTCAGGTAGAAAAGATCAACAACGAATATCAGCAGTACAAAAAGATGAATAAAGCAGAACGTATGGATAAGATCCATTATGATCCATGCGTAATGACCTTCAACGAACTGTGCGACATGCTCAAAAAGCAGGACGAACAGGCTTTTGATAAATTCTATGCCGAAGCATATGAAAAGACAGTGGAAAAGGTACATAGCGGCGAACTCAACTTCCCAAGCGCAACCATCGCTATTATGGAAGAAGTGCTCAACTATTCCGAAATTCAGTATCCTATTACCATCATAGGATTTGCACCTCCTTACTATCCACCTGTACACAGTGATCAGGTAAAGGGCAAAGAAGGATACGGAACAAAAGCTTTCGAATTCGTAAGCAAGCTCTCAAAAGAAAAATACGACCAGGAAGTAATATATGAGAACTACTTCATGGGTATTTCAGACCTGAGCTACTCTGCAATCACTGCACCTTTCGATTACAAGAAATATTCAGAAAATACTCCTCTGTGGGGAGACGCTTACAACTTGAATTTTGAAGCAATCGAATATGTGGGAATCCCGGGAGTGATTTACGGACCTATCGGAAGAGATTATCACCAGTACGTTGAAAGAGTAAACAAACACAGCCTGCTTAAGGTAGTACCTGAAACAACAAAAGAACTGATCAAGTTCATGTGGAACTTATAACTTCTGATTCCAAGTATGCCCGGATATCCGGGCATACTTGGCAAATAAACTTACCTGACATATGACGAAAGGCGAACATTGACATCATGGACAATAAAATAACAGCAGAAAGTTTTGAGACGCTTTTAAGACAGCTGGTCTCAATTAAAAGTCCTTATTTTCACGAGGACGAAGTAATGGATTTCGTAAACAACTGGTTTGCCGAAAGAGGCATTCCTGCAGAGATACACACATTTTATGAACCTAAAGAAACTAAATTCCACGGTAAGAATGTTGTCGGAATAATGGACAGCGGAAAGCCCGGTCCTGTGATTTATCTGGGCGGACATCTGGATACTGTTCAGCTTTGCAACGGCTGGACAAAACCCCCTTACGAAGGTGTTGTAGAAGGAGAATACATGTATGGCGTTGGAACGCTGGACATGAAGTCGGGATGCGCAGCCATTATGCTGGCACTGGAGAAGTTTGCCAAAGATAATTTCAAAGATAAGAGCTTTAAAGGCAAGATCGTATATCACCTTGTATCTGACGAGGAAGGACCATATGGTCTGGGAACGGTATATATCATAAATGATAAAATCCACAACATTGCCGAGGAAGCGGATTTTGCCATTATTGCAGAGCCATCGGCAGGCTTTACCAAGGTTCCTCATCCGTGCCTTTGCCTTGGAGCAAGAGGCGGCTACAATTACACAATTAAAGTAAGAGGTAAATCAGCCCATGCCGCTACTCCTGAGCTGGGTATAAATGCCATGGTGGATGCATCAGCCATAGTATCGGAACTGGAAAAAATCCCTCCGGAGACAGACGACAAACTGGGTCATTCCACTCCATGTGTGATTCGTATGAATGGAGGCGGTGCGGCATGCAGTGTTCCGGACTATGCAGAAGTGGAAATCTTCCATCACACCGTAAGAGGAGAAACTCAGGAGACAATCAAAGAAAGAGTGGATAAAGCGATTGCGGCAGCAAATGTCAGATCAAAGGTAGAGGTTTCTTTCAGACAGTCACCTGCAGAGGGCTTTGACGGAGGATTTGACGCATATTGTATAGACGAAAACGGCGAAATTCTTCACACACTTGAAAATACCGTTGAGAAGGTGTGCGGAAAGCCGGCAAACCTGGCATATTTCCAAAGCATAGGGGATTTCAACCACATAGGTGGAAAACTGCAGATCCCTACAGTACTTTTAGGCGCTGAAGGAGACAATTTCCACAGCAGTGACGAAAGAGTAAATCTCAAGTCAGCTCTGGAAGTTGCCCATATAATAAGCGAATTCTTATCAGATGTATTAAGTGATTAGGAGGACAAAATGAACACTGAACTGAGCAAAAGAATTAAAGAGATTGCTTTAGAGCTCGTAGCACAGAAGAGTATCGTTGAAACCGACGACGAAGTGACTATGAGCGATAAGGTATACGAAATCATGTCAAGAATGGATTACTACAAAAAGCATCCTGAAAAACTGTATTTCGTACCTGCAAAGAATGACAAATGGAACAGAAAAATTGTTGTTGCCATTATGAACGGCGAAAAGAAGCCAAGCAACAAAACCGTTGTTTTCATCGGTCACACAGACACTGTAGGTATCTCCGACTACGGCAACCTGGCAGAATATGCCACAAAGCCTGATGAGCTGGTAGAAAAGCTGAAAGAAGTTTCACTCAGACAGGAAGTTAAGGACGATATGGCTTCCGGAAAGTACATATTCGGAAGAGGTATCTTTGACATGAAGTCCGGAGACGCAAACGTAATGGGCATCATGGAAGAAGTCTCCAAGGACATAGAGAATTTCGAAGGAAATATCATCTTTGCGGCAGTATGCGATGAAGAAGGAAATTCACAGGGAATGCTTGCATTCGTTCCTGAACTTATCAGACTCAAAAAAGAGTTCGGATATGATTATCAGGCTATGCTGGATCCTGACTATATTGCACCTGCTTATCCGGGAGACCCTAACGTTTATCAGTATATCGGTACTGTCGGCAAGCTGATGCCTACTTTCTATGTTGTAGGTAAAGAAACTCATGTAGGCGAATCCTTCAGCGGACTTGACCCTAACCAGATTGCAGCGGAAATTACCAGGAGAGTAAATCTGAACCCTGAATTCTCGGATGTTGTAGAAGGCGAAGTTACACTGCCGCCTATCACTCTTAAGCAGAGAGACTTAAAGACTGAATACTCAGTTCAGATAGCAAGCAAGGCAATTCTGTTCTTCAACTACGCAACTCATTCCAGCACACCTGCACAGGTAATGGAAAAGATGATGAAAGCCGGATCAGAATGTTTCCAGAATGTAGTTGATACTCTTAACGAGAGATATGCAAAGTTCTGTGAAATGGTAGGCAGAGACTTTGAACCGCTGCCATGGAAAGAAAGAACCATGAGTTTTGAACAGCTTTATGCTGCAGTTAAGGCAGAAACCGGTGATAAACTGGATGAAATGGTAAAAGCTTATGCGGAAGAGGTTTCAAAGGATCCAAGATATGATGTACGCGACCAGGCAATGAAGATCGTTGAGTATGTTCACTCACTGTGGTCAGATAAGGACCCTGTTCTTATCGTTTACCTGACTCCGCCTTACTATCCTCACATTTATGTTGAAGGATCAAGACCGGAAGAAAAAGCTCTTATCGATGCTGTAAACTATGCCGTTACAAGCACAAAATGCGATTACAGCCTGGTACAGAAGAAATTCCTTCCTTGCATTTCCGACCTGAGCTACGCTTCAGCACCAAGAGAAGCCGAAGCAATTTCAGCCTTAAAGCAGAACATGCCTGGATTTGGAATCATCTATGACCTTCCGATCGAAGAGATGCAGGAACTGGATTTACCGGTAGCAGATATCGGTTCATACGGTAAGGATGCTCATCAGTTTACTGAAAGAGTAGAAACCGTTTACACTTACGAAGTATTGCCTGAAATACTTTACAAGACAATGATGCACATCTTACAGAACTAATTAAGAGACCACCATAAATTTTAGGAGACTTGATGAGTAAAGACACTTTAAGAATCGACCTTTATGGCGATGTACGCATTATCTTTAATGATGAAGACATTACCCAGAAGTTTAGCAAAAAGTCCATAGGACTCATTGCCTATCTTTTGTGTACGCCTTCCCAGCAGGCCTCCAAAAATACTCTTAAAGATTTACTGTGGATAGATGCGGGAGAAAAAGCCGCATATAATCTTCGCTTCAACCTCTGGAATATAAAGAAAAATATTCCGGAGGTGGGCGGGGAAAATTTTATTATCACTTCCGGCAATCTCTGCCGCATAAACCCGAATTACCCCATAGAAAAAAATATAATAGAAAAACTTGAAAACCTTCAGAGCGAGATAAGCCTTGAAGATATGAATGATGCCGAGGATACCGGAAACAGACTTGTCTTCATGGAACACTTTTACCTGAAGGACTGTGATGATTTCAATGATTGGCTTACTCTTGAAAGAAACAACAGAGAGAGAAGGCTCATTGCAGCTCTTGCCAGAGTGGAGGATTATCTGGAAGAAAACAGAGACTTCAAGACTGCACTAAATGTCCTTGAAAAAATGATGTTCCTGTCACCCTTCGAAGATGATTTTCATATTAAGGCAATGAAAATATATGCCGAACTGGGAAATTACGGAGAGGCTGCAAGAGAATACAAAAATTACAGTGAATGGCTCAAAAAAGAACTTGGTGTTGCGCCATCAAAGAATATGAGAGATACCTATCTGTCTATAGCAAGGAATGCAAGGATGGATACGGATGGAATATTACATGTAAAAGATAAAGTCTATGACAGCGATTTCGCTGCTGCGGCCGAGATGCTGCGAAGCCTTTTTCCTGATTTTCAGGGCAGCATACCGGTTAAAATAGATAATTGGAAAGGGCTGGATCAGAAGTCACAAGAACTTTTTGAAGCTCTGGCCAAGGAAAAAATAGTTACTATAGGGAGGTAAGAAATGAAAGTATCAGCAGACAAAATCTTTATTAACGCCAAAGCGTATACACTTGAAGCTGAAGGCGTTTGCAAAGAAGCAATTGTCATCAAGGATGGAAAGTTTGCGTATGTGGGAACAAATGAAGAAGCACTTGCAAACTACGACGCAAAAGAGATTATTGACCTTGAAGGAAAGACAGTTCTTCCGGGTATGGGAGACTCCCACATGCATTTCTTCGCATTTTGCCAGACTTTCACAACTGTTGATTTAGGCGGAGCAAAGAGCAAGAAGGAAGTTATAGAAAGACTTGCAAAGAAAGCAGCAGAAACACCGGAAGGTGAATGGATCAAGGGCTCCAATTTTGACCAGTCAAAATGGGAAGATTCCGAGGACCAGCTGCCGACAAAGGAAGACCTGGACAAAGCCAGTACAAAGCATCCTATCGTAATCAAGAGAGTGTGCCTGCATACTGCAGTAGCCAACAGCCTGGCTCTGGAAAAAGCAGGAATCGGCAAGGGATATGACTTCGGGCCGGGAGGTACTGTAGTTCTTGACGAAGACGGAATGCCTAACGGAATTTTCAGAGAACAGGCATCAAAGATTTACGATGAACTGATTCCTGACCCGTTCCTCATTCCTGAAAATAAAAAGAAATACATGAAACAGGGATTTGACCTGGCAGCACAGTACGGCTTGACAATGATCCACACTTATGCTGCTGAAATCTGGAAATATTCAGAAGATATAAATGATTACATAGAACTTAACAGAAAGGGCGAACTCCCTGTAAGAATGACAGTATGCCTCGATTACTTCTATAACAAGCCTTTCGTTACAAAGGAAGAAAGAGAAGACCCTTACAGAGCTGCTCAGTTCGGTACTTTCAAAATTTTCTGTGACGGTTCACTGGGCTCAAGATCCGCAAAACTTTTTGAACCTTATGACGACGATCCGACAACAGACGGTATACTGGTAATCAGCCAGGAAGACCTTAACGAAAGAGTACTTAAAGGCTACGAGATGGGTCTTCAGCCGGCTATTCACTGCATAGGTGACAAGGGTCTTGACTGTGTAGTTACAGCCATTGAATATGCGCTGGAAAAGAGCCGTGAACATGGAATGACTGAGAGAGAGCAGAAAGACAGACTGCCTTTCAGAATAATACATGCTCAGATGGCAAATCCGGATCTTATCGAAAGAATGACGAAGCTTCCTCTGGTTCTTGATATTCAGCCTGCGTTCTTCCTGACAGACCTTCACTGGATCAAAGACAGAGTCGGTGAAAAGAGAGCTGCAATGAGCTACACCTGGAAGACTTACCAGGATGCAGGGCTGATGCTGACAGGAGGTTCAGACTGCCCTGTAGAAATCTTCTCACCATGGAATGGTATCTTCTCGCTGGTAACCAGAAAAGACCTGGATTGCTGGCCGGAAGGCGGAGTTCAGCCTGAAGAAAAACTTTCCGTATACGATGCTGTATGTATGTTCTCAAAGAACATCCCTTATGCTAACGGAGAGCAGGATCTGATGGGAACGATAGAGGCAGGAAAGTTTGCTGACATGGTAGTAATTGACAGAGATATATTTGAAATTCCTGAAGATGAAATTAAGGATATTCAGGCACTGAATACCTATATGGCAGGAAGAGAAACTTACAGAAGAGCATAACAGAATTATCATGTGTGCGGCTGCCGTGCAGAACGCGGCAGCCGCAGGACATAGTTCGTATGCTCTTATTTTTTAGAAAAGAACGGAATTGACGCCGGAGCACAGTAAATGGAAATAAAGGATATTGAAAAGTACAGCGGAATATATGACAAGGTGGATGCCTTCATAATAGTAAACGAAGATAATATAATTCAATATTCTGCCATGATAAATGACGACGGAACATGCCTCAAAACAAAAGATGTTATAGGCAGAGATCTGT
>DCJK01000013.1:229473-232766 GCA_002320005.1 Firmicutes bacterium UBA1702
TGAAATGTACCCAAATCTCACAGAAGAGAACAGCACTCATCGCAGAGTAATGAAGAGCGGAAAACCGCTGATAAATGAAAATCAGCTTATTGTTGAAAAAAGCGGTAAGGCTTATGTCATACAGACCAGCACTTTTCCCATAGTCCACGATGGAAAGACCATTGCAACTTTTGACGTGTCTTCTAACCTGACCATTAAGAAAGCCAAAAATGACAAGGGTGACGGAAAAAGCAGACTGTGTACAGTTGAAGGCATAATTACCCGTAATCCGGATATGATTTCTCTCAAGGAAAAATTGCTGAAGGTGGCCAGAAGCGACTCTCCAGTAATGGTGACGGGAGAATCCGGAACAGGCAAGGAGCTTTTTGTAGAGGCAATTCACAGTGCCAGCAGACGCAGCAGCAGGCCGTTTATTTCACTTAACTGTGCTGCAATACCTGATTCACTGATGGAAAGCATACTGTTTGGAACCGTAAAGGGGAGTTTTACAGGTGCCGAAAACAGAAAAGGTATTTTCGAACTTGCTGATGGGGGGACTCTGTTCCTGGATGAAATAAATTCCATGAATATAGAACTTCAGGCAAAGCTTCTGAAAGCTGTTGAAGAGCAGAAGTACATGAAGGTAGGCGGGGAAAAATATCTGGATGTGGATGTTAGAATAATATCTGCCATGAATACGGATCCACGGGCTGCCATACATAGCAAGAAACTGAGAGAAGATCTGTTTTACAGACTGAGTGTTGTTATGCTGAGAGTGCCGCCTTTAAGAAAGCGCAGGGATGATGTACAGCTTCTGACCGATTATTTCATTAGGCATTTCAATGAGGAAATGAACCGCAATATAAAGGGTGTTGACAGAGCAGTAAAGATTTTCTTTGATGACTACTCATGGCCGGGAAATGTGCGTGAATTGCGAAATGCCATTGAGTCAGCATTTAACATGGCCGACGGAAGCCTGATAAAAAAAGCTGATCTTCCTGAATATCTCAACTTCTACAACTACGAAATGTCTATGCGAGCCAAATCATTTCTTGGGCAGGGACTGGCAGAAGTCGTGGGAGAGTTTGAAAAAGATATTATTGAAGAAACTCTCAAAAGTACAGACAGCTTGTCAGCAGCGGCATCTATGCTGAAGATAACCAGACAGGCACTTAAATACAAGATAGAAAAGTATGACATAAATTATAAATATCTTCTCAGGATGTGATGCAAAATTTTTTACATCACGTAGTGTAAAAAATTCTACACCCACTGGGGTAAAATTTTTTGCATGCAGGGAAAAGAATAATATGGACAGACGGTTGATTTCAACGAAATACCCGTCAGCAGGTCATTGGCATGTATTTTGCGTGATAAATTAATGATTTTTATTAAAAAACAAAATAACTTTAAGAGGAGACAAAGGACATGAAATTAAATTCTTTTGACGAAGTGAAACGTCTTACTCAGGAAATGGTTGCTATTCCAAGCATCAACAAAGAGCCGGGCGGAGAAACAGCTGTTGCTCGCTACATCTACGATTATTACATGGGTCTTGACTATTTCAAAGAACATCCCGACAGAGTAAAATGCTTCCAGACAAAGAACGACTTTGTGGAGAGACATTCAACTTACGCTTATGTTAAGGGAACCAAAGGTAATTCCAACAGAACAGTCATTGTTATGGGACATCTTGACACAGTAGGAGTTGATGATTTCGGAACAATCAGAGAGTATGCATTTAAATGCGAAGAACTTCCGGAAAAGCTGAAAGAAACTTTCAAACTCTCAGATGAAGTTCTGGCTGATATGGAATCCGGTGAGTACATGTTTGGAAGGGGCGCCCTGGATATGAAATCTGGAGTTGCAGGACATATGTACCTTATAAAATATTTTTCAGAGCATACTGATGAACTGGACGGAAACATCATTGCTATTGCTGAATGTGATGAGGAAGATAACTCTAAGGGAATAATAACCGCCCTTGATGAACTTGTTGAACTCAAAAAGAAAGAAGGATTTGAATATATCGCATGTATAAATGCCGATTACTCGACAAATTACAGCCCCGGAGATGAAAATCGTTACATATATTACGGAAGCATAGGGAAACTGCTCCCTTGCTTCGTGGCCTTCGGAAAGGAGGCCCATGTAGGCCAGGCTTTCAGCGCAATGGATCCAAACCTTCTTATCGCTGAAATAACACGCAAGATGTCGCTTAATACTGACCTTTGTGACATTGCTCAGGGCGAAGTTGCCATACCGCCGGTTTCTCTTAAACAGATGGATACCAAGGGACCGTACACAGTTCAGACTGCACTGACTGCATTCAGCTATTACAACTTCTTTACTCATGGCTGGGATCCGGCACAGGTTCTTGCAAAGAGCAGAGAAATTGCAGTGGAAGCTTTCGATGACGTTGTAAAATACCTCAATGAGCAATACAAAAAGTTCTGCCAGCTGAGCAATGTGCCGTATGTGGAGCTGCCTTGGAAAACCAGAGTATACACCTGGAAGGAATTCAACGATTACCTTACGAAACTTCACGGAGAGCCATACGTAAAAGCGATAAGAGAATTTACTGAGAACCTTCATAAAGAAGATCCTGAACTGGACCTGAGACTTTTCGGACTGCGTGTTGCAGAAGAAGCATGGAAATGGTGCGAAGACAAATCACCTGCAATCATCCTTTTCTTCGGCTCTGTATTCAGCGCAAGAATTGAAATGACAGGAAAGACAGAAAAAGAGGCGGCTCTGCTTGATTCCGTAGAGGCGGCGGTTGAGAAGATCAGACCTGAAGCCAAGAGACAGATTAAAACAAGAATGTTCTATCCTTATATATCTGACTCCAGTTTCATGGCGGTTTGTGATGACACTCTGGCAGTTCAGGCGCTGAGAGATAACATGCCTCAGTATGGCGTGAAGTATACTCATGACGTGGAAAAAATCATGGAAATCAATGTGCCTGTAGTAAACATAGGCACTTTCGGAAGAGACGGACACATGCTGACAGAGCGTGTTGATATGCAGCAGACTTTCCAGAATGTTCCCAACATAACCTACGAGACAATTCTCGGTCTTATCGGTTGATGGCTTACAGACAAAAATAAAATGACGAGATGAAAACAACTCCGGGACAATTTTGAGCATTGCTCCGGAGTTTTGTTGTTGTAAAAAAATTTTATAAAAAAATTAACAAATAATTAACACATGTTCATCACTGACAAATTTTTAAAACAAACTTTAAACCAATGAGTAGTAAAATAAGGTATGCACATATTAAATTATTAAGAAAGGAATCATACTATGTTTAT
>DCJK01000036.1 GCA_002320005.1 Firmicutes bacterium UBA1702
TAATAATAACATTATATATTTTTGTTTTACTTATATTAAATATTGTTCTATACTTAAACTGACAAAAGGGAAATCTAAAAAACAGGAGGTATTGAAATGTCAAATGCAAAACTTTTAGAAAAAGCTTTTAATCAGGCAGTTAACCAGGTTGATATCAGCCGCGTTCATCCGGAACTTAACAGAGTCATCATCAAGACAGGCATGCAGGCTTATGCGGACAGCAAAGGTGTTTCCTTTACCTCCGCAGAAGTGGATCACACAATCTCACATGGACTTGCTACCTTGAGCAAAGCAGGCGACGATTATCGCCATCAGGATTGGATGATGCTGCGTTAGCCGCCGTCAGACAAAATCGCATTGTATTCCTTTCAACATACACATTCACAAAAAAACAGACCGTCTCTTTCTATGAGAGGGTCTGTTTTACATTTCTGTCATACTTAATATGGTCTCTTGTAAAATCTTCCGTTTACCTGTTGAGTTTTTATCACATTTATAAAGGCTTTTGGATCTATCTCCTTTATGGCGACTATCACTCGGTCCACCTGCTCCCGGCCTATAACCGAATAGAGTATATGTCTTGGCATTCCCTCATAACATCCGGTGGCTTCTATCATGGTCGCATCATGATGGGTTATCTCGCGTATTTTTCCGTAAATCGCATCAGGCACTTCTGTGATGATTAGAAGGGTATCTTTCTGATAACGCTTAAACAGTATCTGGATGACCTGCGTTCCTGCGTACTGGTATATTATCGAGTACAGCGCCTTGTCGAATCCGAAAAGCACTCCTGCAGTTGTCAGTATCACCACGTTGGCCAGAAATATATAGTTCCAGGCATCTATCCCCTTCTTTTCGGAGAAATATATGGAAATAAAGTCTGTTCCCCCGCCGCTGGCTCCGCTTATCAGGCATATGCTTATGGCAACACTTCCGAGGATTCCTCCGAAAATACTGATAAGCAGAGTGTCATATGTTATGGTCGCTGCCGGAAACACATCTGTCAGTATACTGGAGAGAAAAACCACATAGAAGGAATAGATGGTGAATTTCTTGCTGATGTATCTGAAACCTATATATGCCGGTATCAGATTCAACGGGAGATAAATGGCCGAATACGGAATTTCTATTCCGAAAAACTGGCTTGCAACCTGCTGTATCAGAATGGTCAGGCCGCTGAAACCGCCCGGAAACAGGCCGCCGGTTTTGACAAAACTTTTGATGTTGAAGCCGATTACTGCTGAAGCCAGAGTAAGGCATAAAAACATTCGCAGTTCTTTCTGGATTTTTTTCTTTTTTTCAGGTACCATTTTGTTTCCTTCTTTATTAAATTTACTCCGAGACAGGCTCGCTGAGTTTACATACATCTACCCACTGTATAGCATTTGAATATTTGTACAGTTCATCACAGCTGAATTCAATGGCACTGTTGCTGCTTCCGCACGCCGGAAAAACAGTATCAAACCTTTTTAAAGACTCGTCACAATAAATTTTCACCTTGTCGTTGGTGATGCCGAAGGCACAGACACCGCCTATGGCATGTCCTGTAAAGTTCACCACCTCTTCCGGTGAAAGCATTTTTGCTTTCTGGTGGAAGGTGTCCTTAAACTTGCGGTTATCAATTCTTGCGTCCCCGGCGGTCTGGATGAGTATGCATCCGTCTTCCCCGTCTTTGAAGGATAAAGTCTTGCATATGCGTGCTCCTTCAACTCCGACAGCCTGAGCTGCAAGTTCAACAGTAGCACTGGAAACATCAAATTCCATAATCTTATCTTCCAGTCCCAGCTCTTTAAAATAATTTCGTACGATTTCTATAGACATTGTTTCTACCTCTTTTCCATCGCTTCATTATAGCACAACATTCCCGCTGTGTGAACATCTTATTGACATGATTGTCACATTTTGATAAAGTAAATATAACTTTGTGAATGTCAATATATGCTTGAAAGGAACTTAAAACATGGAACAACTTAATCACGAAAACCACAAGGGCCAATTCGGTTCCGGCTTCGGCTTTTTGATGGCTGCAGTAGGATCCGCAGTAGGTCTTGGTAACTTGTGGGGTTTTCCCTACAAAATGGGTGCAAACGGAGGCTTTGCATTCCTTATTCTCTATTTGATCTTAGTAGTATTTGTCGGCTATGTAATCATGATAACGGAACTGGCTCTGGGCCGTAAAACCGGCAAGGGTGTAGTGGGTGCATACAAAGCATTATCCAAAAAATATGCTTTCATCGGATGGATGGGCGCCATCGCTCCGTGGCTTATTCTTTCATTCTATTCCATGCTGGGCGGTTATTGTATCAAATACGCCGTGGCCAATCTTGGCGATCTCTTCGGAGCAAGTTGGGGTATAGGAGATGCCAACAGCGGCGAGTACTTTGGTGCTTTCACCTCGGACATGGTTCAGACTGTAATATTCTCTCTGATTTTTGTAGTTCTTACTGTACTTATAGTAAGAGGCGGCGTTTCAGGCGGAATCGAAAAGTTTTCCACCGTGGCAATGCCTGCACTCTTCATAATGCTTGTTATTGTAATTATCAGAAGCGTTACGCTGCCGGGAGCTTCAGAGGGGCTTGCTTTTATGTTTAAGCCGGACTGGTCTGCTTTTGAAGGAACAGGATGGATTACCGTGCTTGCAGTGGCCGGCGGTCAGATGTTCTTCTCCCTTTCTCTGGGAATGTCCATCATGATTGCTTACGGTTCATATCTGCCGAAAGATCAGAATCTGGAGAGAAGCGCTCTGGTAATACCTTTTGCAGACACACTGGTTGCCATCATGGCGGGTCTTGCCACCATGCCTGCTGTATTCGCATCAGGCCTGGAACCAAGCCAGGGTCCCGGATTACTGTTTATAACACTTCAGACCGTATTCCATTCCATGGGAGGTTTCGGACCGTTCTTCGGTTTCCTTTTCTACACTCTGGTATTTATTGCAGCCATAACTTCTTCCATCTCACTTCTGGAAGGAATTTCAGCGGTTGCTATGGACAGCGTAATCGAAAAAGGAGAGAAACCTGACAGAAAGAAGATTGTTACAATCCTCGGAATCTCCATTGCTATAACAGCCTCCCTGGTATCTCTCGACGGCCTGGGAGCCAACGGATTCCCTCAATTCTTCGGACAGGGATGCTGGCTTGATGCCATCGACCTTATAGCAGAAGGTATATTGATGCCTCTAGGTGCATGTTACTGTGCTATAATAATTCCGACTTCTCTGGTGGATGAAGAAGCAACTCTCAACGGTGCGAGATTCAGAACAAAGAATTTCTATGATTTCTGTATCAAATTTATAGCGCCGGTAATGATGGTGCTGGTTCTGCTGGGACAGCTTGACGGATTCTTCGGACTGGGAATGTTCAGCTGATAAATCATGATACAGAGGCTTTGCATCATATACCGTACCGGAGCCGAATATAAACAAAATGGCTCTATTCCAAATAGAGCAAGATATAAACAAAAACAGAGAGCTTCGGCTCTCTGTTTTTTATTTCCCCGCGCAGTCCCTTCCGGATTGATGGAATATCCGGCAAAACTCTTCAGCCGCAAAACATGTGCCAATTATTACAAGTCCGCTCTGCTGCATCTTCAGGCCTTCTACAGAGGTAAATCCTTTTTGCAGAACTTAACTCCCCCTGCAAGATAGCAGACAGCTGACAATACCGCCAGTATTATCATACCCGGGATAAATCCGGTATCAACACAGTCCGTCCCTATGGATTGCACAGCATCTACATCAAACAGGCTTACAATAGTCAGTTTATTGAACATTCCCAAAGCATCTGTTCCGACGCCCATGGATACCATGTCTTCACTGCCGAACATCCCCAGCAGCGCAGCCAGAAAGAACCACAGTGTGACACCGCCTCCGACAGCCAGCGCCTTCTGACTTTGATTAAAAATATAGCTGCACAAATAGCAGAAGCCTGCTGCCGCTTCTGTAACCAGATAAAGTCCCAGATACAGCAACAATGTCCTCTCTATGTTCACTTCTCCGAATATTAAAACGGGAGTCGCCATTTTGATGCCGCAAGTTACAGCCATCAAAACCAGAGGTGCTGCAATCAGGTACACTGCCTGAGTTGCTGCCACGGAAGAACGTTTTACAGGCGTAGAAAGAATGTATGCCATGGAACCTTTGTCAACCTGCGCTGCAATGAGAGAGTTTGCAGCTATAATCACAAACACAAATATAGGGAGCAATCCCAATACGGTAAAATACATTTTATTAAAATATGTGGTGAAATCCAGACCATTCAACTTATCCATATCTTCCGGAGAAATTCCCGATGCTCCAAGCATCACTTCCATGAACCGGTCAATTTTAAGGTCATTGCCTGTGAAACATCCTTTCTCCTCTGCCAGGACCTGTATATATTCAAATTGTTCCTCATAAATTTCAGGCTCTATGTCTGAGGCCTCCACTTCATCCAGCACTAGCTCAAATCCATCGACACTGAGTTTTTCATTGTCAGATGCGGCATTATACATTTCAAATGCCTTCTCATACTCCACATCATTATTGCCAATGCAGAAATCTTCCAGGGATAGATTGCTTCCGCTGCGCTCGTTATATGATGCCATGACAAACAAGTATGTATATAACTCCTCACGGGTATTTTCACTGACTCCATTCTTTTTTCCGTACCCATAATGCTTGTTGCGTAATTGATAACACCTGCTATCATGCACATAATCAGTACAACCGCAACTGCCAGTGATACATTGGAACGGCAGGTCTGCTTCATAAGGGGAATCGACAGAGCCCCCGAAGTCTTTCTCCTTTTGCTAATTTCTTTTGTATGCTTCATTGAAATAGTCCTCCAGTGTATAGGCTTTTTCCCTGATATATTTTACATTTTTTTCTTTAAGAATTTGAAACAGTTTGCCCGGATTATTATGCTCGGAAACCACCTCAAGTTCATCTGATCCGTCATTTAAACCGATATGGAAAACACTTTTATGATCTGACCTCAGTTCTTCCATATCCACGATGTCGATAATTTTACCGTTTTTAACAAAAGCCGTACGATCACATAATTCTTCCACTTCTTCAAAAATATGGTCAGAAATAAATATGGTCTTCCCTCTCTTCTTCTCGTTATTTATCAGATCAACAAATACTTCACGCATCAGAGGATCCAACCCAGTGGTGGGTTCATCCATTATCAGAATTTCCCGGTCGCCCATAAGAGCTGCAACTATTGCTGTTTTCTGCTTCATTCCTTTGGACATTCTTGCCAGACTGGCTGTAGGATCAAGTCTGAAAAGTTTGATCAGGTGGTTCATGTTCGAAAGATTCTTAATTCCCAGAAATTCCGCCTGCTTTTTCAGAAAATCCATACCTGTTTTCATAGGCGGAAAAGCTATTTCACCAGGTACATAACTGACATGCCTTTTTATTTCCGTAGAGCAGAGCCATGCATCCATATCTTTCACTTGCACGGTTCCTTTATCCGGTCTGATGAAACCCATAATGCTTCTTATAGTTGTGGTTTTACCGGAACCATTGGTTCCTACATAACCGAAACATTCGCCGCCTCTCACCTCCAGGTCGGCCTGGAATATTCCTCTTCCTCCTCCGTAATTCTTGGTCAGACCATCAATCCTTATGATTGTATCTGTCATTTCTCTTCCTCCCCGGTTTTATAGAAATCCATGAAATAGTCTTCCAGGCTGAATTTTACCTGATGAAAAGTTCTTATCTGCAGTTGTGACATATCCGCAATGAAATGATTCAGCCTATTGGAAGGGACTCGCGCCTTTACTTTCAGCCGCTCCTCACTGGAGGCGGCAAGCATATAATCTTTCCTTCTAAAGGCTTCGTAGCTTTCTCTGTTCTCAAAACCGATGACAAAAATGCCATCCTGAGTGTTTTTCAGTTTATCTACCATAAAGTCAGACACTATCCTTCCGTCTTTTATTATTGATATTCTGTCGCATACAGCGTCTACTTCGCTGAATATGTGAGATGAAAGAAAAATCGTCTTCCCGCGTGACTTTTCTTCTTTTATCAGATCAATGAATTCCTGCTGCATTACGGGATCCAGACCCGATGTGGGCTCATCGAGAATCAATATTTCCGGATCGTGCATGAATGCTGCAACTATAGCCAGTTTCCGCTTTTCGCCCAGGCTCATCTCCCGTGTTTTCTTATCCTCTCTCAGCTGGAAGCGTTCCAGAAGCTGTCTGCACAGGTTCTTTTCCTCATATCCGTGCATCGTCAATATCATATTCAGAAAACTTTTCCCCGTAACTTCTTCGGGAAGCGCAATCTCCCCGGGAATATATCCTATCTGACGCTTAAGTTTGTCAGCATATTTCCAGCAATCTTTTCCCTTTATGAAGCTTCTTCCGCTGTCCGCTTTTGAAAATCCCATCAGGTGACGGATGGTAGTTGTCTTTCCTGCCCCGTTCGGGCCAAGAAATCCGTAACATTCCCCCTGCGCTACATTCATGGATATATTAAAAACTCCTCTGCCACAGCTCATTGTCAAGCACCTTTCGCGGCATAAACATTTCTCTGATATCTGTATTATTAACATGCCCATTTTTCTTCGTTGCCTACCATAGCATATACATATTTCATGAAATTATCTTGCCTCCAAGGATGGCTCATGTCCGGTATATATCGCTTCTTTCGTTCTTTTATCTGTGCTTGCTTTTGTTTAGTATCAAAATATCTTGAAACTCGTTCATGTTGAGGAATTTCATCAAGACAATAGATTCTTTCATTAACGGATGCATAGAGCTTACCGGAAAGAGTTTTAATCACAATTGCAGATGTACCTTTGTAGAAATCAGCTCTGCAGCCCTGTTCGTCAACAAGTGTGTAATATTTGTTATGGAATCGTATGCAATGACCCGCATCCACCTTACGAGGAGTAAGAATGGCAAGAAACTGATCAATTTTATCTGCTTCAGGTTGCTTCTCAAAGACTGATTTGATATAATTCATATCAAGAGCAAATTGTGCATTGAATTCTTTGAGGTAGTGTGCTAAGAATTCGTTTGCCTGCTCAATGGTTTTTACACCTGCCAGTCTTAATTCGATTGGCAGGCGTGATTGTAAGGTTTCAAAGAGTCTCTCTACTCGACCCTTGGCCTGAGGGATACTGGTGGTTTTAAGGTCAACCCCAAGCTGCTTGCAGGCATAACCGAATTGAGTAAAAGTATCATTCTCCAGAGAAGGGGAATTTTTTTGTTTGTATTCAAAAACAGTGCGTCTATCTGTGTAAAACATGTATGGAATACCGTAATCAGTTAGGATCTGACGGAAAACATGATAGTATCCGTTCAGTGTTTCCTGTTTATCAAAGTATGCACCGACTAAATTGCCCGTTGCATCATCAATGGCGGCATGAAGGGTGGTTTTGAAATCAGCAAACCAAATATGTAAGGAAGCGTCCATTTGAATCATTTCGCCGGCATACTGACATCTTGGTCGGCGAGGATGAGAATCCTTTGCGATAAGAAGTTTTTCTGCGATTTCA
>DCJK01000040.1 GCA_002320005.1 Firmicutes bacterium UBA1702
CTTGGTGATTGCTGCTGTCAGAGTTGTCTTACCATGGTCTACGTGGCCGATGGTTCCGATGTTGATATGCGGTTTTGTTCTTTCAAACTTCTGTTTTGCCATTTTGTGTTTTCCTCCTAAATTATAACGTTATTTTTTGGAAGTATGGATTCGGGCGTCCCCAAATCCACTTGGGTTTTGCTCAAACCTAATAGATATTTTACCATAGCCTGCCATGGTTTGACAAGCGGTTAATGTGTGTTTTAAAGGATTTTCAGGTCTCCGCCAAGTGTCCCTCATGGCAGTCCGGCAGCTGATTTTCTGAGGTATGGGTATAACAAAACCGCCGTCTCTCTGCATATGCGGAAAGAAGGCGGTTTACTTTGGAGCTGTTGAGCAGACTTGAACTGCCGAACCTCTTCCTTACCAAGGAAGCGCTCTACCGACTGAGCTACAACAGCACGCTTGGCGATAGATTTATCCTACTATATGTTCGGGAAAAAGTCAATAGCCAAGATGACCGTATATTTTCTTTTTAATTCGCTGCATGGCATTATCAACAGTCTTGCTGCTGCGGTGGAGTTCAGCAGCGATTTCACGGTAATTTTTGCCCTGAAGCATTCTCGCCCACACCTTTTTTTCCAGAGGGCTGAATATTTCACCGCTTTCGGCTTTGAGAAATTCCGAGACCTCCTTCATCATCAGCAGCGCCTCAGGATTCATGTCTTCTTTTGCACGCAGCGTCTCTTCAAGAGGCTGATGTTCACCATCAGGCTCTCTCTCATCATTTAATGATACGGATTCGTTAAGGATGCTGTGCTTTCGGAGATTTGCCTTTCTGATAGCTGAAATTATCTGCCGTGTTATGCAAAGCTCGGCAAAAGTTCTGAAGGAAGTATTTCTGTCATCGCGATACTGCCTTATAGCTTTAAATATTCCTATCATGCCTTCCTGAATAACATCTTCTTTGTCTCCGCCCATGATGAAATAAGCCCCGGCCTTTCGCTTGGCCAGCTCCTTGTATTTGGATATGAGAAACTCTTCTGCTGTAGCGCTTCCCTCCTGAGCCATTTTTACCAGCTCTTCATCTGTAAGAATATTGTAATTATCTTGATCCATCTCTCTGTCTTCTCACTTCGTACATCAAAACCGCCGCAGCATTGGATGCATTAAGGGATGTTATCTTTCCTTTCATAGGCATGGATACGGTGAAGTCGCAGTTTTCTTTGACCAGTTTGCTTATTCCTTTTCCTTCGCTGCCCACAACCACGGCCAGTCTGCCTGTCAGATCGGATTTATAATACTCTTTTCCTCCCATGTCACAGGCCGCAATCCAGAAGCCTCTTTCTTTAAGTTCCTCCATAGCTCTCACTATATTGGTCACTCTTACGCAAGGCATATATTCAATGGCTCCTGCCGAAGTTTTTGCTACGGTTTCCGTAAGACCGCAGGCGTTGCGTTTGGGAATAATCACTCCATGAACTCCGGCGCATTCGGCGGTACGCATAATCGCTCCAAGGTTATGAGGATCTTCTATGTTGTCCAATATTATTACGAAAGGCTCCTCTCCCGAATTTTCAGCTCTGTCCATAATATCGTCCAGGGTCTTGTAGGTGTAGGGGCTTATATAAGCTGCCACGCCCTGATGTGCGCCGGCGCAAAGCCTGTCCAGAGCACTTCTTTCTGTCTTTATTACCGGTATTCCCCGCTCTCTGGCTATAGCCAGGATTTTGGTCATGGAACCTTCAGAAGAGCAAATCAGAAGTTTCTCAATCTCACGCCCTCCTTTAAGAGCCTCCGTCACGGGGTTTCTGCCGAATATTAAATTTCTATTTTCTCTCGTATCGGGTGAATCTGTATTGCGTTCCCTTTTCACATTGAACCTCACTCTGCCAAACCATCTCAAACTCTGACCGTCGGTCAAGATCAGGCATGACCGTATCGGCTTCAAATTCCTTATCAATTCTTGTTATATAACATGTATCACAGTACGGCAGCAACTCTTTGTAAAGGCTTCCTCCGCCTAGGACCATTACATCATCGCTCTTCCATCCGGAAAGAAGCTCCTCTATGCTGTGGATTACTATGCACCCTTCTCTGTGAAAATTCTCGTCGCGTGTAAGCACAACATTGGTTCTTCCCGGAAGCGGCTTGCCTCCGGGCAGACTGTCCAGAGTCTTTCTTCCCATTACCACGGTTTTCCCCAGCGTTTGTTCTTTAAAAAATTTCAGGTCTCCCGGCATATGGCAAAGCAGGCCGCCGTCTTTTCCTATAGACCAGTTTTTATCTGCTGCTGCAATAAGCTTCATCCTGTCCTCCTAAATAGCAATAGGTATGTTGAGAATCTGAGGATTCTTACGGTAATCTTCTATTATTATGTCATCGATGGTGAAGTCATAAAAATCCTTTATGTCAGGGTTCAGCCGGAACTTCGGTGCAGGATATTGAGGGCGCTGAATAAGCTCTTTTATTACAGGCACATGTCTGTCATATATATGAGCGTCAGCAATGACATGCACCAGTTCTCCCGGCTTAAGGCCGCTGACCTGTGCAAACATATACACAAGTACCGCATACTGCACCACATTCCAGTTGTTGGCCGCAAGTATGTCCTGTGACCTCTGGTTCAGTATGGCATTGAGCCTGTCTCCTGTGACATTGAAGGTCATGCTGTAGGCGCAAGGCTCTAGTCCCATTTCTGCCAGATCATCAAACTTATATATATTAGTAAGGATTCTTCTTGAGTAAGGTGTGTTTTTCAGTTGCCACAGAACATTATCCACCTGATCCATCTCGCCCTGGGCAAAGCGGTATCTGATGCCCATCTGGTACCCGTAAGCCTTTCCGATAGAGCCGTCTTCATCGGCCCACTGATCCCAGATGTGGCCCTTGAGATCCTTGATATTGTTGGATTTCTTCTGCCATATCCACAGAAGCTCATCCACAGCCGTCTTTATGGCTGTAGGCCTCAGAGTCAGAGCAGGAAACTCCTCCTGCAGGTCATATCGGTTTACGATTCCGAAGGCCTTGATGGTATGAGCCGGAGTCCCGTCTTCCCATCTGGCCCGAACTTTCTGTCCTTCTGAAGAGAAACCATTTTCCAGAATCTCTTTGCACATATTTACAAATAACACATCTGCCTTGCTCATTTGTTGTCCTCCCGGATAATTCTTACGGCCCGGGTCATTACCTGATCAAGCCGTTCTTCCTGTCCGGTGAGATACAGAAAGCCTACCAGCGCTTCAAAGGCCGTAGCCAGCTTATATTCCACCGGATCCGCATTTTTGGGTCTGGATGTAGTCTTGTGGTTGCGGGCTCTCCTTGCGAGAGACGCCTCCTCCTCTGTAAGAAACCCTTTCATCATCTCTTTAAGGGCTGTGGCCTGTCCGTGGGCTCTGACAAAAGGAACTGCCATGTAGTGAAGCCTGTCCGCATTAATCTGACCGCTCTCCATCACATGGCGCCTTACATATACCTCATAGACGGCGTCGCCCATGTAGGCCAGCGCCGTCGTGTTCATCTGTTTTACTTTTGCGGGAATCATGTTGCTTTCAGTCATGCTTCTCTTATTATCTGCACTCCCTGCGGAGTATCCTTCAATGTTATACCTTTAGCCTTCAACTGATCTCTGATTTCATCGGCTCTTGCAAAATTCTTTGCTTTTCTTGCAGCCTGACGTTCGTCTATCAGCGCCTGTATTTCAGGATCGACCTCTGTAACCTCAGCCTCCGGATCCTGCTGCAGCAGGCCCAGTATGGTGGCAAGTTCCATGAGCAGATCAAGGCACTTCTGTGCGAATTCTTTTGATGCTCCGTCCTTTACGGCAGTGTTTACAGCGGTGATAAGCTCGAATATAACAGAAATGGCATCTGCAGTATTAAGGTCATCGTCCATAACCTCTATGAACTTTTCTCTGAAACGATCAAAGTCTGCAAGGGTTTCCTTCTCTTCCCGGGTCATGGTGCCTGAGCCTGTGGCTATGAGATGCTTCAGATTGCTTTTGGCATTTCTCATACGATTAAGGCCGTTCTGAGACTGGGTAAGAATTTCTTCACCGAAGTCAATAGGTCCCCTGTATTGTCCGCTGAGTATGAGAAATCTGAGAACCTCTCCGTCATAAGCACCGAGAAGATCTCTTACGGTTCTGAAGTTACCCAGAGATTTGGACATTTTTATTCCATCTATATTAATGTAGCCATTGTGCATCCAGTAATGTGCAAAAGGCTTTCCGCTGTGAGCTTCGGACTGTGCAATCTCATTTTCGTGATGAGGGAACTGAAGGTCTTGTCCTCCTGCATGAATATCTATGGTGTCACCAAGATATTTCTTTGACATGGTGGAGCATTCGATATGCCATCCGGGTCTTCCCATGCCCCATGGAGATTCCCATGCGATTTCACTGTCTTCCTTTCTGGCTTTCCAGAGGGCAAAATCCAGCGGATCCTCCTTCTTTTCGCCTACGGCTATTCTTGCACCGGAAATAAGGTCATCTATATTTTTGCCGGAAAGCTTTCCGTAACCTTCAAATTTTCTGGCTCTGTAATATACATCTCCGTCAGATTCATAAGCATATCCCAGGTCGATGAGATCCTGAATAAACTTGATTATGTCAGGAATGGTCTCCGTAACTTTAGGATGCACGGTGGCCTTTTTAATGTTAAGGGCTGCTGCATCCTTGTAATATTCATCGATATACTTTTCGCTCACTTCTCCGGCAGTAAGGCCTTCTTCCTTTGCTCTGTTTATGATCTTGTCATCCACATCTGTAAAATTCTGTACATATTTTACCTTATAGCCTCTGTACTCCAGATACTTGCGCATGGTATCAAAGACCACAAAAGGACGTGCGTTCCCGATGTGGAAATAATTGTACACGGTAGGACCGCAGACATACATACTTACCTTTCCCTCTTCAATAGGGACGAATTCTTCTTTTTTTCTTGTCAGCGTATTATAAATCTTCATGTTTACTTTCCTCCTCACGCAGTCTGTTCTCCAGAGTTACTATTCTTCTTCTTAGGCATTCTATTTCAGTTGCAACAGGATCCGGCATATCCACCTGGTTGAGATCCTGTGTGCTCTGGCCGTTTCGCTTGACTATGGTTCCCGGAATTCCCACCACCGTGCAGTTTGGCGGAATCTCTTTCAGAACAACGGCTCCGGCGCCTATTTTTACGTCATCTCCCACCTTGAACGGACCCAGAACCTTGGCACCTGAGCTGATCATCACCCTGTTTCCTATGGTCGGGTGACGCTTGCCGGTATCTTTTCCGGTTCCGCCCAATGTGACTCCCTGATATATCGTCACATCGTCGCCTATCTCTGTAGTCTCCCCTATTATTATGGCCATTCCGTGGTCAATAAAGCACCTTCTGCCTATGGAAGCGCCGGGATGAATCTCTATGCCCGTGAACCATCTTGCCAGCTGAGAAATAATTCTGGCGATAAGCTTGATATTATGTTTATACAGCCAGTGAGCCGGTCTGTGGAGAATAAGTGCCCATATTCCGGGATAACAGATGAGTACCTCGAAGCCGTTACGAGCAGCCGGGTCTTTCTCTACTATGTTTCTGATATCTTCTCTCACTTCTCTGAAAAATGCCATATACGTCCTTACCTCTTTTATTTTACCCTTTTAAAATTCTATTCTTCCGTCACTTTAACAGTCTTTATCACCTGAGGTAGTCTAGGACAGTCGCTCCAGTCTCTTTCAACAGATACAATCTTGTCTGCGGTTTCCATTCCTTCGGTTATCTTTCCGAAAGCCGCATACTGACCGTCCAAATGAGGCGCTGCCTCAACCATAATAAAGAACTGTGAACCTGCAGAATCCGGATCCATAGCTCTTGCCATGGAAAGTACTCCTCTTGTATGGTCCAGATCGTTTCTTACTCCATTGGCATCGAACTCACCTTTAATGGTGTATCCCGGACCGCCTGTTCCGTTTCCGCGCGGACAGCCGCCCTGTATCATAAATCCCGGAATCACTCTGTGGAAAGTAAGTCCGTCGTAAAATCCCTCATTAGCTAATTTTTCGAAGTTTTCCACGGTGATAGGCGCATGCTCAGGATAAAGCTCACCCTTCATTACATCGCCGTTTTCCATTTCGATTACTACTTTTTTCATAATTTCCTCCTGTATTTCTCAGCTGCAGAAAAGCGCTCCTGCGGCTCCCATAGCTATAATCAATGTTATTGCATTAACTTTGAATTTCTTTGCAAGCACAAAAGTCGCAGCAGCCATTACCGCAGGAAGCGGTTTTATTGCTGCAAACAGCCCGACTGCCCCGGAGCCAATCTCCGAAGTAAGCAGTGCCGTCTGCCCTATCATAACAAAACCTGCTGCTATGAGACCAACAGCTACGGGTCTTATTCCGGCAAAAGCACCCTTTACCAGTCTATGCTCCTGATACCTGCTAAGGAACCTTACGCATATCCCAACCAATATAAAGGAAGGAAGTGCCACTCCTACCGTAGCTGCCACAGCTCCCGGAATTCCTGCTGTCTCGAAGCCCGAAAATGTGGCGGCATTTACAGCCATGGGACCCGGTGTTGCCTGGGATATGGCAAAAAGCTCCGCAAATTCTTCCGGATCCATGGAGTTGAAATCCAGCATGCCCTGATATATCAGCGGCAATATTGCAGCTCCTCCTCCAAAGCCGACAAGCCCTATCTTTGCAAAGGTCAGAAAAAGATCAACAAGCGTTTTCATGCTTTTCCCTCCTTTGCGGCACAAACCGCGTAATAAATTTCACCGACGGCTATTCCGGCCAGAATCACCCATACGGCATCTGCTCCCAGAAAAACGATAGAAGCAAAGGCGCAAAAAGCTGCTAGCCATTGGAAAGCGCCCTTAAGAGTCTGCTTTCCCATCTTCCATGCCGCAAAAGCTATAAGGCCCGTGGCAGCAGCTTTTATCCCTTCCAGCGCTCCCCTGACATATGGGTTTTCGTCTATTGTTCTTAATAAAGATACCACAAAAATAATGATTATAAACGATGGCAATATAACTCCGAAGGTTGTAAGCAGCGCACCTTTCCAGCCTTTTTTTGCATAGCCCACATAGGTGGCCATATTTATGGCTATAACTCCGGGCAGGCTCTGGCTTATGGCTATACAGTCCAGAACCTCTTCTTCATTCATCCATTTGTACTTGTCGCATATTTTTTCCTGCATTATAGGAATCATGGCCATTCCTCCGCCGATGGTGAAAAGCCCCAGCTTGAAAAAACATGCAAAGAGATTCCAGTAGATATTGTTTTTGAAAAAGCCTTTCAGTCTGTCCATTATTTTTCTGCGTTGACTATTTCTATTGCTGCAGCCACAGCTTCAGAAACAGACATCTCCTGTTTTTCGGCTTCTCTTCTCAGTTTATATTCAACGACTCCCTCCGGTGCACGTTTTCCTACGGTGATTCTCACAGGAATTCCCAGGAGGTCAGCATCTTTGAATTTAACTCCCGGTCTTTCGTCTCTGTCGTCCAGAAGGACTTCCACACCGGCATCTGACAGTCTGCTGTATATTTCCTCGGCCACAGCTTCCTGAGTTTCATCCCCCGGTTTCACCAGTGTTATGATTACGTGGTAAGGAGCGACAGACATAGGCCAGATGATACCGTTTTCATCATGATGCTGTTCAACTATTGCAGAAAGAGTTCTTGTGACTCCTATGCCGTAGCAGCCCATTACTATGAGCCTGTCCTGCTGATTCTCGTCCTTATATACCGCGTTCATAGCCTGAGAATACTTGGTTCCCAGTTTGAAGACCTGTCCCACTTCTATGCCCCGGGCATGTTTTACCGGAGCTCCGCACACAGGACACGGATCGTCCTCTTTGAGGAGTTTAAGGTCTGTAACAATATCGCCCTTGTAGTCTCTGCCGTAGTTGACATTTTTTACGTGATAATTTTCTTTGTTGGCTCCTGCGCAAAGATTCCTGAGACCGGTCAGCTCGCTGTCAACAACCACCTTGCAGTCGTGAAGGCCTACAGGACCCGTAAATCCTCCCACGCAGCCTGTCTTTTGTGACATTTTGGCTTCGTCTGCAAACTCTATAGCATGTTCAGGTATGTTCAATGCGTTTATGAGTTTTGTCATGTTCAGTTCTCTGTCCCCGCGAACGAAGGCTGCCACATATTCCTTTTCATTACCCTCTTCGTCATAGGTGACAAAGAGAAGGGCTTTGATGGTCTTTGTCTGTGGCATTCCCAGAAAATCAGCCACCGCTTCTATGGTTTTTGTTCCCGGAGTGTTTACCTCTTCCATCGGGAGCATTTCTTCGGTGTCTGCCGGCGCATCTACGCACTGGGCTCTTTCTGTGGTTGCTGCCATGGAGCACTTTTCGCAGTAGGCGATTTCGCTTTCTCCTACTTCCGATAAGGCTGTAAATTCATGAGAGTTGCTTCCGCCTATAGCTCCGGTATCTGCTTCAACAGGTCTGAAAGTAAGGCCGCAGCGGGTGAAAATCTTCTCGTATGCCTTGTACATATCATCGTAACTCTTGTCAAGACCCTCGAAGTCCCTGTCAAAGGAATAGGCGTCCTTCATTATAAACTCTCTGCTGCGCATGAGACCGAATCTCGGTCTTGCTTCGTCTCTGTATTTGGTCTGTATCTGATAGAGGTTCATAGGCAGCTGCCTGTATGAAGAAACATCATTTCTGATAATGTCCGTGAAAATTTCTTCGTGAGTAGGTCCAAGGCAGAAATCTCTTCCGTTTCTGTCCTTTACACGCCACAGCTCCGGTCCGTAAGCAAACCACCGGCCCGATTCCTGCCACAACTCTGCCGGCTGTATAGCTGACATGTGAATTTCCTGGCCGCCCGCTTTATCCATTTCACTTCGGATTATATCCTCTATTTTTCGTACAGATCTCCATCCGAAAGGCATAAATCCGTATATTCCGGAAGCCAGTTTCCTAATCATTCCTGTGCGTATCAGCAGAATATGGCTGGGAATTTCAGCCTCTGCCGGAACTTCTCTGAGTGTTTTAATGTGCATCTTTGAAAGTTTCATATCTGTTTCTCCTCTATCCTCTGTTTATGGTACAAACCGCTTCTGCGGCAATGCCCTCCTGGCGTCCCACAAAACCCAGTTTCTCGGTAGTTGTGGCCTTTACATTTATACTGCCTGCGTCCATTCCCAGAACGGCAGCTATATTTGTTCTCATCTTCTCTATATACGGTGAGAGCTTTGGTCTCTGAGCCATTATGGTTATATCCGCATTGCCCAGCCTGAAGCCCTCCTGCTCAATAAGCTCTCTGACTTTCTGCAGAAGAATCATGCTTGATATTCCCTTGTATGCGTCATCTGTGTCAGGAAAATGCCTTCCTATATCTCCCATGGCAGCCGCTCCCAGCATGGCGTCCATAAGGGCGTGTACAGCCACATCCGCATCGGAATGCCCCAGAAGACCTTTCTCGAAAGGAATTTCTATCCCGCACAGGACCAGCTTTCTTCCTTCCGTAAGGCGATGAACATCAAAACCGGTGCCTATTCTCGTTTCCATGGGAAGATCCTCCTGAGTGGTTATTTTTATATTGCGATAACTGCCTTCAACTATGGTCACGGGATGGCCGGCTCTTTCTGCCAGTCCTCCGTCATCGGTACCCAGAAAGCCTTCACCTTCCGCAGCCGCATAAGCCTCTCTGATGAGAGCCACATCGAAGCCCTGAGGCGTCTGCACGCTGTAAAGTCTGTCTCTTGGCAAAGTTATACTGTCTGTATTGTCGCCGCCCCGGGTCTGCCTGACGGTATCTTTGACAGGTATGGCGGCCACAGCGGCCCCCGTACCGGCTGCTGCCTCGAGGACGCGCATTATTGTTTCCATGTCCACATAAGGTCTTGCACCGTCATGGATGAGCACATACCCGTCTTCCACCAGATTCAGAGCATTTCTCACGGAATCCTGTCTTTCCTTTCCTCCTGCTACAGCTCTGCTGAACTTTGAAAACTGACGGCATAAGCCGGTGCAGAGCTCCAGAAACTCACTGCTGCCCACTACGATTATCTCATCTACGTGTTCAGAAGCCTCAAAAGGCTCCACAGCCTTTTCAAGAACAGTCTTTCCGCCTATCTTCAAAAATTGTTTGGGCAGCGGTGTGCCCATTCTGCGTCCGCTGCCTGCGGCTGTTACAACTGCCGTTACTTTTCTGCCTTTATACATTACCGTGGTTCGCTTTCATTAGTGCATGGTTTTGCCGAAAATCATCCTTCCGGCAGCTGTTTGTAGTACGCTGGTAACCATTATTTCAACGGTCTGTCCTATCTTCTTGCGTCCGTTTTCCACAACTATCATGGTTCCGTCATCCAGATATGCGACCGCCTGATTCTGGTCTTTCCCCTGTTTGATAAGGGTGACAGTCATGGTTTCTCCAGGAATAACCATAGGCTTCATGGCATTTGCCAGTTCGTTTATGTTAAGAACCGGGACTTCCTTGATGGCGGCTACCTTGTTGAGATTGAAATCGTTGGTCACCACTTTGCCTTTTATTATCTGGGCAAGTTTCAGCAGTTTGACATCAACTTCCGGAATTTCCTTAATAGCTTTCTCGGAGTCTGTGTTGTATATTTCTATTCCGTATTCTTCCTGAATTTTGTTAAGTATATCAAGACCGCGTCGGCCCCTTGTTCTCTTGAGACCGTCAGAAGAATCTGCGATATGTCTCAGTTCGACAAGAACAAACTCAGGGATGACTATAGGTCCTTCCAGAAAGCCCGTTTTCATTATCTCGAGAATTCTGCCGTCAATGATAACGCTGGTGTCGAGGATTTTGGGAACCCGGGATCTTTTTCTGTCTTTTTCATTGTAGGCGTACGGGTTTTCTTCCTGTAAATCCTGCCTGCCCGGCTGCATCTTTGCAATGGACTGTGTGATTATTTCGGAGCCTTTTTTTGTTCCGATAACTGCACCAAGAAATCCAAGTATGATGTATATTGCTATGGTCAGTGTCAGATAAATTGCCTTTGACACCACATCCTGATATATCTTGGTCAGCAGAAACGCCAGCACAAGACCGGCTATGAGTCCGATGGTTCCGGCTGCCAGATCGCTTCCGGAAACTCCTTTCAGCTCGTTACCTATATTGTCAGCCATTTTGTTTCCCTGTCTACCCAGGCTCGGCGCTATGCAGTAAAAAATAAATCCGAAAATAATTGCAAACAACAACCCCATGGAAATCTCTTCCACGCCGGTCATCTGAATATACTCAGCATTCTCTCCTGCCTGTTTTTCCGTAAAGGTTCTGAACAGGTAAAATGCTTCGTATCCCAGCAGTGCGCCGAAAATTGTGAATATTCCCTTGAACAGTTTCTTGAACATTGCTTTTCCTCCTTTCTTGTAAAATTTGCAAGGCTTTTGCATCAAAACCTCATAGGTCCAATGATTTAGACGGTTTCCTCTATAAGTTTTTCTGCTTCTTCTTCCGAAAATCCGCAGGCAAGAATAAGTTCGCTTATCAGTATCTGCTTTGCATTGTGAAGCATCTTGGTCTCGCCGGCAGACAGTCCTTTGTCTCTTCCGGTGCGCATAAGATTTCTCACAACCTCTGCCACCTTGAAGATGTCGCCTGCCTTAAGCTTATCCATGTTGTCGCGGTAGCGGCGGTTCCAGTTTCTGTCCATGGCGGTGCTCTCCTGCCTAAGAACCGTGACTGCCTCCAGCGCCACTTCTCTGGAGACTATGCTCCTTATGCCTACTGACTGTTCGGACTCGACGGGAAGCATGACATTGATATCATTGCACGGTAATTCAAGGATGTAGTATTTTTTTACTTCACCCAGGATTTTTTTCTCTTCGATTTTGCGAATTACCCCTGCGCCATGCATGGGGTGAACGATTTTGCTGCCCACCGGAAACATGACATACTCCCTCCATTTTATTTTAGCCTATACATTATTAAGTATAAAAGATTTTGTGTCACCATGTCAAGTTGAATAAAATTTAATATATTATCATAGCAATATTTTAGTTGTCAACATTTATTTTTCACAAAACCTTTTGCCTATTTCCACATTTGTGTTAAAATACTTATGATAAAATTTAGAAAAACAATATAAACAATATTTCAGAAAACAATATGATGAGAGGAGATTCCCCATGTACAAGATACTGGTAGTGGACGATGAACCTAAAATCCGCGAGGTAATAAAAGAATACGCGGAATTCAGCGGTTACGATGTAACCGAGGCCGAGGACGGCATGAGCGCCATCGGTCTTTGCAAGCTCAACGATTACGATCTTATAGTCATGGATGTCATGATGCCAAAGCTTGACGGTTTCTCCGCATGCAAAGAGATAAAGAAGATAAAGGACATTCCGGTTATAATGCTTTCGGCAAGAGGTGAGGAATACGACAAGCTCTTCGGCTTTGAACTGGGTATAGACGACTATATAGTCAAGCCTTTCAGCCCTAAGGAGCTGATGGCCAGAATCAACGCCGTTCTTACCAGATTCAAGTCAAAATCTGCTTCAACGCAGGGTGACCTTAAGTTCGGCGGTCTGGAAATCAATATACCTGCAAGGACCGTCACTGTGGACGGCAAAAAGATAGATCTCACGCCTAAGGAGTACGAACTTCTTTTCTATCTTGTTGAAAACAAGAACATAGCTCTTTCCAGAGATAAACTGCTCTCGGACATCTGGGGCTACGATTTCTTCGGAGATGACCGCACCATAGACACCCATATCAAAAATCTCAGGAACAGCCTGGGTCCTTACAGAGACTATATTGTTACTTTAAGAGGAGTCGGTTATAAATTTGAGTACGAAGATTAAATTTGATGCCCACAGTATCAAATTCCGTCTGTGGGTATACTTTGCAGCCATAGGCATGGGGGTCGTAGGCCTCATATGGTTTCTGCAGCTTTTCTTTATGAACAACTATTACGAAGAAATGAAGATCAGAGAGGTGGCCCGGGTGGCCTCCTCTATTTCTGTTTCTTATCAGAAGGACGACAGTAACCTGACTTCTTCTATTCAGGAACTGTCCATCAGTAACGACTTTTATGTAATGATGGAATCCTCATCGGGCCTTCTGCTCTTCGAACCCGAACAGGAGAGCCTCTCTCCCGTGTATATATATTTCGAGGAGACTCCAAAGCTCAAGTCCATGCTGGAGAAATCCGGCGGCAAGCCTGTATCATTCAAGATCAACACCGGCATAGACAAATACAAGACTCTTGCCTACGGATGCCGCATTGCAGGATCAGACGGCAATGCTGCAAATCTGTATATTTTTTCTCCGCTTTATCCTGTTTCGTCCACGGTAAGCATTCTCAGACGCCAGCTGGCTTATGTAACCATGCTGACTCTGGTTCTGGCATTTACCCTGGCTATATATTTTGCCAACCGCATATCAAGGCCAATTAAAGGCATAACCGCTACAGCAAAAGAAATGGGACAAGGCAAATATGATGTAAAATTCGAAGGGAATTCATATTCGGAAATCAATAACCTGGCAGATACCCTCAATACTGCGGCCTATGAACTGGGTATGGCGGACAACCGCATGAAGGATCTCATCGCCAATGTTTCTCATGACCTGAAAACTCCGCTTACCATGATAAGGTCCTATGCGGAAATGATTCAGGATCTTTCAGGCGACATACCTGAAAAACGTAATGCTCATCTGCAGGTAATCATTGACGAAACGGAAAGGCTCAACCATCTGGTCAGCGACATGGCCACAGTCTCTGCAATGCAGACTCACACGGTCACTCTTGAACGCAGCATCTTCGATCTTACTTCTGCTTCGGCGGCAATACTGTCTTCGTATGATATACTTTCTGAGCAGGAAAACTACAATTTCATTTTCAATGCCCCTAAGGAATGCCTTGTATACGGCGATGAGAACAGAATCAAACAGGTAATAGCCAACCTTGTAAACAACGCGGTAAAATATTGCGGAGAAGACAAAGTCATTATAGTCACCATCCGCCGCTCAGGTAAAAAATACCGTGTGGAAGTGGCTGACCACGGTCCTGGAATATCCCAAGAAGAGCTTCCTCATGTATGGGACAGATACTACAAGACCAGCACCAACTATGTGCGTCCTACCGAAGGCAGCGGTCTCGGTCTTTCCATAGTAAAGGGCATACTCACCCTTCATCATGCCAACTACGGAGTTTACAGCAAGGTAGGCAAAGGAACCACCTTCTGGTTTGAACTGCCTTATATGAGAAAGGAAAAGGACAAGCCGTCTTCCGCTTCCGGATCGGATTCCTCTCCTTCAGGTTCTTCTGCTCCTGCGGTGCCTTCTAATTCACATGAACCTGACACTCCCGCAGAGCCTCCGGCAGATTCTGCGGCAGCAGCCGCTTCTGATGATGCGGCCATAGGATATGGACTTTCTTCTGCGCCGGGAGCGCTGCATGCCAAATATGCAGATTATGATACTGCGGCTTTCCTGCACAAAAAAACGTCTTCCGACAGAGCGTCTTACTCTGCCGTCAGAGGAAGCACTTCCCGCGGAACATATGCTTCGAGCATTTCCGGCAAATCTGTTCCGCGCGACCCTGAATTCATCGAGGACATCGATGAGACGAAATAGAATGTTGATGCGCTTTTTGCACAATACCCCTGCGCCGAATGGGCAGGGGTATTGTTTTTCCTCCTCTGATGGTATGCTTACATTTACTCGCTATATTCAAGTCCGCAGAATTATTTCTGTTTTTTTGCAAATGCCGCAATGGCTTCAGTAATGTTTCGGGCACCTATGATGCTGCACTCTGCGGGAGGTTCCTTTAGATTTCTGAGGCATGACCGGGGCAAGATGACCCTTTTGTAACCCATTCTGGCCGCCTCTTTTACTATCTTGTCTGCATATCTGACCGTGCGCAAATCTCCGGTAAGACCTATTTCGCCTATGGCAAGAGTCTTCTGACCGGCAGAGATTCCCTTGAATGAGGAATAAATTGCCAGAGCTACTGCCAGGTCGGCAGAAGTTCCCTCGGGCTTGAGTCCCCCAACGATATTAACATATACATCCTGATTTATCAGCGGCAGTCCGGCCTTTTTCTCGAGAACCGCCAGCAGCATGCTGAGTCTGGCGTTGTCTGCACCTACGGCAGTTCTTCTGGCAAAACCTATGTTTGCAGGGGTAACAAGGGCCTGGACTTCAAACATTACAGGCCTCGTTCCTTCGTACACGGCAGCCGTTACGGAGCCTTCCGATTCCTCTGCTCTGTTCTCAAGAAATGTGCCTGATATATCTGATACTTCCACGAGACCTGACTCCTCCATAGTAAAGGCACCTATTTCACTGGTTGTACCGAATCGGTTTTTGAAGGATCGGAGAATTCTAAGTTCCTGATCTCTCTCCCCTGCAAAGTTCAGCACACAGTCCACAAGGTGCTCCACGGTCTTGGGGCCTGCAAGGTCACCGCTTTTGGTTACATGGGCGACAATGAAAATAGGTATATTGCCTGTTTTGCCAAGCTTCATCAGCTTGTTGCCGCAGGCTCGCACCTGGGAAACGCTTCCGGGCGCGGAGTCCAGTTGGTCGCTGTACATGGTCTGTATGGAATCTATGATGAGAAAATCCGGCTTTATGTTTTCGCACGCGTTTTCTACATTTTCTATGTTTGTTTCGGGCATGACAAAGAGGCCTGCCGGAATCTCACCGCAGACTCTGTCTGCCCGCATCTTGATCTGCTCCTCCGATTCTTCGCCGGAAACATACAGGACCTTAAGTCCGCCGCCGGCTATATTAGACGCTGTCTGAATGATAATTGTGGACTTGCCTATACCGGGCTCCCCTGAAATGAGCACCAGTGACCCCTTTACGAGTCCGCCGCCCAGTACTCTGTTAAGCTCACCTATGCCTGTGTCCAGACGCCTGTATTCTCTGGTGCCTACGTCCCGCAGCTTTGCGGGTCGTCCGCTTTCGCTGGTTCTGCGTCTGGTATCGGCTGAAGTCTGGGGCAGCATTTTCTCCTCAACAAAGGAATTCCATGCGCCGCATATGCATTGTCCCATCCATGTAGGGCTTTCGTATCCGCATTCCTGACAGACAAAAACTGATTTACCCTTCTTTGCCATTGATTTCTCCTTTGCGAACATCTGTTCTGTTTATATAATACACCCTTTCCCTGCCTTTGTCCACAATATTTTATCCGGCCTTAACCCGGTTATGGCAATGTACGCAAAAAGCAACATAGGCGGCCGGATAGCCGCCTATGTAGATATGATGATTTTAATTTATGCTTCTTCTTCAGCCTTGTGGGCTGCGATAATTTTGTCTGCCAGGTGAGCAGGAACTTCTTCGTATCTTGCGAATTCCATTGTGAAGCTTCCTCTTGCCTGAGTCATGGAGCGCAGCACGATGGCATAGTCAAATAGTTCTGCCTGAGGGGCTTCGGCAACCAGCTTCTGTCCGCCGCCTGCCTGAGGTTCCATTCCCAGGATTTTTCCTCTTCTCTTGTTCATATCGCCCATTACGTCGCCCATGTAGTCGTCAGGAACCACGATTTCCATCTTCATGATAGGTTCCAGGAGGCAAGGTTTAGCCTCTACGATACCTTTTTTGAATGCCAGCGAAGCGGCAATCTTGAAGGCCATTTCGTTGGAGTCTACATCGTGGTAAGAACCGTCGTACAGAACTGCCTTTACATTTACTACCTTGCAGCCTGCCAGAGGTCCTTTGTCCATGCATTCCAGAAGTCCTTTTTCGACTGCAGGGACATACTGCTTAGGTACGGAACCGCCGAAGAGTTCTTCGGAGAATTCAAATTCCTGCTGTGAAGGTGAGAATCTGATATGTACATCTCCATACTGGCCTGCGCCGCCGGACTGCTTCTTGTGCTTGCCCTGAACATCGGAGCTTCCCTTGATGGTTTCTCTGTAAGCGATTTTCTGCGGAATTGTGTTTACTGAAACGCCGAATTTATCTTTCAGTTTTGCCAGAACGATTCCCAGCTGGATGTCTCCCTGACCGCCGATAAGAGTCTGACGGGTTTCTGCATTTCTGGTAAGTACGAAGGACGGATCTTCTTCCATCAGTTTGTGGAGACCTGCCGCCATCTTTTCGTCTTCGCCTTTACCTGCTGCCTCGATAGCCATAAACAATGAAGGCTGTGCGAAATCTACAGGAGGGAATTTGATTATATTAGCCTTTTCGCAAAGGGTGTCGCCTGTCTTGGTAAACTGAAGTTTGCCCAGTGCAACGATATCACCTGCAGCTACGGAAGGAGCATCCCCTTGGGTCTTTCCTCTGAGGAAGAACATTGAGCCCAGCTTTTCAGGTTTTTCAGCTCTGGCATTATAAACTTCCATACCGGCAGTCAACTTGCCTGATATAACCTTTGCAAGGGAAATCTTGCCCAGGAACGGGTCTGCAATAGTCTTGAACACGAATGCTGCCAACTTGCCGTTAGGATCACATTTTACTTCGATTTCCTCGTCGTTTCCGTTGAGTGCAGGGTATGCAGCATGATCAGTTGCTACAGGAACATATTTGATAAGCTGTTCCAGAACTTCCTTGATTCCCTGTCCGGTTACTGCGGAGCATGCAAATACAGGTGCGATGTCTCCTGATGAAATGCCCTTAACCAGTCCCTTGCTGAACTGCTCGTCAGTGAATTCACCGGCATCAAAATAGATTTCCATCAGTTCTTCGTCTACTTCTGCAATGGCTTCGCTTAAGGCATCTCTGTCATCTAATGTTACAACGGAAGTTCCGAATTTTGCTTTTAATTCTTCGATTGTTTTTTCAACATCTACATTTTCTTTGTCTGTTTTGTTCAATATAAAGAATCTTGGCATTTCTGCCTTTTTGCAGGCTGCCCATGCTTTTTCGGTTCCTACCTGGATTCCTGCCGAAGCATCTACAAGAATAGCTGCTGCTTCAACAGCTCTGAGAGCCGACTGCACTTCTCCTGCAAAGTCGAAAAATCCGGGAGCGTCAACAAAGTTGATTTTCACTTTATTATACTCAACCGGTACTATTGATGTATTGATTGAGTATCCTTTCTCGATTTCCATCTTATCGTAATCGGATACGGTGTTGCCGTCTTCGACTTTACCAAGTCTGCTGATAACCCCGGTTGCCAGGAGACATGCCTCAACGAATGTCGTTTTGCCACATCCGCCATGTCCCAACAAGGCAATGTTTCTAATTGTTTCGCTCGTATAGCCTTTCATCTGTTTTGGACCTCCCAAATTAATTTTACAGTCGTTACCATTATAGCAAATACATATCTAAAACACAACTATTTTTGCTGTATACACCCATTGCTTTCACAGTCCCGAGAAGGGCTCAGTGCTTCGGCTCTTGTATCCAGTATGGTAGCTGCCAGAATCAGAATGCATCCAACAATCCCTGCTGCCGAAAACTTTTCCCCGTAGACTGCAGTTCCTATGATAACGCTGGTTATAGGTTCAAAGGTGCTCAATATCGCGGCACTCTGCCCGCCTGTATATCTGACCCCCAGCTGGAATCCCAGCACCGCAATGAAGGATACCGTAACGGCAAAAACCGTGCCTATAAACCAGCCGTAGGGCGTAAGCTCTGCAGTAAATTGCTGTGTGGCCAGCGCAGCTGACAGAATGACTGCTGATGCTGCAAAATTCATGTAGAAGATCAGTTTCAGCGGAGGCATCTGCCTGAGATCACTTTTGTCGAGATAAACTATGTAAAAAGCGTAGGTGCATCCTGAGGCAAAGGCCAGCAGTATCCCTTCTATCCCTGCTCCCGCTCCGTCTTGTCTGAACATCCATATTCCGGCCATGCAGAGCCCCACACATATCAGTTTCAGGGGCTTTACCTTTTCTTTCAGAAATACAAGACTATACACGATTACCATGGCAGGGTAAACAAAATGAATTGTGGTGGCTGCGCCTGACGATATGTAATTGTATGCAAAAAAGAGCAGTACCGTAGTTCCTCCGTAGCCGCATACCGTAATCAGAATTATCTGTCCGGCCTGACGCCTTGTAATGCTCAAGGGTATCTTTTTAGCTTTCAGATACAGCAGAAGAGGCAGAAGGGACAGAGCCGACCTGTAGAAAGCGCTGCTCAGGGAATTGGCCCCTTCATTGCACAGTATTTTTACGAACATTGGTACAAGCCCGAAGCATACCGCCGAGATGATAACAGCTATGGCTCCCATTGTTCTTCTGCTGATGTTTCGTGCTTCTAACACTTTCTCCCTCCTCACATTTCAGAAAAAAGCTCCCGATGCCGAATCCGATTTGCGGCAGCCCGGGAGCTCACTGGTTCTGATTTTATTTAGAATTCTGCCGTCTTTGGCGTCCTCGGGAACGGAAGCACGTCTCTGATATTGCTCATTCCCGTAATATACATTATGATTCTTTCGAATCCCAGACCGTATCCGGCATGCTTTACGCCGCCGTATTTTCTCAGATCAAGATACCACCAGTAGTCCTCCTCTTTGAGCCCCAGTTCATTCATCCTTGCTGTCAGGACGTCCAGTCTCTCTTCTCTCTGGCTTCCGCCGATTATCTCGCCTACTCCAGGAACCAGAAGGTCACAAGCCGCAACAGTCTTGCCGTCGTCGTTGAGTCTCATATAGAAAGCTTTGATATCCTTTGGATAGTCTGTTACAAATACAGGCTTCTTGAAAATCTCCTCTGTCAGAAATCTTTCGTGTTCGGTCTGAAGGTCTATGCCCCATTCCACAGGGTACTGGAACTCCTTGCCTGATTTTTTCAGAAGTTCAACGGCTTCGGTATATGTCACCCTTCCGAAGTCGGAATTTACTATGTGATTGAGTCTGTCCAGCAGGCCTTTATCCACAAAGCTGTTGAAGAAGTTCATTTCCTCAGGAGCGTTTTCAAGCACGTAGCTGATGATATACTTTATCATTGCCTCCGCCAGTTCCATATTGTCCTCCAGATCAGCAAAGGCCACCTCAGGCTCTATCATCCAGAATTCGGATGCATGCCTTGCCGTGTTGGAGTTTTCGGCTCTGAAGGTAGGTCCGAAGGTATACACGTTTCTGAAAGCAAGGGCATAAGTCTCTGCCTCCAGCTGTCCGCTTACGGTCAGGCTGGTTTCCTTTCCGAAAAAGTCTCCGCTGTAGTCCACCTTGCCGTCCTGAGTCTCAGGAAGATTTTCCATGTCAAGGGTGGTGACTCTGAACATTTCACCGGCGCCTTCACAGTCGCTGCCCGTGATTATAGGGGTGTGGACATATACGAAGTTCTGCTCCTGGAAAAATTTGTGAATTGCATAGGCCACCAAGGATCTTACTCTGAATACTGCAGCAAAAGTGTTGCTTCTCGGCCTCAGATGAGCAATCTCTCTGAGAAACTCCATGCTGTGTCTCTTTGGCTGCAGCGGATAGTCCGGGGTGGATGCAGCTTCGATGGTTATCTCTTTTGCCTTGATTTCAAAAGGCTGCTTTGCCTGAGGTGTCAGCACCAGCTGACCTTTTACAGCCAATGCCGTTGCCACATAGGCCTTTGAAATTTCTTCGAAGTTGCTTATAAATTCCTCTTCGTATACCACCTGAACAGATTTAAAGAAAGATCCGTCATTGAGCTCGATAAAGCCAAATTTGTTGGAATTTCTGTTGTTTCTTACCCAGCCTTTTATCAGGACTTCCTTTCCTTCATATTCCTGTGTGTTTCTGAAAAGTTCTTTTACTAATATTTCTTTCATTGCGTGTTGATCCTTTTTGTTTATTTCATACTTTATTTATTATATTACTTTATTGTCGGGCAAGTCAATGATTGTTATACAAATTATTCGGCAAATATCTTTTCCGGCAGCTGCCGGTCATTCCCTGCCATTCCTTTGAGAGCCTTATTGTCATCAGGCTGCCCGTGTATCTCTTTTTATATATCTGACGGCGGTGCAATTATATCAGGGCGCACAATCTTTGCCTTTTCTGCGGTAAAGGAGCCAGCCTGTCACATCGGCCAGAGCCCAGCCTACAGGAATTGACCACCATATTGCCGATACTCCCAGGCAGGTGTTAGGAGCCAGAGCATAAGACAAGGTAACGCGTGTTCCCAGCGAAATTATGGTCAGAACAAGAGATATATGAGGCTTGTTTATTCCTCTGAAATATCCGTACCACAGGAACAGAAGGCCTATGCCTGCGTACATGGCTCCTTCAATTCTCAAATATCTTGCTCCCTCTGCAATAATTTCCACCTCATCTGCTGCAACAAAAATTTTCATCAGTTCCCTGGCGAAGATAAAGATAAGGACGGATACAGTTATGCAGAAAATTATCGAAACTCTTAGGGATATTCGTGTTCCCAGCCGTATCTTTTCATTATTTCCTGCACCGTGGTTCTGAGAAACAAACAGAGAATAAGCATTTCCGAATTCCTGGGCCGGCATATACGCGATGGTATCGATTTTTACCGCGGCGGCAAAGGAAGCCATTATTCCTGCCCCAAAGCTGTTGACCAGCCCCTGAATCATCAGTATGCCGAAGTTCATCACCGACTGCTGCGCTCCTGTCGCAACATCGCTGATTATAATTTCTTTCAGCCGCCTCCTGATATTGTTCTTTTTTTCTATGCCGGTTCTCAGCAGAGGTATTTTTGCCAGCGAATATAATGCAATTCCGGCTCCCGCCAGAGCCTGTGCCGTTACCGTTGCCAGCGCCGCTCCGCCTATGCCCATATCAAAGCCTATAATAAACCAGATATCAAGAGCTATGTTGACTGCCGATGACGCAGCCAGAAAGACAAGCGGTACGACGGAATTTCCCATTGCTCTTAGAATATATGCGAAAAAATTATAGAGAAACACAAATATAATGCCGGAAAATACCACGGTTATGTATTCTTCCGTCATCTCTCTCAGTTCAGGCGGTACCTGCATGATCTTCTGGATAATATCCATTCCGGGATATATTATAATATATATTCCCATGGACACGGAAAGTATGAACCAGAAGGAAAGCCAGATGTCCTCTTTCATGCGCTTATGGTCGCCCGCTCCGTAGTCTGCAGAAAAAAAGGCGCCGCTGCCCATGCACAGGCCTATGATAACGGAAGTTATAAAAATCATCAGAGTATATGATGACCCCACAGATGCCAGGGCATCCGGGCCTATGAATCTTCCCACAATAAGCGTATCTGCCAGGTTATATACCTGCTGGAGCAGATTCCCGGCTATCATGGGGAGCGAAAATTTTATTATATTTTGAAAAATAGGGCCTTCTGTAAGATTTACTTCTTTCAAGGCAATCCTCCTCTTTCAGAAAAAGGGAAGTCCCCTGTGGAGATATCCCCGCTCTTGTCGCAATGGTGTTTTTCTTACTTGATTTTATACGGAATCGCTTTCTGTATTATTTTTTCAGTGTATACCTACACTTGGGGAAATTTCTGCATCCATAAAACTCGCCGTTTTTTCCCTGACGCAAAACGAGTTCAAGTTTACAATATGGACAGATTTTTTGTGTTTTCATTTCCTCTAAAGTCTCTTTATATGCAGCTATATTTTTCTTATGCCGAGTTCTGGCTTCTTTCCCCATATGCTGATTGTTTTTTATGTAATCAAAAATTTCATGCTTTTTTATATCATCCAGAACTTCCGGCTTATGTTCTGCTATTTTGTAAAAGCCTCTTTCCATGGCAGGAAATGAATTACAGACAACTGTTTTTCCGTCCGTTTCACCGCTTATCTTAAAATCTTCACAAATCATTGTAATAATTGAAAAGAAAGGAATTTCTCCAAACTCCTTTAAAAAAGTCTTTAAGTACTCAATGTGCTTTTGATTCTGCTTAAGGGGGCTGTAAATTTCATATTTCTTTCCGTGTTTATAGTAGTTCCATTTTTGCTTTTTTGTGTCCCCATAGATCTTTGCATCATCAAACATTTTCATCTCAACAACATAGATGCCTCTATTTCCGATTACTATTAAATCAATCTGAGAAGTGTATCCATCAGCCCCATCAATGAGAACATCAGGCAGAACCAGTGCTCCGGGCAATGTTTTTAAATAAATCTTTGCCATCCATTCTCCTAAGCTTCCGCTGGTTTCATTTGTATTGGGTATTTTGTCAAAAAAGCTTAAAAGTCCCATATCTGCCTTTCTCAATAATAATATCATTTTAAATATAGCATTCTGCGCCGTAATTCTCAAGTTCATCTCTGATAAAACATTTTATCCTTACATCAGCGCAGCCTGTCTTTTCTCCATTTTTCTCCAGCTGAAAAAGTCATAGACATCATTTGCTAAAAAGGCCGTGAAGCACACGACAACGGAAATATATGACTTGTCGTCCAAGGCTGCCAATACCCATAAAACAATCAAAACTATATCGTTGGCCGCATATCCTATCGCATAGTAAGGGCTTCTTCTAAAGGTAAGATATACTGCCAGAAAGCTTGTTGTTACCGATATTGTGCTTGGGATGATATTGGCAGTATGGAATCTGTCCAATATAAAGTAAAAAATGATTGTCACAATTACAGTTGCAATCCACATAAAAACATGCTCTTTTTTGGTTATTCGATTCACTTTCACTTCTGATTTGTTTCCCTTGTACGGGTCCCTCAGCCACGATATTAAAGCAACAAACGCCATGGGCGCTGTCATCCCAAGATAAGCAGCCATTTCTCCATAGTATGAGAATGTGTAAGATATAAAGCCATACAGCACACTAAAGACAATCATTAGAAATTGTCCTGCGGGATTTCCTTTGGCATTAAATATTAACGAAGTCACCCCAATCAGCGATGCCATAAGCGTGATATAGCTATCCCTGTCAAAGGAAAAGAAAGATATGACAATACCGACGGCAGAAATCAGCTATAAAATTTTTTCTGTTTTGGTAAAATAATGAATTAACCATTCTGTCTTTTTCATGATACCTCCAAAAAACAAGCATCCGACCATACATCTTCTAAGACCTAACGATGTATAATCGAATGCTTGGCATTCACTACCCGGTGGCAGTATTTTCATTTAATTGTTTGATTTTTACCTCTTTATAAACCTCTGCACCGCCGGATGCAGATTTCATGCAAAGAGGTGGACTTGTCGGGTTTTGAGACCCGAAACCCGCATAAATACCGGGTTCTTTGGTTTTTACTTGTCTAACGGCTTTATGGTTGGGATTTCAAGGGAGAGTATCTTATACCCTGATTTAGCCTCTCTTTTCCTTACTTTGTTAATCCAAACCGTTTTTATTAAAGTACATAACCCCACATAAGATGTCATAACTTTATTTGGTTTGTCGTAAAAATTGTCGTAAAAAAACGAGGGTGTTTTCATTATCCAACAAAGAAGCACATCTCGGATACCCCCGACTATTTGCCACGTAAACCTTTATTTCTTTGTATAGTATAACATATTCTTACACAGAAATCAAAGAGCCTATCACCGTTTTGTGGTAAGCTCCCTTTTTTCATCGTATCTTGATTTTCCCCTCAAGCCATGCAAAGGACTCCATCTTTTTGTCCTTAGTTGCTTCGTTATAAATATCCATCGTGGTCGTAATATCTGCGTGTCCCATTATCTCCTGAATAACCTTCAGGTTGGTTTCATTCTCACAGAAACGAGTGCAGAATGTGTGTCGCAAATGGTGGCAACTGAAATGAGGTAACAGTTCAGGCTCTCGACCTTCCGCTTTCGCCTCCTCTTTCTCTTTCGCATTACACGCTTTGATTATCCGATCTATCGCCCGATTAACACAATGTGGGGATAATACCGTGTTGTATCTTGATTTGGTCCTCTGTCAAGTTAACGGACAGTAATTTTTAAAAAATCCTGCCTCTCTATGCGGAATTTTTAAGCAATTGATGTCGCATATAATATTGGTTTTCATATGCTCAAGGCGCAAGATATCCACAAAAACTGTGAATACGCTTTGTGTTGTAAAAAGTATCTATGTATTCAAATACAAGACTGTGCGCATGGTTAATATCCTGTATATTGAATCGATTAAGCCATTCCCTTTTAATCAGTGCATGGAAGGATTCTATGCAGGCATTGTCCCACGGGTTTCCCTTCGATGAATAGCTCTTCTGTATCCCTTCTGTTTCATCCCAGTAGGATACAGAAGTGTACTGCACACCACGGTCAGTATGTATTACTGCAGGGCGTGCTCCTGTTCTTTGAATTGCTTTCTGAACAGCTTTAACTACATAGTGCGTTTCAAGTGTAGGTGCTAGTTCCCAGGATACAATCTTCCTGGAAAACAAGTCCATGATGCATGAAAGGTATACAAACCCTTTTCTTGTAGGGATATATGTAATATCAGTACACCATACAGCATTTGGTGATTTAGGCGAAAAGTTTCTTTTAAGGATATTTTTCAGTCTGTCTGAGAAATCCTCGCTATGTGTAGTTACAGTGTATGGCTTGACCCAGCATGCGCTGATGCCCATTTCCTTCATGTATCTTGTGACGGTTCTTTCAGCGGTATTAAAGCCTTTTTTATGAAGTTCCTTTGTGATCTTAGGAGCTCCATAAATGTACTTGCTTTCTTCATAGATATCTTTAATGGTATCTTTGACAACTTCTTTACAGAGGCTTCTGGGACTTGGCTTACGATTAAGCCAGTCATAATATCCGCTTTTTGAAACGCCAAGTATTTCCAGCACTCTGCTAACATGAATCCGGCGTTCCTGATTAGCGGCTGCTTCTTCAACAGCTGCATACTTTGATTCAGTTAGTCGCCCAGAATGCTGATTGCTTTTTTTAATATTTCAAGGGCATCCTGTGTATCTTTAAGTTCACGCTTAAGCCTGATGATCTCTTTTTCATCATCTGTAAGATTGCCTTTTATGGGTTCACCTTCACCAGCTCTAAGTTTACGGTGATATGCTTTAACCCAGCCATATAGAGTATCCTTAGGCATGCCTAGATTGTCTGCTGCATCCTGCATGGATATATCCGGATGAGATTCGACATACTGCACCGCATCGTGTTTGAAGTCGCTGGAATATCGTCTGATAGTTTTAGACATTTTGAAATCCTCCTATGTACACATTATACTACATCAGGATCGTTTCAAAAAATTTGTCCGTTGTTTAGTCTAGCACCAGTTTCTTCTTAATCACTACAAAGGCAACACCAAAACCAATGCCTGCCGTTGCCACCCACAAGAGTCATTTTTCCACCGTCAACGGTGTAGGTATATTCGCAGTCGGTCACATAATCAAGTGCGTAGTCCACCTTGAGTGTATCCCCGTCTATGTCGTATAAAAATTCATAGTGATTGGTTTTATCAATACACATACATCCGTTGCCTTTGCTTGACTGAGGTTGTCTTTTGTATGCAGTTTGATTTGATGTGCGGACAGTCCGTTCAGCGTTAGTTGGCTTTTGGGGAACCTGCCGAGACTGCAAATTTTTCTGCCAAATTGGTACTTGCGATTTTCTTTTTCCGTTCCCATTATCCATAAGCACCCTCCTTATTCCCGTGAAATAACTTTATAATCATATCCTCTGCGCTGATTGCAGTAGGTACAGGTTTCTTTCTCTGTTTTGTATGGATCGACCCTTTTCAAATAATAAGCACCCGTGCTGAAGAAATTCTCAACACAGGTGTGACAAAGGCAGAGTGTCATCGTTTTGGGCTTCGGGTCGATCAGCCCCACGCTGACTGCCAGCGCATGGTTCAACTCCTTGATTTGCTTCGGAGACAACTTTCCGATTCTCTTTTCTAATCGGTGCTTGTCAATGGTGCGAATCTGTTCAAGCAAGACCAACGATGATACTTTCATGCCATGCTCAGTCCCGATTTCATAATGGGTGGGCAGTTTCCGCTTACCCGCTGTTTTGGTTGTTATGGCCGCTACAATGACCGTGGGGCTATGTTTTTTGCCGATGTCTTTCTGTATGATAACAACCGGGCGGCGCCCCTCCTGTTCGGAGCCAACGCCACGACCAAGATCGGCGTAATACATCTCGCCGCGCTGATATGTTCTTTTCATCTTTTTGTAACCTCCCTGAATGATTCAGGCGATATGTACCGCCTATGTAGAGAGATTCCATTTGTCCCCGACACCCCGAATCTCTGTGGGCATTCATCGAACGGCTGACAGCGTATCAGCTCCACGGGCCTTTCACCCCCGGCAGGATCTCTGCTTTTCGGCTGCCCCCATTGCCTGCGACGGCTTCGCACCGCAAGGTACTTATCACGCTCGGACTGTGGCTGGACAGGAGTATCATTATCCCTACTGCCTGTCATCGCCATACCGGGAGCTGCCCGGTACTTATAGCCGACTGTTCTCGCTCCATATCAGGCAGGACAGACCTCAAACCGTACAATCAATCAGGTGGCGTTCCCGCTGTCGTTTTCCTGGTACATCATGGCGCAATCGCTAATGTGGCTTATGCTCATCACAAAAGCAATAGGAAAGTATCCGATGAATGGGTATTCGGTTGTCAAGGAACAGCGGATCTTTCAAAAGAAAGACCCCTCACTCTATTTGCCGTTGAGTGAGGGGTCTGATAACCGCTAAAACTTACTTTTCAAGAAAATGTTTCAGCTTTTTGAGTATTTTATTTTTCTGTTTATGGACATCCGGCTGGGAGATGCCAAGAGAGTGAGCAACTTCGCGCTCTGTCATTTCCTCAAAGAACAGAGCTTCTATCAGCTTTCTTTCCCTTTCCGTGAGTGTATCAAGCGCTTTATACAGCCACTCAATAGAAATCCTGCATTGCCACCAGATAGATACCATACCAGGCCGCCTGGTCTGGGGTAATTCCACTGTTGGTATCTGTTAAGATTGCAATCTTTTCGTCCATATTCGTCTCCTTTGTGTGTGTCTGGGTTCACCCTCAAACGGTGCATATTGCCGTCCACATCCATTTATTGGTCTGCCTTATTCTTTTTGCGATATAATGTGTAAACTGCTGAAGCGACCAGGATATAGGCAATTTCCGCGCAAAGCGAAATAATAAACTGCGGAGAACGAATATCCTGAATGCTCATACCCATGATGGGGTAGGTAATTGTATGGGGAAGCATCCCCAACAGACTTCCCAAGAGGTATTTTTTGTACTCGACATGAACTGCTCCCATATATAAGCTGGCTACATCACTGGGTAAGCGAACCATACGGACAAGGAAGGAAAAGAGGAAATCATTCTTTGCCCTTAAGCTATGGATTGCTTCTGTTTTTGGGTACTTTGCCCGGATATCATCCACTGCGGAAGCCCCAGTTCTTCTCCCAATCTGGTATGGCAAGGTCACCATGATTACTGTACCAATCAGATTCAAAAGGATTGCCACCGGAAGGGGGAAGAGAATTCCGTTTGCGGCATAAAGAACTCCAGAATAGATGACGATGCTCAGACTTTTCAGTGCAAACAGCGCCAGCATTACAATGCCGGCAAGCCAGGGGTTCCCGGGTGTATAGCGTGCAATTTCTTCCGCAGACAGTTCTTTCCGATGGAGAAAGCAAATTACAATAATTCCCACCCAAATCAGGCCCAGAACGACATTTCGTGCAGTGCGTAAAGTCTTTTGTTGCTGGCTTCCAGATGGAGCCTGATCCAATATCGCATGGTAAAATCGGCCGTACATTACAAGGGACAGTAGTATAATCCCACCGCACAACAGCATGAGTGCCTCGGCTCCCGCTTCCGGAATATCCACAAAAAGGATCAGGATCATCATAACGGCATAAAGCACGACTGTACTGAGTTTGCCGTACCATTTTGCGCTGTGGATCGTATCTGTGATCTTCAGTGTCAGATATCCCCATAGAAGCATCAGACATTCTTTTACGGCGAATAATGCCAAAAGCGCCCACATCCACGGATACCGGGCAGTCAGACAGATCACCAGCGTAGCTTGCGTCAGCTTATCAGCAACCGGATCCAGCACCTTTCCAACATCGGAAACCATGTTAAATTTTCTGGCAATTTTTCCGTCAATAATATCTGTGAATCCAGAAAGCGCAATCACAATGATTGTGCACAGATACGCTTTTTGCGCACAATATAACCAGATGATGAACGGAATCAAAAGAATCCGAATCAGGCTCAACAGATTTGTAATTGTAAGTATATTCTCTTTTTTTAAATATTTTCTTTGCATACTGTACTCCTTTTGCCTGTTGAACCGCTGACCCGCCAATTAGTTTGAAGGCTCTTACATTTCGTCGCTTCAGTAACAACGGCTTTTCTCTTTAGCCGCCTATATATAATAGGCGATGGAACAAATAATTGTTTCATACAGCCATTCAATGAAACTGTGTAGAGAATGAACCAAAGGAAATATGTTATAATTCTGCCCATTTAAAACCCCGTAGGCGGCCACCGTAACATTGATGTTATGGTGGCCGCACACACAACTGCTTCTTCTATTTGATTATTCAATAGAATCCGTTTTATATATGAATTTTACATCTCCATCCATATCCTCGCTGATTCCAGAAAAAGATGTATAGTGTTTCGCCACATCAGCGGTCACACGGATTCTGTTGGAAACCGCCTTTGAAAAACGCATAGATGATTACATATCCTTTCTGTTAGGGTCTATCTGGCAATATTCGGCATCGATGACCTCCGGCAGCTGGTGACGAATGATCTTAACGGCGGTCAGAATGGTGATCAGATTTAGCACACCTTCGGTTATGAGCGTCACCCCCAGCAAGATCATCACGACCTGGGCGCTTTCCGATGGGCGTAAGACCAGCAGGAAACCGGCAGCCCCTGTCAGAATTGCCACAGCGAGAATCAGCCACCACTTTTGAATGCCAAAGGCTTTGGAATCAATGGAAATCTGTATTTTGAGGAGCGCGTCTGCCAGAACACAGATGCCCATAACAATGCAGATAAGATTAACCATTGCATCTGTACGGATGATCAGAATGACGCCAAGTGCCACGAGCAGAATGCCAAAGGCCAGATCAAATTGAAATGCCAGCCTGTATAAGTCTTTGGAACAATAGCCGACGATCTTTACCAAGCCGAATAGAACCATGATTCCTCCGCCGAGCCTGCATAGCAGCGTCACCGAGAAATCAGGCACAGCAATCAGTACAATTCCCAATACACATAACAGAATAGAGATCATGATATAGCCAATTTTTGCGGCTTTAATCCGGTTGTTCAGTTGCACAAAAAATACCTCCTTGTTTTGTCAATATTCTCATGGTTGCGTGAAGGTCACGTACCTCATAGACAATCTTTTTATATATAAAAAGTGTGATTTCGCATCGTAATTTACTACATGAGCTGACATATCAGCCAACTCTTCCGTCTATACTGCCAATCTGAATGTAGAGCAGACTAAGCATTCATTTGATAAAAAATATCTTGCAGATCGGCATCAATTGCAGACAGCAAATCTGCATCATGTTTCAGACGACATTTAAGGGAATCTGACACATCGTTTTCAGTCTTGTATTTTAGGTGATGCTCTAAACTCACCCAATAGTCCATAGCAATTGTCCGTATTTGGATCTCAACAGGAATGTGTTCTGTTGTTCCCGCCAAGAAAATGGGAACTGAAACAATTAGGTGGAGACTCCGGTATCCGTTTGACTTTGGATTAGAAATAAAGTCCTTTTTCTTAAGCAAACGAATGTCATCTTGAGAAAGGAGCAGGTCAGCGACTAGATTTACATCATTTAGGTAATTGCACACGACCCGAACTCCAGCAATATCAAGAATACCCTCACGAAGGGATTGCATTTCTATGGGGTATCCTTTTCGTCTGAGCTTTTCGAGCATACTTCCTGGAGACTTCAGCCTACATTCAATATGGTGGATAGGATTGTGGCAGTGCTCTACTTGGAATCCATCATTAAGAATCTCAAGTTTGGTCCTTTCTTGCTTAATTGCAGCATTGTACAACTGACGGATTGCGAGAAACTCTGTCACATCATCCACGAAAGCCTCGTCCTGTAAGAGCGCCAGATTACGCTCACTTGTCGTCATTTGCAGGATTCTTTCAAAGTCCATAATAAGTCCCCCTTTTCATTTAAAACCGACAGGACTTTGACCTCCTCCATAACACAGATAGCCGGACTGCCCAATGCAACCCTTGGGGCAATCCGGCTATTAGGACCTTCTATCACGAAATCAGATGATATCCTGCCAAAGCTGCGGCAAGTTTGTCTGTTCCCAAGGTAATTCCGCAGTATTTGAGCCAAAGTGACCATAGCTTGCAGTGTGTCTGTAAAACGGTGTTCGCAGGGAAAGGCGGTCTATGATAGCAGAGGAGCGCAGGTCAATCGTTTTAAGAATCAGTTCCCGGATCCGGTCTGCCGGGAGCTTTCCCGTACCGTAGGTGTCTACCAGGAGGGATACCGGCTGGGCAACGCCGATGGCGTAACTAATCTGGATCTCACACCGATCCGCCAATCCCGCCGCAACCACATTCTTCGCCAAGTACCGGGCCATATACGCGCCACTTCGGTGGACCTTTGAGGGATCTTTACCAGAGAACGCGCCGCCGCCATGCCGGGCGTAGCCGCCGTAGGTGTCCAGGATCAGCTTCCTGCCCGTCAGGCCGCTGTCACCGGCGGGACCGCCAATGCAGAAACGGCCTGTAGGATTGATAAAGAATTTTGTGTTCCTATCCAGCATGCCCTCCGGGATCACCGGGCGGATGACATGGCGGAGAATATCCTCCCGCAATTGCTCCATGGACACATCCGCCTCATGCTGGGAAGAAACTACAACAGTTTCCACCCGTGCCGGGATTCCGTCCCGGTACTCCACGGTGACCTAGGCTTTCCCATCTGGCAGCAGATAGGGCAGAATTCCCTCCTGCCGCACAAAGGCAAGGCGCTTTGTCAGCGCATGGGCAAGCTCAATGGGCAGCGGCATCAGGTTTTCCGTTTCTTTGCATGCGTAACCAAACATCATGCCCTGATCTCCTGCGCCGTTTTCCATAGGATCCGTCTTCTCCACACCCATGTTGATATCGGGGGATTGCTCATGGATATCCACTGTGATTTGGCAGGTGTCTGCGTCAAAGCCATAGCCGTGCTTCACATACCCGATATCCCGAACCACCTGCCGGGCAATAGCGGCATAGTCCACACGGGCAGCCGAGGTTATCTCGCCGAAAATATGGACTTCATCGGTGATGGCTGTGACCTAACAGGCCACATGGGAATTGGGGTCGTTTTCCAAAAGGGCATCCAAAATGGCATCTGCGATCTGGTCACATACCTTATCCGGGTGTCCCGCTGTGACGCTTTCAGAGGTAAAGAAGGTTGTCATTTTGCCGCTTCTCCATTTTTCTTCGCACAGCTGCAGCTCCACAACTCGGTGGCGGTGGGGGTCCAGTTCTTTGCGTAAGCCTCGCATTTATCACACAGGTGATCCACCGTTTCCGGGGATTGCAGGTCTGTGGAATGAGCGCCGGTAGCTTTCACAATTTCCCGCAGCTTTTCCGGATTCTCCAGCATGGGGCAGGGACGCAGATGGTTATCGTTAAAGGGCTGCCCATCGTGATAGGCCATGAAAATGGGGCTGCGCAGCACATCCAGCAGGCTCATGTCCCGGATGTTGGCGTTGGAATAGTGGATAAACACGCAGGGATCACAGTCACCGTTGGCGTTGATATGCAGATACCGCCGTCCACCGGCAATGCAGCCGCCTACATACTCGCCATCGTTCTGGAAGTCCATGGCGAAGATCGGCTTGGTAGCCCGGATGTCCCGGATCCGGTGATACATGAATTCCCGCTGCTCAGGATTGGGCAGCAGTTCCGGCGCGGCATCGTTGCCCACGGGCATGTAGTGGAAGTACCAGACAAACCGAGCACCCCACTGAATCATCTGATCAATAAATTCATAGGAACTGATAGAATCCAGATTCTGGCTAGTGTAGCAGCAGGACAGGCCGAAGGGCAGATGCTTCTCCTTCAGGATTGCCATTGCCTGAATCACTTTCTGGTAGGTACCGTTGCCCCGGCGGCCATCGGTGGCAGACTCAAAGCCCTCCACGCTGATGGCAGGGATAAAATTCTTCACCCGGAGCATCTCGTTTGCAAAAGCTTCGTCGATCAATGTGGCGTTGGTGAAGGAAAGGAACTGGCAGTCGCTGTGCTTTTCACACAGGGCGATCAGGTCCTTTTTGCGAACCAGAGGCTCACCGCCGGTATATATGTACATATATACGCCCATTTCCTTGCCCTGGGTGATAATGGAATCGATCTCGTCAAAGGTCAGGTTCAGCTTGTTGCCGTATTCCGCGGCCCAGCAGCCGGTACAGTGCAGGTTGCAGGCAGAGGTAGGGTCAAGCAGAATGGCCCAAGGAATATTGCAGTTATATTTCTTCCGGTATTCCTCCTGCTTTGGCCAACCGATGATATTCGCGTTGAGGAAGAAATTTTCAAAGGTGGCCTTTAGAACCTCCGAATCCGTCTCCTTCAGGATGTTCATAACGAGCTGATACATGTTGTTCTGCGGGTCTTCCAGCACTTGACGGACTGCCGCGCGCTGGACGGGGAAACTGTCTGGGCCATCGCCAGCCAGCTTATCCACCCAGGACATCAGTTTCAGAGCATTTTCTTCCGGATTTTTCTCCAAGTAGCCAAAAGCAGTACGTAGAGTTGCTTTTTTCAGTTGATTTGTAAATGACATCTTTATCTCTCCTTATATAAGCGGGGAAACAACGCCTCCCCGCAGTGAAGCTTCTATCACTCAATTACATGATATTCTTTCAGCAGCTTTTCGATATCTGTTCCGCGGATCTTCTTCAGCAGCTTCTTGACCACCATTTTCTCCTTGAAACCCAGGTTCATTTCCGTCAGGGGCTTGCCGTCCCGAAGCTGGATGGTGGCGTTCAGCAGATCACGGACGTCGTAGACGCTGCCCCAGACCTCGGGCACACCACGGTCGATGTCCAGCAGGGTGTAGACAGCCTCCATGCCGGTACGCATGGAATACTCGGTGGTAAAGATGGTATCCCGCTTGGTTTCGGCAAACTGCCCCAGGAACGCAAAATTCACAGCACCCTCGGGCACCACATCAGGACGGTCACCGGCGGCACGGGGCATGAAGAAAGCGGTAATATAGGGCATCATCACCGGCACAGTGTTGGCGCTGTGCTCGGCCAGCTCCTCGATCTCCCCCACCGGCACGCCGATGTGGTACAGCCACTCCATACAGATTTCCTTACCGGTGCACTCCCGCATAGGCTTCTTCACGAAGTCGCCGGGTTTGTCGGAGAACAGACCGTAAACCCACACCAGGCACTGATCCTTGGGCTGATTCCGGAACTGTGGCTGACGGTTGATGGTCCAGCTCAGCAGCCAGCCGGAATCCTTCACGGTCACGATGCCGCCGGTAACCACGCCGCCGGTAAAGGGGTCACGCTTGCAGATATTCTTGATATAGGGAATGATCTTCTGATCCAGTGTGGTGACGGTGGCGCTCATCCAGTTGGACTGCTCAGGATCATGGCAGAACTTGTCGGGATGACCGAAGGAAGGATCCTGTGCAGCAATTCTGCGCCACATATCCCAGCCGCCGCCGGGCTTGATTTCGGGGTTGAAGGGTGCCACGGTGTTCTGGGAACCCATGGTGGCGTTCTCCACGCAGCCACCGTTGGTAATGAACACCAGATCGTTTTCCGTCAGGTCAACAAACTGATGTTTGCCCTCAGACAGCAGCTCAATACGCTTTGCCTGCTTTTTACCGGGCTGGATGTCGAACTCCACATTGACCACCTTGGTGTTATAGTGGAACTGGACACCGAAGCCTTCCAGATACTTGACCATGGGCAGAATCATAGATTCGTACTGGTTATAACGGGTGAACCGCAGAGCCTTGAAGTCCGGCAGACCGCCCACATGGTGGATATAGCGCTTGAGATACAGCTTCATTTCCAAAGCGCTGTGCCAGTTCTCAAAAGCAAACATGGTGCGCCAGTAGAGCCAGAAATTGGAGTTCAGCACCTCATCATCGAAGAAATCCGTGATGCGCTTATCGTACAGGTCTTCATCGGGGGTGAAGAACAGCTTCATGATCTCCATTGCAGCCTTGTCGGACAGACCGAACTTGCCGTCGGTGTGGGCATCCTGACCCTGGTTGACGGTTGCCCGGCAGAGGGAGTAGTTGGGGTCTTTCTTATTCAGCCAGTAGTATTCGTCCAGAACACTGACCCCTTCCGTCTCGATGGAAGGAATGGAGCGGAACAAATCCCACATGACCTCGAAATGGTTATCCATCTCCCGTCCGCCCCGCATGACATAGCCTACATCGGGGTACTGCCAGCCATCGCATGCACCGCCGGGAATGGGGTCTTTCTCATAGATGTGGATGTTCTGACCCTGCAACTGTCCGTCACGAACCAGATAGCAGGCGGCGGTCAGAGCCGCAAGACCGGTGCCGATGATGTGGGCGGATTTGTTGTCCACGCCCTCGGGCTTTCTGGGACGGGCAAAGGCTTCGTAATTACCGCTGGAATAATACATAACATGTTCCTCCTTGTTTTTGTTTGTGCTCTCATTATATCGGGGAAAGAATCTGTTTTATACGGACAAAAGCGGCCTCCATACCTGAAATTTAGGCATAGAGGCCGCTTTTGTCTGGAAAATTTATTTTTCCTTTTCACATCGGGCGATCAAACGCTCCAGATCACCCTGCTTCAATTCGTAAATCCGTTGGAATCGGGTTTGAATTCCTTCCTGCATCCCTGTTTCCAGCCAGCCGATGATAATACCGAAGCAGACGCATTTTAAGTAATCTATGATGACCTTTCGGTCTTCCGCAGAAATCTGCCTTCCCGCCAAGATCCCGTCCACATAAATCGTGACCACATGCTCGCATACCCGCCACTGATACTGCTCGTAGATATCCCGGTTGACGGAGTGGTAAATGTGCATAACCGCTTTCCGGTTTTCCAACGCAAAGCTGAGGGCGGCATTGATGCAATCCTCCAGCGATTCTACCGCTGGATGCTCCCGGATCATCCGCTCCGCATCCTCATCTACAATGCTTTCCACCAATTGCGGCAGGTCCTGGTAATGGTAATAAAAGGTATTGCGGTTCACGCCGCAGTCATCTACAATATCCCGAATGGTAATTTGGCTCAAAGGCTTCTCGTTCAATAGTTTCACAAATGAATCCCGAATGGCTTTTTTAGTAAAACTGGCCATGCGTTACGCCTCCTTATTACACAGTGTAACGACATCTGAAATGTCACATTGAATGGCAACACATATTTTTACAATCGTATCCAGATGGACCGGCTGATCTTTTCCCATTTTAGCAATCACGGACGAACTGAGATGTGCCATATTCTGTAAATCTTTTTTCTTCAATTTACGGTCAATCAACAGTTTCCAAAGGCTGTTATAAGAAAGGCTAAGCGTTGCATTATCCATTTTTCCACCCCACAGTGTTGTGTCATGATATATATTATATCTTTTTTCTTCTAATACGCAATAGAATTTACACGAAATCGCTATTTTTATATAGTTAATAAAAAGTCCGCCGATTACAAGTCATCACGCAAAAGTTTTTTGGAGACAATCTTCAGATAGAATTTATATGGATGTTTGCAAAGTAGAAAGGAACAAATACGAAGGAAATTCGTATGTAGTGAGATGCCGCCCGGAAGGACGGCATCTTGTTTAATAGGCGGGAATACCATAACCAAGGATTTCATAATAGCCCACAGAATACTGCCTCTGACGGCAGCTATCACCGGAATTTCCCTCGATGGTATAGACAATGCCGTTTTCGCATTTTTCCACGATACCCATATGGTCGGACTGTCCGTCCTGGGGCCGGAAGAACCATTCTGGGAATCCCAATCGAAGAAGATAATCATGCCCGGTGTCGGTTCTATGCTGTTGTCAGCCCATTGTCCCCGATCCTTGAACCATTGGACGCCGTTCACGCAGCCTGCGAATTTGGGAATGATGCCGTTTTCGATATAGCCGCACTCGTTGGCGCACCAGCTCACAAAGCAGGCACACCATTCCACACGGCCCTCGAAGCCGTACCATGACCAATAGGGCTGTCCGCCGATATTACCCACCTGGGACAAGGCTACGGCCACAATCGCATCATCGCTGACGCCGATTCCATACAGCACCGCCGCCCACAGCGAATTGTTTTCCTCTGCCAATAGCTCTGAAAGCTGCTCCCGATGGTCGGCATTGAAATCAAAATGGTCAGCCATTTTCTCTGCGGTTTTGTGGCTGGCCGTGATATGCAGTGTGGTTCGGGTAACGGTGGTTGTGGTTTCCACGATGTTGCCGTTACCGTCGTCCGATTCCTCGATCACTGTTTCGGTGTTGGTTTCCGTTCGGGAGAAAATTTCATTCATCTGCCAGAAGATGTCCTTTAGAATGGCTTTCCTGGCATCATCCACCGTAGCCACATCCATGGCATTGTCCGGGTCGGTGGTAGTCTTGACCGCATAAACAGAAAGCACCTCTGGCCAGACGGCACGGGAGCCGGACATTTCCAGTACATCATAGGAGATATTGGCCTTGATGGTGTCAAGCTGGTTTTCGTAATCCTCGTTGATCTCCCGTACCACCGTCTGCATGGTCTGCCCGGTGCCGGTGTCCTCACCGGAAAAGAAAATCCCAAAGCAGGAAGCAACGATCAGCCCGATCAGGCGGATAATGACGATAATAACAACAGCAACCCAGCCACCTGCAGCAATCGCGGCAATCAGTGCTTTGGTTGCCGCGATAATTGCCTTTACTGCCGCAGCAGTAGCTTTAGCCGCCGCCTTGATACCGGCTGCGGTTGCCTTTGCCGCCGCATTGGGGTCGATGGTTGGCGGGGATGCCGCAAACAGCGAGAAGATGATGCAGGCCAGCACGATGATCGCGCCCTCCAGGCATACCGCTGCATAGGACTTGATAAAGCTCTTGCCCACGTTCTGGCTCGGCTCTCCGGCAAAGCTGGAGAGGGGAATGGGCGCTATCGCCGTGTAGAGATACAGTTTGAAGAAACGGCCATAGACCGTCATAATCATAATAAAACTGAGGGCGGTTATGAACAGACCGTCGATGAGCGTCACCGCCCACAGCGGGATACTCTCAAAGAAACCGCAATCCTCCACGGCGGTGACAATTTCGCTGGGCAAGACCGTCTGCTGTGCCGCACCAAAGCCTGCCGCCTGCATGATGGTAGCAGACATTTTGCTTTTGCTCCAAATGTGCGAACCCTTATATAGACAGCTATATGTTATTAGAGATAGATATACTCAAGGGAGATAGAGTATATTTTTTCAGCAGGTTAATAGCCGGTATATATAGGGGTTAGAGTGTGAGAAAGGGGGAAGGCTATCGGCTGTCACGGTCGGCTCTGCTTCGCAGAAACTTGTTATAATGCTCCAACGCCTTGCACACAAAATCCTCCGTTTGGCTTATGGGAATGTTCTTCGGGATAAGCTGTCGAACCCTGTCGCCCCTCAAAACAATTTTCTCCCTTTGGTTTGGTTTTTCCTCCGACATAATCGCTTGGATTGCTTCGGTTGTGAGCTTGCCCTCCTCAAAGAACTTTCGCATACGGATTGTTTGGTCGTGGGACGGGGTTGCGTCGTTCAGGTCGATTTCATCAACCACATCACGCTGACTGTCCTCATCGAGAAAAGACAGTTCAACCGCCGGTCGCATTTTAATTCGCCCCTCATCAACATAATCCAAAAGTTCGGGAACAAGATTGGTAAGGCGAATATATCGCTGAATTTGCGTTTGGCTTTCGCCACTTTGAGTTGCAAGTTCTTCCCTTGAAAAATTTTGTCCCACTGGGACTAAATTATCTTTGTTCGGTCTGCCCGCTTGCCTTTTCATCGCTTCCAAACGCATTTTGTAGGCATAGGCTTTTTCTGAGGGAAGTATCTGCGACCTTTGGTAGTTGCTCTCAACCATTAAAATCGTGGCTTCGTCTCGGTTCAGTTCAACGACTTCACAACGGAGCGTATCAAACCCGGCAAGCTCACAAGCTCGCTTTCGTCTGTGTCCTGAAATGAGTTCGTATCTGCCGTCCTCTTTTTGCCTTACCGTTGCCGGAGTAATAACCCCTCGTTCCTTAATACTCTCAATGAGCTGTGCCATATCCTCGTCATCACGCACCTTAAAAGGGTGGTCGGGGAAATCGTCAATCTCAGTCAAAGGAATATCTCGGATTTTTGAAAGCTTTTCTTCATCTCTCTGTTCCTGCGTTGAGAATAAGTCATCGAGCTTCGTGAGAGTGAAGTCGCTCTTTCTTCCTGCCATCGGCTAACACCTCCTTTGTAAATTCGGTGTACGCTTTTGACACCGTACTGCCCGGTTCGTAGGCATAAATGCTCTTGCCTTTGGAAGAAGTCTCTGCGGCTTTTACGGCAATCGGAATATATGTTCTATACATCTTGATTTGACTACCGAAGTTCTCTCTCAGAGCTTCTACCGTGCTTTTGGCGAGGTTGGTACGGCTATCCACCAAAGTGAGAAGCATACCGTCAATCTTCAAGTTCGGATTGATACGCTTCTTAACTCTTGAAATGGTCTGAACAAGCTGCGTCATACCCTTTGCCGGTAAATACTGAGCCTGAACAGGAATAATAACGCTGTCTGACGCAGATAGAGCATTGATTGTTACCATTCCGAGGGAAGGCATACAATCTATAAGGATATAGTCATATTTGTCCTTCACTTCGCTGAGATAATTTCTCAATGCCGTCTCTCTGCTCATTGCGTTGACAAGGTTAAATTCCATTGCAGAAAGCTCAAGGTTTGCCGGAACAAGGTCAACACCCTCGTCGTGGTGCAGAATACCGACCGTAGGGTCATTCATCGTTTCGTTTAAGACATCTGTGAGTTTCGTTGCAAGCGTTAACCCTAAGTTGTCTGTATCCTGCCAACCGAGACAAGTGGTTAAGTCGCCCTGTGGGTCTGCGTCTATGAGCAGCACTTTCTTTCCCTGCATTGCAAGACCGACGCCGAGGTTTACCGTAGTGGTCGTCTTTCCAACTCCGCCTTTTTGATTGCATATAGCAATCGTTTTGCAGTTCGACACTTTGTGCGTCCTCCTTTCGTAAAATTCATAGCCATCGCAGTATGGCTATGTACTTGACCGGCTCATTTCCTAACCGGTCGGGCAATATTTGTTCTCAACACCCCTTGCCGAGCAAAAAGCTCACGGGAAGTCACTAAGGAACAGACTGCTAATCTGTATCATAGGAATTTCACCTCTGCCGGGTACTCCGCCAGCTCCGTAGAGAAGTATCATTATCCTTCTGACTGTCATCGCCGTAACAGGGGCAACCTGTTACTTATACCGGGAGTTCTCGCTGTTCTGCAATGCAGAAGTCACGGCGTACCCGATAAGGTGGCTAAAATCATCAGAATTAAAGTCTTAGTGAATGATTTATTCAGTTGTCAAAATACAAGTGAATGGGCTGACCTTTTCGTGGTTCGGAATTAACCCCTTCACTCATTTGGACAAAGGGGGTCAAAATGCACACCCAAAATCACCCCTTTTTCAAAAAATTCTTGAAAATATTTTTTTAGAAACAAAAAAGCCGCCTATTTCCCTCGTAATTGAGGTCAATAGACGGCGGGTAGAAATATTCATAATTTTGGTGTATAATAGGAAATTAAGAGAAAGACAAATTTGAATTTGACGGAGAGATAGTATGGCTATTATTAAAAACGAAATACCGATTTTGGAGTTTGATACAGAGCAGACAGCAGTTCTTAATCCCACTCATGAAAATCTTGGTTTGAACTTACCCAAGAAATGTGTGTTCGCATTTCTTGGTGCTTACATAGATGAATATGCCAGTAAAAGTGATACCAAACAGGTATCCACTTTTGAGAGTGCAACGAAGCATTATCCCATTTACATCACCAAATACAAGGGTGAGGACATTGTGCTTTGTCAAGCACCCGTTGGTGCGGCAGCAGCCACACAGATACTTGATTGGCTGATTGGTTATGGTGTAAGAGAGGTAATCTCGGCAGGTAGTTGCGGTGCTCTGGAAAAGTTCCCCGAAAGTACATTCCTCGTACCAAACAAGGCTCTGCGTGATGAGGGAACATCTTATCACTATGCGCCCCCTTCTCGATTTGTGGAAATCAGCGAGAAGGCAAGAAAAGCAATTGAAGAAACCATTCTTGAGCATAGTATGAAATATCAGGAGGTTATAACCTGGTCAACGGATGGATTTTTCCGTGAAACCAAAGAAAAGGTGGCTTATCGCAAAAGTGAAGGCTGTGCAGTTGTAGAAATGGAATGTTCTGCTCTGGCGGCCTGTGCTGATTTCAGAGGGGCAACCTGGGGTATGATACTTTATACCGCAGACAGTCTTGCAGATGTTGACAAATACGACGAAAGAAACTGGGGCGGTAATGCATACGAATATGCACTTACGCTCTGCCTTGATGCGGTTATCAAATTATAAGAACAGTTAGAATCAATCTTTTTTTGTGATATAATTTTATTGAGGTGAATGAAATGAGGACTGAAAAAGAAATATACGATTTAGTTTTGAATTTTGCTTTTCAAGATGAGAGAATTAGAATTGTAACTCTTGAGGGGTCTCGCACTAATGTTAATATACCAAAAGACAATCTTCAAGATTATGATATTACTTTTTTTGTTATAGATATGGGAGAATTTTTGAAAAGCGATGACTGGCTTAGTGTTTTTGGTAACAGAATTATGATGCAAAAACCTGAAGATATGGAATTATTTCCTCCAGAAGAAAAAGGATTTTCTTATATAATGCTTTTTGATGATGGTGTAAAGATTGATTTAACTTTGTTACCTGTTTCAATGCTTGAGGAGTATCTTACTCGCGATAAACTTGTAAAAATCATGTTAGATAAAGATAATATGATTAAAACAGAAATAGTTCCCACAGATGAAGATTATTACATTAAGTGTCCAACAGAAAGAAAGTTTGATGACTGTTGTAACGAATTTTGGAATGTTGCAACATATGTATCCAAGGGCTTACTTCGTGGTGAAATACTATTTGCAATAGACCATATGAATGAAGTATTACGTCATGAGCTTCTTAGGATGATTAGTTGGTATGTCGGTACTGAAAAAGGATTTAATTTCAGTTTGGGTAAAAACTATAAATTTTTAGATAAGCATATTTCAAAAGAATTGTGGGATAACTTACTAAATACATATTCAATGAGTTCGTATGAAGAAATGTGGAAATCGTTTGATTTGTGTCTATGTTTGTTCAAAAAAATATCTAAAAAAGTGGCAGATTCACTTGGTTATAATTATCCTGATTATGATGAAAACGTTACAAAATATTTGGAAACACAAAAGAGAATTTCAAATAAATATCTTTATGGTAATAGGTATTGACAAATTCCAATTTATCTGACTAACTCTCTGAAAAACCTTGATTTTACTGGATTTCTCAGCAGTTTCATACTCATATTTAATGTATTTTCCCTTGTTTTTTCCCTTATGAGCGAAAACAAGGGAAAGTTTTGTTTTTAGCCGCCTACTACCTTGTCAAGCAGTCTTGCGGAAGTACGCTTCGCTTCCCTTGTAGCGTGAGCGTACACATTCATTGTGGTACTGACATCGGCGTGTCCTAAAAGCTCCTGAACATCCTTCGGTGCCGCTCCGTTTGAGAGCAGATTACTTGTGAATGTGTGACGGAGTTGGTGGAAATGAAAGCCATCCAAACCTTCTACTTTTTGCTTTGCCCTTTTGCACATATTCCCAACCGTACTTGGAGATTCGTATGCTCCATCCGGTCTAAGACAAACAAAGGATATTTCCTTGTAGCCTTCGGGAAGTTCTTCCGTTCTCGGTAAACTGTAAACCTCATAATAGGTGCGGTCTTTTTCTTTGACCTCGCTATAATAATTGAGGCTGTATAACTCGCCATATTTGAAACGGTTTTTGTGCTGTTCAGCTTTGGCTGTTCGTAGAATTGCCGCCAGCGTGTCGCAGAAGTCCACTGTGCGGATCTTCTTGCGTTTGGTAGCTCCTATTTCGGTTTTGTGCCTTGTCCCGTTGTATCGCATACTGCGGCGTACCGTAAGGTACTGCTTTTCAAGATTTATGTCCTGCCAAGTTAATCCGCAAACCTCGCCAATGCGAAGTCCTGTGTAGTAAGCGATCTGTATGGGAAGTAGTGCGGGGTTATCCTTTGCTTTCAGAAAATCCTCAAGCCTTAGATACTGTTCGTGAGTTAGCGTAGGTGTGGAAGTTGTTTCGCCGTCTTCATCCGAAAACAGTTCGTATTTTTCCTTTTTCCCTCGCCATACAACATACTGCATCGGGTTAAAGGATATTAACCTTTTGGGGAATACTGCAAAGCGGAACGCTCCTTGCAGAACGGCGGAGAACAATCGCAAGTAACCCTTGCTGAGTGCCTTTGCGGTTGTCCCGTCTGGATTTGTCCCGCCGAAGCTGAGGAAATCCATAAACGCCTGCAAATGATCGGCGGTCACACTTTTCAGTTTTCTGTTGCCGATGGGGTACTGCTTGATACGATTGACCGTACCTTGATACGCCATAACTGTACCGTTGCTTAGATTGCTCGGTTTCAGTTCTTCTTCCACCCACATATCGAGCAACATTCCCACCGTTGCGTTTTCGGATTTTGCTACGAATTTCTTTTCTTCGTAATCTTCCATCGCCTTGCGGAGCAGGGCTTCCGTTTCGCTCTTGCTTTCCGTACCCGCAAACTCTCGCTGTACCTGTTTGCCGCTTTCATCTTCGATATAAAAGCGGTAGTACCACTTTTTGCCTTTCTTTCTTACAGAACCTTTTGCCATAGATAAAATTTCTCCTTTCTATCCGTGGCAATCGGGACTGTGACATATGGTGTGCGTAAAGTAAATAGTGTCACTTCTGCCGATTGGTTTCAATCGGCATTTTTAATTGTCAAGGTGCCACGGAATTATTCTTTTCGGATAGCCTTTCTTCGGCTTCCGTCACTATCCCGAAGAGGTCTCCCATCTTTACATCGGTACGACCTTCATCGTAGATATGTAAAATCCCGTCAAGAAATCGTTTCATATCTTCGATAGGTAATTCCATTTCTTTGCGATAGACTCTTTCGGTTATCGCTCCCGACTCAATAGCATACCGCATAAGCGACTGCTTCAAGCCTTCATCCTCTGCCACACGGTCAACCTCTGCCATAGCATCGGCAAAGTGATGGCAAAGCACAGAGTATAAATCAATTAGCTTTCCGAGAAATGATGTGAGCAACTGTTGGTGCGGCTCTCCCTTTACAGTGGAAGATACCGTATCAAGATATTTCTTAATGTGCTTCTCAATGTCTTTTTGGCAGAGTGTATAGGTATCGTATTCCTTATCATCGGAAAGACCCATCAGCCATTCGGGAGTGGTAAGAAGCGCCTCGGCAAGACCGTTGATAATCATTGTTCGTTTCGGATCAACGCCGTCTGCTTCATACCTTTGAATGGTGGACTTGTTCACGCCAATACGCTTTCCAAGTTCCGGCATAGATAGTTTGAGTTCTATTCTACGCTCTTTAATGCGTTCCCCGACTTGTTTTGGGGTAAACATTGTTTCTTTTTCCAAGGTATTCACCTCCTGTTTGAGTATAGTATAGCACAAACAAACTCAATTTGCAACCTTTATTTGCAAAAAATATTAAAAATAATTCTTAAAAGGTTGCAAAACAGGTTGACAAGTGATAGCAAAATAAGTATAATGATAATACCAAAGTTGCATTTTGAGTATTTACGAAAGGAGAACAGTATTATGAACGTAATCAAAATGGGAATGACAATCGAAGAAGCAGCAGAAACCAGCGGTATCGGCAGGAACACAATGCGAAAGTTGGTGGACTGGGGCAAGCTGCCTGTTCTGAAGGTCGGGCGTAAAACCATTATCCGCAGGGATACCTTAGAGCGTTTTATGACCGTAAATCAGGGCAGAAACCTACTGTGTCAGGATGATGTCCGCAAGGTAGAGTAAACCGTTCTCAAAGCCCTCGGCGTTTGAGAGCGAAATACACCCCTCGCACAAATCTACGATTTGTTCAAGAGGTATTTCGCCCTTGCAGGGAGCCTGTATCACAGCTTGTCGGCAGATACCGCCGCTATGATACAGAGAAAATTGTCACCGCAATTTTCATCGGCTGTCCCGTCAGCACTTGCCGCCGAAACAGCCGCAACCGACAAGTCGGTTGCAAAATGAGAACGCACCTTTACAACACAGAACGGAGATGATTTATGACACGCCACAGCTTTATTCAGATGTCAAAGCTGTCCAATGTCAAGGGAAGAATATCGTATATTACAAGCCACGCAAGACAGGAAAACCTCTATGCCACCTACTGCACCGCAGACAATCACTTTTGGAACAACCTCGCAAAAGAATGTCAGCAGGAGTTCAAGCGAAGCGGAGCAGACGGAAAGTGTATCGAAGCAAGAGAGTTGATTATCGCCTTGCCCGAAGTTTACACCACCTATGAGCCGCAGCAGGTACTTGAAGATTTCACTGAAGAATTTCGCAGACGGTACAATGTGGAATGTGTATCGGCACTCCACCACAACAAGCGAAAGACCAATTACCACATCCACCTCATATTCAGCGAACGGCGGTTACTTGCCGAGCCGGATATAAAGATCGCCACCCGAAGCGTATTCTATGATGAAACGGGCAAGCGGGTACGCACCAAGAAAGAGATCACCGATGAAAGCGGCAAAGTCCGTGAGGGCTGCACCGTTATCCCCAAAGGAGGCATTTATGAACAGCACCTTTTTACCGTAAAGGATGACCGCTTCAAAAGCGACCCTTTTCTTCGGGAAGTAAAGGAAATCTATACCGCCCTTATCAATCGGCATATCTCCGATCCCGAACAGCACTTAAAGGTGTTCAATCCCGACAGTATCTATCTGCCGACCAAGAAGATCGGCAAGAACAATCCCAAAGCCGCAGAAATTGAAGCCGACAATGCCGCAAGGCAGGAATGGAACAGAACGGCGGATATGGCGCTCATATCGGGGATTGAGGAAACAAAGATACTGGAAATCAAGAAAGAGGAGATCCACCAAAAAGCAAGTCAGTCTATCAAAGCGAATGGATGGTTGCCCAACCTATTTCGCAGTATCGTGAGCAAAGCAAAGGGATTCTTGCAGAACTTGATAAGACAGACTGCATTACCGCCCAAGCCGGTACTCAATATGGATATGGCAGAGTTCCGCACAATGCAAACGCTGATGATACGGGTACAGGACAGGGCAAAAGAAATCCGCAGCTTGCAGGATGAAGTACCTAAATTAAAGGCACAGCTTGCCGAAACAAAGGGTATATTCAAGAGCAAGGAGCGTAAGGCATTAGAAATGCAGATACAGCAGATGGAAACCAAAATCTCCGCTATGCTGGAAGCACTACCCGATATTCTTAAAAGTGACGGTTATCCCGATGTGCAGGCGTTTATGGCAACCTACCGCAAGTCAGAAGCCGTAGTTGATAACTACAACCGTGAGCTTGCTGAATGGGAACGCAAGGTCAAGGAAAGCCGCAGACCTGCCGAAAAAGAACGGTATGCACCGCCCGAAAGAGAAAGTGTCCGTGACCAGCTCAGAAGGTTGCAAGCAGAGGGCAGACAGACCAAACCCAAGCACCGATCCCACGACAGAGAAAGATAGCTTTAACATCGAAAACAACACCGCAGGGCAGTTTCCCTGCCTTGCGGGATTACATACATTTTGACAGTAAAACACCCTGCAAGACTTCAATCCTTGCAGGGTGTAATTTTGAAAATTTATAAAACTGAAATTTGAGTCTCTGTAAAACTGGAATTAACCCATACAATTATTTTAATTTAGATATTCACAATATTACTTGCCACAGTATCTCGAAAAACATTGTCATGTTCTACCAGGAGCATGGTCGGGGCAAACTCCGTTATGAGCTGTTCAATCTGCATACGTGAGTACACATCAATAAAGTTGAGCGGTTCATCCCATACATATAAGTGTGCCTTTTCACAAAGGCTTTTCGCAATTAGGACTTTCTTCTTTTGCCCGCCAGAAAAGTCTTTAATATCCTTTTCAAACTGTACACGCTCAAAGTCCATTTTCCTAAGAATTGCCTTGAACAGACTTTCATCAAGGTTGTTTTCTTCTGCAAACTCGGAAAGGGTTCCACATAAATACGATGTATCCTGTGGCACATAAGAAATTACAAGCCCAGAGCCAAGTGTTACTGTACCCGTATAATCTATGGACTGCCCGACTACCAACTTTAACAGGCTACTTTTGCCACTGCCGTTCTTCCCGTCAAGCACAATGCGTTCTCCCTGTCTTATTTCAAACGAAACGGGTTCACAAACTGAAATGCCATCATAACAAACTACTACATTCGATAATGATGCAATCAAATCTGTATGGTAATTAAGCGGTTGTATCTTGAGGGCTTCTGCGGTTTCCACATTTTTCAGCAATGCTGATTTTTGTTCGATTGTCTGTTGTTGTCTCGCTTCTATAGATTTTGAACGCTTCATCATTTTGGCGGCTTTATGACCGACATAACCTTTATCTGCTGCCCCAATTTTGGAAGCTTCTACACGTTCAGACCATACTGCAGAGCGTTTTGCCGACTGCTGTAATCGTCCGATGTTCTTTTGCAAACGTTCGTTCTGAGCCAGTTCAAATTCTTGCTGTCGCTCAAAATTTGACATCCATGATGAAAAGTTTCCGCTTTGCACTTCGATATTCGCTCGGTTAATCGATAGAATATGGTCAACACAATCGTCAAGAAAGCGACGATCGTGAGAAACTAAGATGAATCCCTTTTTCTTTTTCAGATATGTCGCCACACTTTTTCTCGCTTTGGCATCCAAATGGTTGGTAGGTTCATCAATCAGTAGGAAATGCCCTTCATTAAGAAAAAGAGCGGCAAGCAAAACCTTTGTCTGCTCTCCGTTGGAAAGTGTTTCAAAAGGTCGCCAAAGCACATCGACATCAACATCAAGATAAGAAAGTTCTCGCATAAGTTCCCATTCTTCCGCAAGCGGGCAAACCTCCTGCAATATATCCTCTGTAATACGATTCTTATCTGAAACGGGATAAGGAAAATAATCAAACTGTACGGATGATAGGATTTTTCCGCTATACTCATATTTCCCAAGCAGAAGATTCAGAAAGGTTGTTTTACCTCGTCCGTTTCTGCCCACAAAACCAAGCTTCCAATCGGTATCAACCTGGAAACTGACATTTTCAAAAACATTATCATAACTTGTCGGATATGAAAATGTAAGGTTTTCAATTTTAATCATTGACATAAATATTATCCTCCTTTGCGTGTCATACGATATAAAGTCGGTTCGGTGAATGTTTACTCCGTATAGATTTCACCAAAAGGAACCGACACTATACGGAGTAAATCATGTGTAACTATCTGTTCTGCACTATTCATAAAGCACCTCCAAAACAAAATAAGAGCCGCAAGAAAGTTTATCCTTGCAGCTCGTCATAGCATAATAACACCACTAAGCAAAAGTGGCAACAGCACTATATTGAGTAAGATAGACATATAACTTTCTTGCAATAGACACAATAATGCCAAAGTATAGCACTACCGCATATTTTGATTTTATTTGCAAGAAAAGTTAATCATCTTTCCACCTCTTTCTAAATTCTAAAACATTATACCATAAATTGCAGGCAAA
>DCJK01000031.1 GCA_002320005.1 Firmicutes bacterium UBA1702
TCTTTATCTTCAGTTTTAAATGAAATGAAACATTTATGTGACATATTAAATTTCTCCTATTTTTATTCACTTGGTAAACAAGATTTAATTAGATCTAAATTTTCAAAATATGTTTCTTTTTCCCAATTAGCAGATAAGTGAGTTAAAAAAAGTTTTTCGTATTTTTTATGATTTTCATTATCCCCAATAACATAGTAGCTGGTAGATAGTGTGGCATACATCCAGTAGTCAATTTCGCTCTTTTTAATTTCGGTTAAAAGTAAGTCAATAATTTCAGAATAAATTTTCTTGCTACTAAATTGTAAATAAATGGTTTCTTCTGCTGAAATGCCTTCTTTTTTTGTTTTAAAGAGAAGACAATTGGCATAGTTTTCACCAGTATAGTAATCATTACGGATTGTATATCCACGTTGATACATTTTTATTGCTTCTTCTAAGTAATCAAAATTATTATTTACTTTATATAATCTTTTGTAAATTGCCCCTGTTATTCCTAATGTTTCCAAATCTAATGAAGTATTAGGTGATAATGTCATTATTACTTCAAGAGCTTTTTGCAAAGCTATTGTTTCATTAGGTTTTTTTGCTTTGTAAATAGCAAAAGCCAGTTGTTGAGTTACATAGTCATTATTTGGAATTGCATCGTGCAATTTGTTCCATATTTCTACAGAATCTTCAAAATTGTTTTGTTTTTTTAGTGAGTTAGCTTGCGCGATATAATTAGATATCGTTTGTTCCTTATGGAGAGCTTTTTCTAATATTTTTTCGTAATCACTATCATCTAAAGATGGCGGAGTTACGTTGGGTAAGTAAGTATAAAGAGGGCTGTCCGTTTTATTTTCTTGTGAAGCAAGAACAAATTCTTTTAATAACTTTCTAATATTAGCGGCTTCATCTTCATCTAAATATTCCCCATAATCATCATATGTTAGAATTCGATTATGACTTAAATCAAAAGGAATAGAACCTTTATCACTTTTTTGCATCATTATAATGGTAGAAAAAGGTTTTAATGCATGACGAATTCCTAATTCATAAAGAGCATTTTCATTTGATGTAGTAATGTCAGCAATAACCAAATCTGATTTAATTAGCAAAGAATACATACTAATATCTATGATTTCAGAACCGCTAATTTCATCAGCTCTAATTAATTGGTAATCTTTAAAATCACTATCAAATAATCGTTTGATTACTTGTTTATAGATTAAGTCTAAGTCAATTTCTTTAGAATTACGATAATCCATTTTTTTTCCAAATCCCATTACAACAAAGCACGTTTTTTTCATAAAATCACCTCCTATAAAGCATAATTTCGAACAGCTGAAATCAAACTAGATGAATTCCAACCAACTAGAACGGTGGCATTTTGTTGAATTTTTTCTGGTATTCGCTGATTTCCCCAAGGTTTAATGCCAATGATAGGCTTCTTCATTCTTAATGCTTCGTCGATTTCATAGTTAATCCATTCACTGTAGAGTGTATACATTCCTGCAACTACAATTACTGCATTACATCCTCGAATTTGTTGAGATAATTCTTCTCTAAGTTGTTGATTTGTTTTTGTGTTCAATGGTCTATCTGCAGAAACAGAGTGGTTAGACCATTTGAAATATGATGTGTTATTTAGCCATGTTACAATAGTAGAATATTGGCTCTCGTAATGCCAAGAGTGGCTAATTAATAAGCGATAATTTTTTAAATATGGCATACAATATCTCCTTTCTATAATATACTATTTATTTTACATCAAATAGAATTCATTATAAAGATAAATTATAAAGATATTGAGGCCTTGATTAAGAAAACTTGAATGTACTTCATTGCATTATAATTGCATTTTTTCATGTTTTTATATTGTTTTATAGTTTTATATATTGCCTTAAAATGGTTTAAAATCAACGATTTTTGCTAATACTCCGTACTGTCTGTCTGGAGCTTGAATAAAAAAATGGAGCTCGGAAATCCAGCATTCATGCGGGTTCCCGGGCTCTTTCATTCCTTACGATGTTATTTTTTTAAAGAAGTGGCAGTAAAAAAAGTATATGTACATTTGCATATAATAATGCTTACAATCCTAAAAAAGCGAGAGGAATCTCATTAAAGAAAAATCTACAGTTCATCATCTCAATATATTCTAAGGTATCTCTGTATTTCTCCTTCAAAAACCAATTATTAAATACATATAAATATACAGCATCCTTTTATTGGTGTGGCGTATTCATGGGATCCTCCTCTCTAAAATACATGTTTAAAAAGTATCCAAACAGTAGAATGTTTCAAAATATAATGTTATATAATTTTGAAGGCTATGCGTTCACAACTTAATCATCTAATCGTGCTCCGCAATTATGACAAATACTCTGTGAAGACCATTTAAAATTTAATATTTTTTTACAGTGCGGGCATCGTAAAAAAATAAATCCCCCAATAATGTCAATGATTATAAGAAATGTAGATACATAAATCATTTCTTTATGAATCAAATTAAAAAGAGGAATGTTTGAAAGAAAAACAATTATTATAACCAACAAGGCAATCGCATTAAGCATTTTTCTGCATTTCTTTGGATTCATTAAGTGCACCTCCGTACATTATAAGTGTTTTTATAATACCGTACAGGTGTAAAACTTAATAGAGTAATAGTGTAAAAAATATTTAAAGGCAAATAGAAATAATTTTTCATAAGTTAAATTTATATGGTGCTCATGATAAGATGATTTGGCAACATACAATAAAAATGTTGATATCAAATACGACATACATAGTTATAAAGCTTAAATTAAAATGTTTAAGAATAGCGATGGTGAAGTCGAGTTTGAATAACACCAGGGGGTTTTCATGCCCTTTTGAAGCCTTGAAATGACTGGGTTTTGGCGATTCACCGGATTGCGGAGATTCTAAAATAATTCTAAAAATCAAGTTAAATATGAGCAGTGACAGGTACATTATATAATGTGGTCACTGCTCTTTTTTTATGGCCTGCCCGAAGCTAAGTGAGGAGCGCAGGTCAAAAGCAACCAGATGCAGGAGCTATGCTCCGTGGCAGCTGTCTGTGAATGCCTTTCATGAAGCAAAGCTAGGCTCGCAGGGAATCCACAGATTCAGATATATCATGTTTATCTGCCGGAGACAAACACCATGAAGAAATCTGTAACTGACAATGAAGGGGTGCGGAAGCACTCCTGATACATGATGCCATAACACATTCGCGAAAATAACATGCCCTTCTATAGAGAATATTGTGATTTTTTATGGAAGGAGACAGACGATGAAAAAGATTAAAGAAGTGATTGAGCTATCGGGCTTATCAAGGAGAACCCTTCAGTATTACGATGACACAGGACTTATGGATAACATAAGAACAGCGGAAAATTACAGGCTTTATAGAGACGAAGACCTCGAGCAGCTCTGGAAAATAATTCTGTATAAAGAGATGGGATTTCAGCTGGATGAAATCAGAAAACTTCTAAGCTCAGACGAAAGTGATATGAATAATCTGCTGAAGATAAGAGCGGCTTCTGTCGAGCAGGAGATATCAGACCTTCAAAGGATTCTCGCTTTCATTGAAAAGGTTATTGATTTTGGACTGCCGGATATGAATGCTGAAGTCATTAAAGCTGATGGTGTGACACTGGCGGAAATGGCAGGGAGGTTGTCTGAAAGATTATAAGACGGAAATTTCGGTATTGCTGTCACGTATACGTGATGGCCTACAATCTGAATAGAGGAGAAACAAGTTGGCTCTGCATGAAACCGTGCAGGGAGAAATGAATTAAGTGAGGAGTTAAAAAACATGAAAAAGGTAATTGCATTTATAGTGACAGCGGCAATGATCTGCAGTCTGGCAGCCTGCGGAGGGGTGACTGTCTCAAACGGAGAGAAAAAATTATCTGTAAACACCATTGAAGAGCTGGAAGAAATCGTTGAAAAGGACGTAACAGACACTGTAGATGGACTTAGGGCTGAATATGAGCAGCTTACAGCGGAGATTGATACATATGATAAATATGTTGACAACATTGATAAGGTTAATGAGTTCTATACCAGAATTAATGAAGAAAACAGAGCTATCTGTATCAGGATGAGGGAATATAGCATTACATATACGGAACTTGTCCTTAAATCCGGTGGCTCAAACAGTGATAAGTACGATGCTATCGGAGACCTTTATGACTGCATCTATGATGACGCATGCGGTGATATCTATGACGGCATCTACGACGACCTGATGGGAGATATGTACGATGCGATTTATGATGGAGTGGTAAGTGACGGCTACGATCATGTATCATACAAAGAGTGGTCTGATATGTTATCTGATGCATATAAAATGTGGTCGGACAGTCTTTCTGATATATATGGTGAATGGTCAGACGCACTTTCAGACATTTATGGTTTCTGGGCTGACGTGAGCGGTGATCTGTGGAACGACGATACTGACAAGGTTAATGAGGAGATAACGAAATTTATGGAAGACATTGATAAACTTAAAGAAGAAAAGTAAAACACATTTACTCGAATCATTAATAAAGCCTGAAAATCGCATGAAAAGGAGTTTTGAACTGCGTTATCTGCTGGTGTAGTCAAAAGTGTAATCATGCACAGTCCGTATGGCTGTTGTAATAGAAGTGGGATTGTACAGGGAATGAGCGGCAGCCCGATCATCCAGAATGGGAAGCTGGTGGGCGCCGTAAACCATGTTTTAGTCAACGATCCGACAACAGGGTATGGGATTTTTATTGAAAATATGCTGGATGCGGCAGGATAATAAAAATGCCGGAGGTGGATTTGCCTCTGGCATTTTTGCTCTGCTGTGCTATACTTTATATAGCTAAATATCGTATACGGAGGGGCTAAAATGAAAAAAGAAATATGTGTATTCAGTGAGAGTTATACGACTGAAGAACTTTGGTTCGATGATGAAACGAATCAGTTTTCAATTAAACAATATCATTGGGGCGTCATTGATGATGAAGAACATTACGACGGAGAAAATGTGACTGATACATTCAATGCTCTCAAAATGATGATTTCATATAACAAACTACATGAAGTGCTGCAATATGACAACGAACTGCAGGTTACGCATAATCTGGATGCTGTTTTATCGACCATGACGCAAAAAAGCTGGATACGCAATTATGAATTTTTGGCTGATAAACACTGTAAGTATTACAAAATTTCCGAGAAAGATTACGCTATATATTATGAAAAGACATTTTTCACAGTAACTGATCAAGGTAAAGGCATTGCCGATTTTACCGTTGTGCGGCGAATTCTGGAAAATAAAGAAACGGTTATATACTACAGTGAATATGATTATTCCCAAAATACATGGGTGCATTCTTCTCTTTGAGGCATATCATGTCTTTAAAATGTTGTACTTAATGGCAATCACTCGTGAACGGCTGCCCTGCTGACCATAGCTGGCTACACAAAAATCTGGGCGCTGTTCGGTGCTTGCAACCAGCTGGCTGCTGTTCCGGCCTTCCTTGCTGCAGCATGCCGGCTCAAGAAAGCAGGGAAAAAACACAGCATGTTTTACATACCAATGGTGTTTATGCTTATAACTTCGGGGTCTGCTTCTGGTTCCGGCTGTTATTCTGGCAGCTGACGGATGCAAGGTATTGCCGGAAAAGAAAGAAGCAACAGGAAATGAACTTGCGTAAAAGCTGTAAATTAGCTGAAAAATAAAAATAACAGATGCGGGTTGCCACCACGGTGACTCGCTTCTGTCGTTTTTGCCGGAATCGTATGAATCGGAAAAAGCAACCGGCAAATAAAAGAATATGACCACATGGGCAAAGCTCGTTAGCTATAGCAAAACCGCTCCCCTTATGTTAGAATTATCACATCAGGAAAGAAAAGAAAGGAAAGAGCAGATGAAATTTATGAATCCTATGCTGGTTGTGGCAGATATGGACAGGTCTGTTGAGTTCTATAAGGAGGTGCTGGGCCTTCATGTGATTATGGACTTTGGTGCCAATAAAACTCTTACAGGAGGGCTGGCGCTGCAGACTGCCGAGACATACAAGAAATTCATCGGGAAGGATGAAATTTCTTTTGGAAGCTGCAGCTTTGAAATATACTTTGAAGAAGATGATTTTGATGACTTTGCGGCAAGACTGGAAAAATGCGGCGTCCAATATGTGCATCCTGTTATGGAGCATTCCTGGGGGCAGCGAGTGGTCCGCTTTTACGATCCGGACGGGCATATTGTGGAAGTTGGCGAAAATATAAAGGCGGTGTGCAGGCGTTTCCTCCAAAGTGGAATGACGCCGGAAGAAACAGCCGCCCGTATGGACGTGCCGTTAAAATTTGTAAAGGCAAGTATAAAGTAATAAATATAACCGCACCAACGGGAAACAGGGTGCGGCAGACAGCGCATTAATAAGATAAGGAGGTAAAAAAATGGGACTTAGAGATCTCTTAAGAAGAACTGATATAAACCAAGCGGCAGAATTATGCAGAGAAGATGAAACCGCTGTGATGCTGGATGTGAGAACTGCAGAAGAATACAAAGCGGGTCATATAGAGGGAAGCATAAACGTTCCTCTTCAGAATATCGGGAGTATAAAACAGCTTATCGAAAATTTGTCTGCACCGATTTACACATATTGTCTGAGTGGGGCAAGAAGCCGTCAGGCGGGTTCTGCTTTGAGAGCCATGGGATATACCAATGTAAGCAATGTAGGCGGAATCAACGGATACCGCGGCAGGCTTGCGAGGTGACGATAATATGAAAGCTATAATAACAGAAAATGTTGCAGAAAACGACGGAAATGCACCATTTATATCAGCCGGATTAGTACGGATTCTGCATGTTAAGAAGATAGGAGGGACACCATGGTAATTATTGACAAGGAAAAGTGCACCGGATGCGGAAGATGTGTATCTGATTGCAGTAAATTAAAGATTACTCTGGAAAAGGGCAAGGCTGCTGTGAAGGAAGAGTGCTTTCAATGCGGCCACTGCGTGGCCATCTGTCCGGAGGGAGCAGTATCCATACCTGAATATGATATGGAAGATGTGGAAGAATACGACAGAGAAAGTTTCTGCCTCAGCCCGGAAAATGTACTGCACAGTATAAAATTCAGACGCAGCATAAGAGAATATAAGTCTCAGGCTGTAAAACGGGAGGATCTTGAACTGCTGGTGCAGGCAGGGAGATATACCGCCACAGCCATAAATCTGCAGAGCAGCGGCTTTGTTTTCGTTCAGGAGGAGCTTCCGGAGCTGAAAAGGCGAGTATGGGATTACATAGACAGAATAGAGAAAAGCGGCGCAGGAGAGGAAAAATATCAGTCATATCTATCCTTTAATCAGCGCCGAAAAGCCGATCCGAAGGATGACTATCTGTTCAGAAACGCTCCGGTGGTGCTTTTTATAACGTCAGACAGAATCCTTGATGCCGGTATGGCGGCCCAGAATATAGAGAACATGGCTGTGTCCGTGGGACTTGGGACTTTATATAACGGATATCTGGCAGGGATAGCGGAGGAGAACAAGGAACTTAAAAAATGGTTGGGCATTGAAGACCGCGCCATAAGGGCCTGCATGCTTCTCGGATATCCTTTAAGACAATATGTCCGGACAGCACCGAGAAAAAAAGCCCATGTCATATGGCGATAACATGTAAAAACCGGCTCACTGAGCCGGTTTTTCATTGGATTCTCCATTTTCTTTATTCTCTTTATTCAGTTTTCTGGTGAACACTATATCCGCAAGGAAATCAAAAATTCCGCTGACAAGAAGGCCGAGCCCCAGCATAACCAACAGGAGTTTCAGTGTGGAAAACGGGTTAACCATAACCACAATACCGAATATGGTGATTACCAGCGACATTATCATGACGCCTTTCTGATATCCGAAGCCGAACTTCTTGAGATTGAGAACATTCTGCATACCTTCGATACCCTTAAATGTAATCATGAATCCCAGAATGAAAGGAACTATCATCACGAACATTGTGCTCTTCATCATAACAAAGAGTCCCAGAATGATAAGGCTGATACCGATGGCGAAACCGTTGGTGTCCTCTGAAATGCGGGTTTCTACGCTGGTAGCCATATAAGCGATAAGCTTGACGATGCCCAGTATTATGGCAGCACCTGCCAGAAGATAGCAGAACAAATCCTCCACCAGAGTCGGTTTAAATATTAGGGCTAGGCCCATGACAATATAGATGGCAGAGGAAACAAATTTGGATATATTTTTGTTCTTCATTTTATTCACCTCTTTTTAATTATGTACTTGTTATCTGTCACATGTATTTTAGCATATCTTTGACAAACAGGCAATTACACGGAATCTCGAGATTGTAATTATAAGGTTACGCACTGAAATTTTCAGATGCTTTTTTCTTTTTGCGATTTTCCTGACACAATTTGTCAGCTACCGGCTTCCATTGCTCTGCATACCGGTCACATTTTGCACAGAGATGTTCTGTGCTTTCAGGAGACTGCAGGTCTGTGGAATGAGCTCCGGACTCTTCTACCATCTGACGGAGTTTTTCGGGGTTTTCCAGCATCGGGCAAGGGCGGAGCATATTTTCGTTGAAAGACTGGCCTTTGTGGTAGGCCATGAGCATCGGGGATCTGAGGGCCTCCAGAAGAGTTTTATCTCGTATGTTGGAGTCTGAGTAGTGTATGAACACACATGGATCAATATCTCCATTGGCATTTATATGCAGGTAACGGTGGCCTCCTGCTATGCAGCCGCCCACATATTCAGCGTCATTCTGGAAGTCAAGAGCAAACAGCGGTTTTGTAGCACGGTAATGACGTATTTTTTCATAGACGCCTGTGCGTTGCTGAGGAGTAGGCATAAGCTCAGGAGCATCTGCGCCTGTTAATAAAATCCCTCTTGAACAGCGAGTGTCAGGAGACGTACTTCTGGGTGAGCAAGATGCTTTAGACTTGGTAAGAGAGGTTGGAGGAAAAGCGGATAATAATGGATATGTAACACTCTATCATAGAACAAGCAAAGAAAAAGCAAAACAAATTATAGAAACTAAAAAGATGTCAGCGAAAGAAGATGGCATCTTTTTGTGCCTGATGATTTTTTTGAAAACGAAGCACGTTTTGGGAACCCGCCCTCACCTAAAAGTCTCTCCGGTAAAAAGCAAAGATATGAAAATGCCGTGAAAAACAGAACACAGACACTCTATACATTGTAAAAACAGAATTGATGCAAATAAAAAGAGGCTCCCAAACAGGTGGTCAAAAGCCAACTGTTTCTTTTGGGAAACCTCTTGAAACCAGTATACCTGATTTGATAAACAGCGTCAATGTAGGCGATTGCAATATTCGGCTATACATCAGCATGAAGAGCCGCTGAAGATTGTCACTTTGCTAACTGCGGCATCTTCTTCTGGCGTCATTGACAACCGCCCGCATATATAGTAGGCTGTCTTTGACAGGCAAAGTTTCATCCTGCGGCACTCATTGCGGCAGTATGAAAAGCAACACCTGAAAGATGAAAAGAAAACCGGAAACAGGAGAAAAAAATATGTTTTACGACAAAGTAAGTGAAAGTGCAGAATTCATAAAAGAAAGAATCAGCGGCAAGGTGGACATAGCCGTCATTTTAGGAAGCGGCCTCGGGGGAATCGTAGATATAATGGAAGATAAAGAAATCATTCCTTACAGTCAGATACCGGGATTCCCCGGAAGTAATGTTGAAGGCCATGCAGGAAACCTTGTCTTCGGAACCATAGGCAATCTGCGAGTAATGGCCATGCAGGGACGCTTCCATTATTACGAAGGCCTTTCTATGAAAGAAGTGGCATTCCCGGTGTTTGTCATGAAGCTTCTGGGTATAGACAAGATGATAGTAACCAACGCCTGCGGCGGAGTCAACGAGACCTTTCGACCGGGCGACCTTATGATTATAGAAGATTTCATAAACTCCGTAGGTGCAAACCCACTTATGGGAGATAACGATGAGAGGTTCGGGCCTCGTTTTCCGGACATGTCTGAGCCGTACAGCAGGGAACTTATTGCCAAGGCGGAAAAGGCGGCAGAGGAACTGGGGATACAGGTGAAGCACGGTGTGTACACCCTTTTTCAGGGGCCGTATTTTGAAACAGCTGCAGAGATAAGGATGTACAAGACCATGGGCACTGATGCCATAGGCATGTCAACAGTGCCGGAAACCATAGCAGCCAATTATCTTGGAATAAAAACTCTGGGAATAGCCTGCATAACCAACATGGCCACAGGTCTAAGAACAGGAAAACACAGCCATGAAGAAGTAATACAGATAGCTGAAAAATCCGGACGCACACTCTGCCTATGGATAGAAAAACTTCTGAGAGAATGGGACAGATATTAAGCCGGAGGAAAGTAATGGAACTGCTCAAAGAAAGAATAAGAAAAGACGGAGTCATAAAAGAAGGCAATGTGCTCAAGGTTGACAGCTTTTTGAATCACAGGATGGACATAGACCTTATAAACCAAATCGGACGTGAATTTGCCGTGAGATTTGAAGGCGAGAAAATAGACCAGATAATGACTATCGAGGCGTCAGGAATAGGGATAGCAGCTATTACGGCACAATATTTCAACTGCCCTGTGGTTTTTGCAAAGAAGACACAGTCCATCAACCTGGACGGAAACGTTCTTACTGCCAGGGTGGAATCTTTTACAAAAAAGAAAACCTATGACGTCATGGTAGAAAGCCGTTTTGTAAGGCCGGGAGAGAATATATTGATAATAGACGATTTTATGGCAAAAGGATATGCGGCTCGGGGACTTGTTGAAATAATACAACAGGCGGGAGCAAAAGTGGCCGGCATAGGTATTGTCATAGAGAAAGGCTTTCAGCATGGCGGCGACGGACTCAGGGAAGACGGAATCAGAGTGGAGTCTCTGGCCATAATAGAGGAAATGGATGCAACTGCACAGAAAATTGTTTTCAGAGAGTAAATTATTTTCAGAGAGTAGCGACGCCTGTACAAGAGAGACTATAAGAAAGACTTCAATTGACAAAAGCGTTGTTTTTTGATACCATGAATGGGTGATTTAAATCGGAGGAGGTGCTTTCATAATGGAAAGAATCAAGACAATCGAAACTCGCGATTTAGCAAAGAGCCTGCAGAACGGCGGTTGCGGCGAATGCCAGACATCATGTCAGTCCGCTTGCAAGACCTCTTGCGGCGTTGCTAACCAGAAATGCGAAAAAGCAGACAAATAATACTGAATCTGCCGGGAGCCGTTATGCCATGCAAAGGGCAGACGGCTTTTTTATTTAAAAGACAGGAACGGTAAAAAACTTATTCAGGAGAAAAGAATGATACATCAATATAAACTTAACAGATATAACATAGTGCTGGACGTTTTCAGCGGAGCAATACATATTGTTGACGACTTTGCTTATGACGCCATAGAAATGTGTGACAGGGAAGGCAGAGACAGGCTCCCGGAGCTGATGACCCGTAAGTATAAGGACAGAGAAGATATTACCGGCGAGGACATCGACCTGATAATACGGGATATTGATGAGCTGACACGACAGGGCAAACTTTTTACGGAGGACATTTTTGAGGTTAATGCCTTTGACCTTAAGGAAAGACATACGGAGATAAAAGCGCTGTGCCTTCATGTTGCCCACACCTGCAATCTTACATGCAGTTACTGCTTTGCCCGCCAGGGAAACTTCTGCGGAGAAGAGGCCCTCATGAGTGCAGAGACGGGGAAGGCGGCCATAGATTTTCTCGTTGCACGATCCGGTGAAAGACACAATCTTGAAGTTGATTTCTTCGGAGGGGAGCCGCTTCTCAACTGGGACGTGGTGAAGGAAATTGTAAGATATGCCCGCAGCATAGAGAAAGAGCACAATAAAAATTTCAGATTCACTCTGACCACCAATGGTATGAATATAGATGATGAGGTTATAGACTTCTGCAACCGGGAGATGCAGAACGTGGTTCTCAGTCTTGACGGACGGAAGGAAGTTCATGACAGATTCAGAAAGACATCTTCCGGCAAAGGAAGTTATGATATGGTAGTGCCCCGTTTTAAGAAGCTGGTGGAAAGACGGGGCGACAGGGACTATTATATGAGGGGCACTTTTACTGCTGCCAATACAGACTTTCTGAAAGATATAATCCACATGGCAGATCTGGGATTCACTCAGCTCTCTATGGAACCGGTGGTGATAAGACCGGGAGAACCAAATGGTCTTACAGAAGAGCACCTTCCTGAAATATTCCGCCAATATGAAGAGCTGGCGCTGGAGATGCTCAGACGCCGCAAGGAGGGCAGACCGTTTACTTTCTACCACTACATGATAGATCTCACCGGGGGACCTTGCATATACAAGCGCATTTCAGGCTGCGGGGCAGGGACGGAATATATGGCGGTAACACCGTGGGGAGACCTCTATCCTTGCCATCAGTTTGTGAATGATCCGGAATACAAGATGGGCAATATATATGAAGGTATATTGAACACTGAGGCAAGGGACGAGTTTAAACTTTGCAATTCTTATGCAAGACCCGAGTGCCGTGATTGCTGGGCTCGCCTTTACTGCAGCGGCGGATGTTCAGCAAATTCCTATCATGCTACAGGCAGCATAAAAGGAGTATATGAGTACGGATGTAAGCTTTTTAAGAAGAGAATAGAGTGCGCCATAATGATGAAAATTGCCGAAATGGAGCAGGATACGGAGCTGGAATAGAACAGATGAAATAAGATTAAGGGCTTAACGCTTTATGCTGTTAAGCCCTGTTTTCATAATAAGGTGCCTTACCCACGGTGTGTACATAAACCACCTTTTTTTTGTTTTCAGGATAAGCTTCATCTTCAGACCCAAGGCGTTTCGCCTGTATGTTGCTGAGATTCTGTTTTCACAGGTGCCCGCGTTATTAAAAGCGCGAGCCAGTATATGACCGCTTTTTATTGCGCTGCTGATTCCTTCAAAAGAGCTGGGGCTTATAAATCCTGCGGCTTCTCCTATCAGATATATGCCGTCTTTTCCTGTCACAAAGTCCCGGAAGCTGCGCGGCCTCGAGGCGAGACACGCTTCTGTTCTGACGGGAGAAGACAGGTCAAGACCCGAAATCTCCATAAGCCTTTTCTTCTGCTCCTCAAAGGCCCGGCGGCAGTTCTTAGGTGCAAAGCATCCTCCATATATGAGGCTGCTGTTTTTATGTATTATCCAGGAACAGCTTTCGCTGGTCTTTTGGTCGAATATGCAGGAGTAGAAAGGGACTCCGGCATTTTTGTATTGGAACCACTGCTGTATGGCCACATATTTCATTATTTTTTTATCCGGGAAAAATGTTCTGCGCACTATGGAGCTGCTGCCGTCAGCTCCGACTATACGGCGAGTCTTAAAAGATTTTTCTCCCTCCGGTGTCAGTACATGAAGAAGGAACCCTTTTTCGCAGCGGTCTATTTTCAAGCAGCGTCCTTTGACAATGGTGATGCTTTCAGGCACGTGGCTGAGCATAAGCCTGTCAAAGGCGAGCCTGTCCATATTGAGGTAGTAGCGCTGATAAAATCTCACCTGCCTTGTTTCCAGATCCATGGTCTTTACAGAAAATATCTGCGGATCGGCCAGAACACTTTTTGGAAGAGTGAAATCAAATCTTGCAAGTATTTTCTGAGCGTCAGGCGCCAGAAGGCCGCCGCATGGTTTGGGACGGTCTTCTGTCTGACCGTCGATGATCATAATTTTTAATCCTGATGAGGCTATGCTGCTGCCGAAAGAAGCAGAGGCAGGGCCTGCACCGATTACTATAATATCCCACATAATAATAACCCCTTTTTGATCTTTCAGTTTGTTTTAGCTTGTCTGTTCTTCGTCCTCTCTGTACTCCAGCAAATCTCCAGGCTGGCAGTCGAGAATTCGGCACAGAGCGTCCAGAGTGGAAAATCTGAATGCTTTCACTTTGTGGTTTTTGAAATTTGAAACATTGGCCATGGTCATACCCAGCTGCTCCGACAGCTCGGTGAGAGAAATCTTTCTTTTGGCCATCATCACATCTAAATTTATTATTATCATAACTTTACCTGCCTCTAAAATATCAAGTCATTTTCCTCTTTCATTTCATGAGCACGCCGGAAAACGGCTGACGCGGAGGAAGAAAGAAGTCCCGTAAAGATGCATAAGAAAAGCAACGCTGCCGGAATAAGAATCTGCAGATAAGAAATGGCAACGTCTTCAATTACATAAAATGCTGCAAAGCAGATGGAAAGAATCGGAACTTCGCAGAATGCGCACCTGGATATAAAAGAAAAATCGGTGCTTAATTCCTCTGAAAAGGGATTGTCAGAAGATATTGTAATGCATATTCTGCGCAGCCTGAACAGAGCCATAAGGTACGGAACTGAGCATACATATATGCAGCACACTGCAGCAGGACTCAGAAAAAACGGAAAAGAAACCAAAGCGCATAAAGTCAGAGCGATGCCCGCAGTGACAAAAATGTTGATGGTGCTTGTATTGCTGTTTTTCATAGATATCACCTCGTTTGCATTATATAATATAGGCCAATACAAAGAATGTCAATAAAAATTTATCGTTATTCTTTAAATTTCCTGAATATGTATGGAAATTTTCACACCGGAAGATGCCGTGCCGGGATTGTGAAAAAATTTTCAAAACATATTGCAATGGCAAATAAAATGTGATAATGTTTAGATATAAATAAACTAAAATCAAAAATGTTTAAAAACAGGGGGAAGGCATGGAGTTCAAAGAGTTAACCGTCGAAGAACTGACACAGGGATTTGTGCACATTGAAAAAGAAAAGAAGCTGGTATGCATATTTTGCGGTGAAACCTTTGACGAAGATGTCATTTACCAGTCCGGAGGCAGGATGCTTACAGCTCAGGGAGCCATGAAAGAGCATCTCAGCCATATCCACGGAGGGGTTTTTTACGGACTGGCCGGATTGGATAAACAGATTAACGGACTCTCCGATACACAGAAGGAACTTCTTGAAGGAATGTACCTTGGAAAGGATAACAAGGAACTGGCTGAACAGATGCAGATAAGCGCGGCTACCGTGCGAACTCACAAGTTCAATATACAGAAGATGAAAAGAGAGGCAAAGATTCTTCTGGCCATGCTGGAAAACATAGAAGAAGGACGGCCGCCGCAGGAAGAACAGGAAACCCGCAGCAGCAGGACACAGCCGCAGACACAGGCAGCCGGAAACTTTGCCGGGAATGTGCTTCATCCTTTCTTTACACAGTTCAATCTTAAATAGGAGAATTCGCAATGAAAGAAATTTTCAGCTATGATGCCCGTCTTGCGGCATTTAAAGAACTGATCAAAAAGATTGAATACCTGAAATACACCCTCAATTCTCTGGTGTACTGGGACAAGATAACTTATATGCCGCCAAAAGGCATAGAATACAGGACGTCGGTGATGTCTTTTCTGGCAGACGAACAGTACAAGTTGATATCCGGAAAAGAGTTCGCAGAAAATGTGCGCTATTTCCGGGATAACAAAAAAAACGACAGAGTTACCGACGCCATGGTCAGAAGAATATGCCGGAATTCGAAGTATATAAGCAAGGTTCCCGAGGGAGAATACCGCAGATATGTTGAGCTTATCGCACGTTCGGAGCAGATATGGGAGACGGCGCGAAAAGAGAAGGACTTCGGTGTTTTTAAAGGCCATCTGGAGCAGATCATAGACATATTCAGAGAATTTGCAAATTTCTGGGGTCCTTCGGAAACGCCTTATGATGCGCTTCTGGGATATTACGAAGACGGGCTGACTGTGGCAAAGGTGGATGAGATAGTAAGCGAACTGAAACCTTTTCTCATAGATATGATAGATCAAATAAAAGAGGCCGGAGAACTGAACAAGGAGCCATTGCTGGTTCCCGGAGTTGACAGGGCCGGACAGGAAAAGCTTTGGACAAAAATCTTAAGCCGGCTGGGTTTCAGTTTTGAAGCCGGAAGAATAGATGTGGGAGCACATCCCACCATTCTTGCCAACTCTCCGGCTGATGTGAGAATTGTCAATTCATATAGGGAAGACGAACTTAAGCCCGGAATATTTAATGTGCTTCACTCAGGCGGCAAGGGAATTTATCAGCAGTCCATAGACGAAGATCTTCTGGGCACATTTCTGGCAGAACCGTCATCCTTTGCCATGGAGGAAAGCATAGGAAGGTTCTACGAAAACATCATAGGCAGAAGCAGAGGGTTCTGGGAATACTTTTACGATGACCTGTGCCGCACGGCTCCGCAAATGAAGAAATACACCTCTCAAGAGATCTACAGGGATGCTAACCGCGTCAGACCGTCGCTTATAAGAATAGAGGCTGATGAACTCACGTATCTCCTTCATATTATAATCCGGTATGAGCTGGAAAAAGATCTTATAAACGGAAGCCTTTCAGTTGAAGAGCTCCAAGACGCCTGGGAAGATAAATACAAAGAATACCTGGGTGTTGTGCCGGGAGATGACAGCCAGGGAATTCTTCAGGACATCCACTGGGCAGGCGGATATGTGGGATATTTTCCTTCGTATTTTGTTTCCAATCTTGCTGCAGCGCAGATTGCCGCTGCCATTGAAAAGGATTGCGGAAGCCTGGATAAGCTTGCCGCAGAAGGAAATTTTGCAGTAATAAAAGAATGGCTCACCGAGCATATATTCCGCTTCGGGGCAATGTACGGAACAGAGGAACTGATTGAAAAGGCCACAGGCAAGCCTCTGGGTTCCGCAGATTATATAAGTTGCTTACGGAAAAAATTTTCCGAAGTATATAAATTACATTACTAAATATAATAAATTCACAACAAGGAGAAGCAAAAAATGAACACGATCCTTAAAAAAATCGGCCTCAATGAAAAAATGGCCAGAAACTTCTGGGGTATCATCATTATCGCCTTAGGCGGAGCTATTATTTACGGTCTACCTTACTTCCGTTACGACTACTACGACGCATATCTGGAAGTGTATAATCTTACAGATACGCAGATGGGTGTATTCGGAAGCATTCTGGGCGTATTCGGAATGGTTTCATATCTCTTCGGAGGTATTGTTGCCGACAGATTTTCAACAAGAACAGTTTTGACCGTTTCTCTCATAGGAACAGGTCTGGGCGGATTGGTTCATCTGCTGCCGCTTAACTACACAGCACTGCTGTGCCTGTATGCTTTCTGGGGTGTAAGCTCACTCTTCGCATTCTGGCCTTGCTGCGTTAAGGCTGTTCGTATCCTGTCAGGATCAGGAGACCAGGGCAAAGCTTACGGTTTCTTTGAAGGCGGACGCGGAATCGGAGCAGCACTTATGGCCTCCGGCGCAGTTATTGCATTTAAAATCGGCGCAGGACAGATGGAAGATCAGGTTGCCGGAATGAAAGCTACCATCATTTTCTACTCTCTGCTGACTATACTTATGGGTGTTCTGACCTTCTTTACCGTTAAAGATGACAAAATGGAAAAGAGCGACAGAGTTACCTTCAAGGGAATCGGAGAACTGCTGAAAATGCCGGCAGTATGGATCATAGGTATCGTTACCTTCTGTAACTATGTATTTACACAGCTGCTGTACTACTTCACTCCTTATATGACAGAAATCATAGGAATAACAGTTACCATGGCTGCAGCAATCGCCGCATCAAAGAGATGGCTTTCACTTTTCGGAAGCATAGGCGGAGGATATATAACTGACAAGGTGGGAACCGGCAGAATGATCTTCATATCCTTCATCATTATGGCTGCAGGAACCATAGCAATGATGATGCTTCCTACAGAAGCAAGCAGTGCAATTCCGTTCGTAGTTCTGTTCTTGATTATCTACATTTTCTACAATGTAAACTATGCCATGACATGGGCAATGATGGATGAAGGCGCAATTCCTGAAAGACTTTCCGGAAGCGCAGCAGGCCTTATCTCCACTATCGGATATCTGCCTGAAATCTTCTGTTCCGTTCTGGCAGGTTCACTGCTTGATAAGACACCTGGCGTGGGCGGTTACCGCGATGTATTCACTTTCATGGTTGCTATGTTGCTGGTAGGAGCTGCATTTACGGTAATCTGGATGGTTTATCTGAAGAAAAAGAACATAAAGAAACCTTCCGCAAAGACTGAAGCTGTGCAGGAAACTGAATAATTTTCGGAAACGAAAGAAGCGAAATGTATTATGAAGATAGAAAATAAAGTTAAATGTATATTTGAGAGGGTGTATATCGAAACACCTGTGGACACTGACGGAGACGGCAAAGCGGATCTGATCGCCGCGTATATAAGGAGACCTGAAAATACTATGCAGGGGGAGAAGGTTCCCGCCGTGCTGGTTGCCAATCCGTATCTGATGACATGCAATGAAGACTGGTATGTGCCCCACGATGTAGACAGAGAAGTCAAGGTATATCCTCAGCAGAACATTAAGGAATCAGATATACGCTTTGACTTTTCACAAGAGTCTGCCTGCAAGCCGGTGGAAGTGAGGAAAACCCGCGGATTTGCTGAAACAGCCGTCATAGACGAAGATGTAGAGTTTGAGTGCATTTCACCACTGTATGCCTATCTTAATCAGAAGGGATATGCGTCTGTGTTTTGCGGAGGACTGGGAACCAGAGGATCCGAAGGATATACTCTGTCAGGAAGCCGCGAAGAGGTGCTCGCCTTTAAATCAGTAATTGACTGGCTAAACGGAAGATGTCGTGCTTTTACGGACAAGACTTCCAATATAGAGATCAGGGCAGACTGGTGTACGGGAAATGTTGCCATGTCGGCTAAATCATATCTTGGAACCATGTGCATAGGTGTTGCAGCTACCGGAGTGGAAGGTCTTAAAACTATAATTCCTGAAGCCGGAATATGCAACTGGTATGATTATTACAGAGCCGGCGGTCTCAATGTTCCTGCTATGGGATGGCAGGGCGATGACCTGGACATTCTGGCCAAGTACTGTTTCAGCAGAGCGAAAGATCCGGAAGACTATGAAAAGGTAAAAGATGGATACCGGGTTGCTCTTGAAAGACTTGTAGAAGGAGAGGACAGAGACTCTGCCAACTACAACAGATTCTGGGATGAGAGAAATTACCTGAATCAGATTGAAAACTTCAAGGCGTCGGTGTTTATAATCCACGGAATAAATGACTGGAACGTAAAGACCAATCAGTGCCTGCCGCTTTTTAAGGCTCTCGAGGAAAAAGGCGTGGAGAGAAAAATACTTCTCCACCAGGGTGAGCATGTTTACGTTTACGATCTGGAAGGTTCAGGGACTCTGGACATGGTTGAGAGATGGCTGGATCACTACCTCAAGGGAATTGACAACGGCATAGATAAAGAGCCAAAGGTTCTGGTGGAAAGCAATCTTGACCAGCTGAAATGGATGGCATCGGATACATGGCCGCCTGCAGGGTGCAAAGGCGAGAACTTTCCTGTAAAAACCCGGGGAGAGGCAAGGATAGTGGACGATCTGTCAGCCACCGTTTTCCGCAAAGAAAAGGACAACAGAAAGGAATGGCTTGACCAGCTGGTTCTTTGCGAAGCTCCGGAATACATGAACAGATTCAGAATCATGTGGTCGGATTCAGACTCCGGAGTAGACGGTGAAAAGGACATAAGAATTGCCGGAACCGTAAAGGTCGGTTTTGATGCAGCCATTGACAGAGATACGGCGATATTAAGCGCAATGCTGGTCGATATCGGCCGTCAGAACCGCATCACTGCCGAGGAAGTGGCTGTTGAAAACGCTCCTGAAGGAACTTTCCGGTTCGGCCTGGAAAAGGAACCTTCCATGTACAAGGTGATAAGTCGTGGATGGTTAAATGCTCAGAACAGAACATGCCTCTGGAGCAAAGAAAAAATAGAACCTAATCAGTACTATCACTACGAGATTGAGATGGTTCCTACTGATCACACATTGCAAAAAGGTCATAATCTTGCGTTCATCCTGTATGGAACTGACGCAGAGCAGACCCAGAGACCTGAAACGGTAACAACCATAACCCTGAATACAGACACATTAAAAGTTGAAGTGCCGTTTCTGAAATAGGAATAAGCCTCCGGCGGGCCATAGAGTCTGCCGGGGGTTTGTTTTTGACTCTATGTCAAATGCTGCGACGGAGAAAACTACAAATAAGCATTGTTTTTTATGAATGTTCACCGAATCTTCACCGTTTTGTTAGCACTCAATCATTGACAGTGCTAACAAAAGGTGTTATAACATAGGTAAATTAAAACAAGCAACAACAAACAATACCAAGGGGGAATAAAAAATGTTAATGCCAAGTATTTTCGGAGAAAACTTATTTGATGATTTTATGGATGATTTTATGATGAACAGGGGTGCAAGAAGCGTCCAGAACGTAATGAAGACCGACATCAAGGAAACAGATGACAGCTATGAGCTGAAAATCGAAATGCCGGGCTACAGAAAAGAAGATGTAAAAGCACAGCTCAAAGACGGATACCTGACCATAAGTGCAGAAACCGACAATTCATCTGAGGAAAAGAATGAAGAGGGCAAATACATCAGAAGAGAACGTTATACAGGCGCGGTATCAAGAAGCTTTTTCGTAGGTAAAGACCTGACAGAAGAAGATATAAGAGCCAGATTTGAAAACGGAATTCTTCACATAGCACTGCCTAAAGAAGCTCCGAAGAAAATCGAGGAGAACAAGTATATTGCCATTGAGGGATAACCAATAAAGGAGAAAAGATGAACGAGGTCAAGAAACCCAAGAAGCCTCTGCTGTACTATTACTTCATAGTGCTGCTGGGCATAATGCTCTTTAACTTTTTAGTGATGCCGGCAATAGTCGAAGGTCAGATAACCGAAAAAGACTACGGCTATTTCATAAAGATGACAGAAAAGGGCCAGATAGGCCAGGTGGAGATACAGGAACAGGAAAACCAGATACTCTTCACCAGTAAAGACGGCAGCAAGATATATAAGACAGGAATGGTGGATGATCCTGATCTCGTTCAGAGGCTCTATGAGTCAGGGGCTACCTTCTCAGGGGAGATCATAAAACAGACATCGCCTGTTGTAAGCATTCTCATTTCGTGGGTGCTTCCGATAATAATATTTATTGCGCTGGGTCAATACATGTCAAAGAAAATGTTTGACAAGGCCGGAGGCAATAATGCGCTGATGTTCGGAAAGAGTAATGCCAAAGTATATGTAAAATCTTCGGAAGGAATAAAATTTTCCGATGTGGCAGGTGAAGACGAGGCTAAGGAGAACCTTTCGGAAATCGTCGATTATCTCCATAATCCGGATAAATACAAAGAGGTAGGTGCAGCCATGCCTAAAGGAGTGCTTCTGGTAGGCCCTCCGGGAACAGGCAAGACCATGCTTGCCAAGGCTGTTGCAGGCGAAGCTAATGTGCCCTTCTTTTCCATGTCGGGTTCCGAATTTGTGGAGATGTTTGTGGGCATGGGGGCTTCCAAGGTGCGCGACCTCTTTAAACAGGCCAAGGAGAAAGCTCCGTGCATTGTGTTCATAGACGAAATAGATGCAATAGGAAAGAAGAGAGACGGTCAGCTGGGAGGAAATGACGAGAGAGAGCAGACCCTCAACCAGCTCCTTACAGAGATGGACGGTTTTGAGGGGAACACCGGAGTAATAATTCTGGCCGCTACCAACAGACCTGAATCTCTGGATCCTGCCCTGACCAGACCCGGACGCTTTGACCGGCGCGTGCCGGTAGAACTTCCCGATCTGAAAGGAAGAGAGGATATCCTCAAAGTTCATGCAAAGAAGATAAAGACAGACAAGGATATAGATTACAGTAAGATTGCCAGAATGGCTTCCGGCGCTTCCGGAGCAGAGTTGGCAAATATAGTCAACGAAGCGGCTTTGAGAGCTGTAAGAGACAAACGGAGTTTTGCCACTCAGGAAGACTTCGAGGAAAGCATTGAAGTTGTAATTGCGGGATATCAGAAGAAGAATGCGATCCTCACAGACAGCGAGAAGCGTATAGTGGCTTTCCACGAGGTGGGACATGCCTTGGTGGCAGCCCTGCAGACTCACTCTGCACCTGTCGAAAAGATAACCATCGTTCCACGTACGTCAGGAGCACTGGGATATACCATGCAGGTGGAAGAAGGCAATCACTACCTTATGAGCAAAGAGGAAATAGAGAACAAGATTGCCACCTTTACCGGAGGAAGAGCTGCAGAAGAGCTGACTTTCGGTTCTGTAACCACGGGCGCTGCCAATGATATTGAACAGGCGACAAGGCTGGCCAGAGCCATGATTACCAGATACGGAATGAGCGATGATTTCGGAATGGTGGCTATGGAAACCCTTAACAACCAGTATCTGGGCGGAGATACCACCCTTGCCTGCTCTGCTGAGACTCAGGCTCGGATAGACAGGCAGGTTGTGGAGCTGGTGAGAAAGCAATACGACAAAGCCCTGGGTATTCTGAAAGACAACAGAGATAAGCTTGAGGAGCTGGCCGGATACCTGTATGAAAAAGAGACAATAACTGGGGAAGAGTTTATGAATATTCTGGGAGAGGAATAATCCCGTGAAAAAACACCGGCTGCGGCCGGTGTTTTTTTGTGGTATGACGGGCATACCGTCAGT
>DCJK01000019.1:0-57284 GCA_002320005.1 Firmicutes bacterium UBA1702
CCTCGCACAAGCCCTTATGTTATTCGTTCTTCCAGTCCATTCTAAGGCGTTTTCTTCCTTTAGGCATTCCGTTATGCCCTGTGCTTGCTTCATGCCCTCTATGAGCCGTTCAAAGTGTTCCTGTGCCTGTCTGTCAATGTCGGCAAGGTAAGCATTGAGCCTGCCGCTTGTGAGAAGATTGGTGTATGTAATTTTGCGGTACTCCCGCAGATAGTCCAAGTGCCGCCGTCCGAATAAGTCTATCGACTGTTCCTTTTCGGGTGGTATGGTAAGGCAGGGTAAAATGTATTCGCCTTGCCGTTCGTATCTGCCGCCCATTTCCTCAAAGATTGATTGTACCATTTGTTTTTCCTCCAAATAAGATATTCACTCCATACTCATGTCTGCTATCATTAACACAATTTACGTTTTCTCCTTATCTGGTTTCATACATGTGTTACAACTTAATAAAAGAAATGCGGAAATCATGAATCTGTGTTATGTTGAAGTTACCACACAAACAACTAATACAGAAAGGATCTCCGCACGGCTGCTATAACACATGATATGAGGTGTCGTCTATCATTAATCAATTATGCTGATAAATATGGTGTTTTTCAGGCTGCTCGCAAGCATAAAACCAATCAGCAATATATCTATCGCCGGAAGAATCATTACGATGGCTCCCGGGATTCTCTTCTCGATCGTTCCGGACGCCTCTCATCATCACCCTCACCAGCATACTTCTCAGGAATTTAAAACTATTATTGTCTTTCATAGACTACCTCCTTGTTGCATAATGAGGTTGGGGAACCACATTCATTGCAGCATAGGAGGTTTTTTGCTTAAAGCTAAAGCAGCTTAAGCTCACCGGCATAGCCGGTGGATTATTGTTCCTCGTACTATCGTACTCGGAACCGTCGCTAAAGCAACATCACAACAGGCAACCGAAAACTTCGATTGCCTGTCATTTTTTTAATATTCTTTTGAGTAAGTATCCAACAATTTCAGCCCACTATTAACTTTGTATAATTCCGAGTTGCCAACAGCTCCGTTCCATAGTTAATTTTAGAAAACCTACGACTAATTTTAGATACCCTTCTTTCGTGCATATTGTTATAACATGCTTTTCTGTCATTTTTATGAAGTTTGTTCTGCTAAAAATTCTTTGAGCCTTATTTCTTAGCTAAGCTTTTCTTCCAAAATATGCTTCCTGTTAATGCTGTAACAGTCAGCATTAACAGACCAATGAGAAGTTCCATCGATGTTGCATCTCCTGTCTTTGGTGCACCTTCATCCGTATTGCCCGGCTCTTGAGAGTCACCAGGTCCCGGTATAATTTCTTCTTCCATCAGAGTCTGACACACATTGGCAGGGATATATATGCTGTTGAGATTTCCGTCACTGATTGTAACCTCAATATGTCCCGTTGTGTTAATAATGTCACCCACATTAAAGTCTTTTTCTTCCAAAACTCCTGTTCCTGTAAGAACCATCGGTGTATCTAACAGCTCACTGATATGGTCAGTCCAATCCTTCTTCAGCTTGCACTCCGCGATAACAGTACTTCCATCCTCAGCTACGGTAACTTTATCCAAGTCAAAAATCGGACTTGTAAACTTATAGTCTCCTGCGCCTGATTTAGCAGTCAATCGCTTATCCAGCTCAACGGTAAAAGTAAACTTGCAATTTTCATCATTGATAAAATCTTTTGAGCGGTCAATAATGCTCTTCAGATTTTCAGACATGTTATATGTTGCAGTATACGGAATCTCATAGTTTCCGTCTGTAGTCTTGTCATTGTTTTTATCAATTTTTGATTTGTCAGTTGTAATTACAACATTGCCAAAATCTACTGTCGGCTGAACCAGGGCAACTGCATATCCGTTTGTATTCCCTTCAGGAATGGTCAGTTTAATACCTTCATCAGTTATTTGCGATGCATATGCCTTTATATTCGCATCTGTTACAGGGTTTCCGTCTTCACCAACAGGTAATGCCATAGCATATACAGGAAGTCCACTAATAATTTTATCATTTAATCCGCCAACAGTAAGTGTTGCCGCTTGGCTGCGCTGCATCCAGAAAGTAGCTAATGGTTCCGACCAACCTTTTGCTGCCGCGTCTGTTTTTAAAGCTGAAACGCTGTCCGAACTTGCATTACTGAGTTTAATGTCTAAGCTTTCAGCCGATGGAGCTATGATCTTGTTTCCGTCCTGTCGAGTAGTAAGGTAGCCAGTTTTAAGGTTGAATCCTTCAGCTATATAAACATGCCCATTTGATTTTTTACCCAATAAACCTGTATCAATAGAAACACTTTGCAATGTACCTTTTTTCAGTTCAATCGTCAAATTGCTACCTTCGGTAGCATAGACCCCTGCATCGCCGGTTCCACCCGTTAAAAGTTCATTATTATCAACAACACCACCGTTCATGATGAACTTTGCATTGGCCTTTCTCACCTGAATGGCACCGGCCTTAGCCTTATTGCCAGAGACAGTTCCTCCGTTCATTGTAAACGTGCAATCTCCCTGCTGGACCTCAATCACGCCGTACTTGCCTGTGCTCTCATTGTTGATTATCTCAGCACCATCATATAGATATCCGTATGAACTTCCACCATTAGTCACAATATACAGAGCGCCCGCAGGAGCCTTGTTGCCAATTATTTTTCCATAAATATGTGCAACAGATCCGGAATGAATATAAGCCGTTGCAATATTATCTGTTGTATTATTCTCAATAACACCCGTCCTTCCAAGTGTGAATTCCGAATTTGCAACTACGCGGACAACAGGGTTGTTCTTTCCATCTATTCCTTTTATTGATCCGTTCACAAGACATTTTGCACCTTCAGAATTAACAGCCAGTGCATTTTTTATGTTCTGAACACAAGAGCCCTCATCCATTTCAAGGGTTGCTCCAATAAGGAAAATAGCATGTTTTCCATTTCTATTATTGCTTGCGGCAAAATTCTCATCATCACAAATGGTGCTTCCGTTTTTCATTATCAGCTTGCCCGAACCGGTAACATAGACAGCTGTCATTCCACCAAAATTCTTTAAAGTGGCTCCTTCATCAAGAATAATAGTTCCGGTTCCATTGTAAGATGCAATTATTGCATCCTGGACATATTCCTCATTTCCACCTTTTCCGTCAGTTTTGGCAAAACCAAATTTTGTTCCCATGTGTTCTCCGGCATCATCTAAAATAATGTTCTTAAGTCTAAGTGTCGCTTTGCCGAGATCTTCGCTTCCATCGGTTTTGGTTCCTCCTACCTCTATCATTGCCGGATTATACCAGCTGCGGGCAGTGTCGTTTTGAGTATCAAAACCTTCTCCGCGGCTTACAACCGGAACAGTTGTACCTTCTCCGACTATCGTCACATTTTTATTATAGAACCTTGCACATGCCGTTGATGTTAGGTCGCTCATTACATGCACGGTAAAGTTCTCTCCCGCACCGGCATTTACAACCTCTGCCGCTTTTGCAAGCGAGGCATAAGGAGCCGCCTTAGTGCCGTCACCTGTTGCATCGTTTCCGTCGGCAGCCACATAAATGTCCGCACTGTCTGCTGTCTGATCTGCATCTGCAAAGGCGAATGCCGGTATATAGCAGAAAATCAAGACCATACACATGATAGCAGTTAAAATCTTTTTCATCTTTCCTCCTCCATCAGTTCTATTTTTTTCATTATTTTTATCATAGTATTTAAATTTCCCTTTGTCAATATGACGGGTGGGGTTTTTCCCTCTGACTCTTAATCGTCAAGACATATGCTGCACTTTGAGCAGTACTCTGAGATTACCTGATTAGAATTCTTGAAGCCCAGACAGGCCTTTGCTGTCTTATTGTATCGTCTCTCGCCCTTGGCCACTTGCACAAGCAGTTCTTCCTCACTTGTGAATACTTTTTGTTTATACAGGGTTTTCCCATCTTCATGATGACTTCTTTCCACTTTCCCGTTCTGCCACGGTGAGTAAGGTCTTATCCTTCTCAGTTCCATCTCCAGCTGTTTTGCTGCCTTTTCCAATGCACTGTCTTTGCCGGTCTTGTCATCATCATTGACGAATTCCGGCCCATTGTCCACCTGAATCGTCTTAATAGGAAATCCCATACGATTTCCCAATTCCCATAGATACTTTGTGGTTTCGTACGTACTCTTCTCTTTTACGATCTTAAGAACCCTTTTGCGGCTGTATTCATCGATTCCTGTAATCTGGTAGTACTGCTGCCCATAGCACGGGAACCTGATATATTCCTACGGAACATATTTAATATCTATCTGAACCTTGTCACTCGAATACTCTCCGTTAATACTCTCATAATTGGTGTAACTTTTTCTTTTAATTGTCGGTTTTTGATATCCTTACTTTCTAATCCGGCTAATCCGGCGGCACATGCTCTCAAAACTTCTAGTGTATCCCTTTGCCCTGCATCTGACATACACTTCAGCAAGGTTGTAGCGTCAATTTCGCTTGAGCATCCTCTGAATCGGAGCAAACCCTTCTTCTATATGGGCTTTGGGACTGTGCTCAGGCTTCCGGGACCTGAGCGCAAGGCTTCTAACGCTTCCATCGTATTTCTCAAGCTGCCTGTATACGAACTGCCTATATGTATGATACCGCCTTGCAGTTTTCGTGACACCATATTTTAACGCATATTCACATAAACGCTGGCGATAACGCATTTTTTCTGTGATACTTGTCATGAGAGATGCTTCTTTTGATACTTGTTTTGTGGTGAAACTTATTGTATCAAAGTATCTCTCATTTTTTTATTATTTCTGTAACATATGTCTTGCTAAAATACAAAAATAATGCTTCACAGTTGTTTAGCTCCTATGTATCCATTGTGTTCCTATCTTTTTCTTGCCATAAGCAAGAACTGGAGGTATAGTTTTATTGACCGCATCGGTCATAAAAAAAGGAGGTCTCTATGAACGAAAAATTCTATTCTCTTCCTGATTCAAAACAGAATGCCATAATAAATGCAGGATACAAGGTTTTTTCTCTAAATTCATACAAAAAAAGTCCCATGAGCGAGGTCGCTGAGGCTGCCGGAATAAGCAAATCTCTGCTTTTTCATTATTTCCGCAATAAGCTGGAGTTCTACATTTTTTTATGGGACAAGTGCGCAGAAACTACTATTGAATATCTTACAAAATACAAGTGTTACGAGCAGACGGATCTCTTCGAAAGCATGTCTCTTGGACTTAAAGCAAAAATCAGCCTCATGAAAAAATACCCTTACATAGGTATGTTTGCTTTAAAAGCATTTTATGAGACAGACCCGTCTGTATCTGCCGCAGTTCAGGAAAGTTATCAAAAATATTTCAACTTAAAGCTGGACAGAACACGACTGAATTTTGATTCGGATAAATTCATTGCGGGACTTGATGTAAAAATGATGTATCAGGATATGTTCTGGGCATCTGAGGGTTATCTGTGGGAGAAAGCCCAAGGAGGCAACCTGGATATTGATGAAATGGAAAAAGATTTTGAAAATATGATGGAATTCTGGAAAAGCATATATTTGCGAAAAGACTGATTTTTACCATTTTCTTGCTCTCTTTACTGCATTAAAACACTTCTTGATTTTTCTATGCTTTCATAATAAAATGGTTAAGATAGTGTAAAGAAAAAGGAGAATATTTTATGGATTTTATAGCAGGTATAGTAAGCAGTATAAGCGGTTATTTATATGGATACATACTGATAGCCCTTCTGATTGCAGCAGGTCTGTACTTTTCTTTAAGAACAAAATTCGTTCAGGTCAGGCTATTTAATGAATCTATCAAGGTTATTGCCGAACCTAAAAAAAATAAAGATTCAATTTCATCATTTCAGGCGCTTATGGTTTCCACCGCTTCTCGCGTCGGAACGGGTAATATAGTCGGTGTAACGGGAGCAATAATAGCCGGCGGTCCCGGAGCTGTTTTCTGGATGTGGCTCATTGCCTTTCTTGGCGGCTCTTCTGCTTTTGTAGAATCAACTCTTGCACAGATATACAAGAAAAAGGGACCTGACGGTTCCTACGGCGGCCCTGCATATTACATCAGACAGGCGCTTAAGGCCCCTGCTCTTGGCGGTCTTTTTGCCCTCTGTCTCATAATGACATACATGGGTGGATTTAATGCTCTGGCTTCCTTTAATATGGCAGACTTTTTGAAGACATACATTCCTTCTGAAAATTACGGACTCATTGTCGGCAGTGTAGTTGCTGTACTGGCCGCAATCGTGATTTTCGGCGGAGGTAAGAGAATATCCAAGGCCACAGAAGTTCTCGTTCCTATAATGGCTTCCGCCTACATACTGGTTGCATTGATCGTGGTAGTGATGAACATTACCTCGCTGCCGGCTGTCATCGTAAGCATTTTCAAAAGCGCTTTCAGCTTCTCATCCATGGCCGGAGGTCTTTTCGGTGCAACAATAATGAACGGAATAAAACGAGGACTCTATTCAAACGAAGCAGGTATAGGTTCCGCTCCTAATGCAGCTGCCTCGGCAGATGTTTCTCATCCTGTAAAGCAGGGGCTTGTTCAGATGCTTTCCGTGTTCATCGACACTCTGATTATCTGTTCTTCAACAGCATTTATGATTCTCTGCAGCGGTGTTGATTCCTCCGCATTTATAGACGATGCCGGAAACACAATGAACGGTGCATACATTCAGGCTTCCCTCAATGCCAACTTCGGTGCCTTCGGCGGTTATTTCATAACAGCTGCCCTGGTGCTCTTCGCATATACCACACTGGTGGGAAATTATTACTATGCCGAAATGAATATAAGCTATCTTTACAAGAATGCTTTAAACAATAAGCCTTTTATGTTCTTCTACAGGCTGCTGGCCGTTCTGATAATCTTTGTAGGCGCCCAGTTCAGTGCAGGCCTTGCATGGGATACTGCCGATGTTCTGATGGGCTTCATGGCTCTGATAAATGTCCCGGTATGTATTATTCTGGGAGGAACGGCATTTAAGGCATTAAAAGATTATTCCGAAAAGAAAAAAGCCGGAAAGCCTTTAGATTTCAAGGCTTCCGACATAGGAATAACAGACACTGATTATTGGAAATAAAATTGCCTATTGAGCATAGAGCCCTTTGCAGGTCGCAGGCGTCAGCCTTGATCTGCATAGCGGCTCTTATTTTTTTACGCTTCTTATGGCAGAGCATGCTGCAAATATAAAGATATTGACCACAACCACAGTTGCTCCCACCGGAGTAGAGATTACTATGGACATACTGATTCCCACAAAAGCCGCAGTCATCGCAATCACGGCTGATGATATGATCACTTTTCTGAAACTGTCAAATAGTCTCATGGACGAAAGAGCCGGAAATACTATCAGTGCAGAGGTTAGAAGAGCTCCCACAAGATTCATGGCAAGTACTATCACCACTGCTGTAATAACAGCAATCAGCAGATTATAAAATTCCGTATTCACTCCCGAGGCTTTTGCAAAATCTTCATCAAAGGTTACAGCAAAGATTCTGTTATACATAATAATAAAGATTCCGGTCACCAACACCGACATGATTACACATGTTACCACATCGGCACTGCTCAAAGTGAGAATAGACGTTGACCCGAACAAGGTGCTGCAGACATCTCCGGAAATATTAGCTGATGTGGGAAAAATGTTGAGAAGCAGATATCCTATAGCCATGGCTCCCACCGAAAGCATAGCCAATGCCGCGTCTCCCTTTACTCCCGCATTGCGTCCTTTTTTCAACATCAAAACGGCACATATCATAGTCAGAGGAAGAACAACAATCATCTCCTCCGAAATGCTCAGTACAGCGGCTATGGCCATAGCTCCGAAAGCGACATGAGAGAGCCCGTCTCCTATAAAGGAGTAACGTTTAAGCACCAGTGTGACACCCAGCAGCGAAGAGCATAAAGCAGTCAGTACACCTGCTGCCAGAGCATAACGCACAAAGGGGTATGAAAGATATTGCACAAGTTCATTCATTTCATATTCCCCCTCGCTGACCTATATAGTTCCTTGCTCACGAATCGTGTGCGATTTCCTCTGAATTCCAGTATTTTATCTGCATATTCAAGGGCCGAATCAACATCGTGAGAAATCATTATTACAGTCATTCCATCATCATTCAGCTGACGTATGCAATCATACATTTCAGAAGCTGCCGCCGGATCCAGTCCGGAAACAGGTTCGTCCAGAAGCAGAATGCTTTCTGCCGCGCAAAGGGCTCTTGCCAGCAGAACTCTCTGCTGCTGCCCTCCCGAAAGGTTTCTGTAGGCCTTGGACGCCAGATTTTCTATGCCCAGCTTCTTCATCTTCTCCTGAGCTGTTTTTTTATCTTCGGCATTGTAAAAAGGACCTCCTCCGGTTTTTCTTACTCTTCCGGAAAGAACTATTTCTGCAACAGAAGCGGGGAAATCTTTCTGTATCTGCGTATGTTGAGGCAGATACCCAACTCCTGCTTCCTTCGTCGTATTCTCATATGTTAAAAGGCCGTCAAGGGGCTTTATAAGACCTGCAAGCGTTTTAAGAAGAGTAGTCTTTCCTGAGCCGTTATCACCCACCACATATACATAGTCTCCCTCTTCTATTTCAAAATTTATTTTTTCTGCTACCGGACCATCTTCATATCCTACGGTCAGATTTTTGCATTGAATCTGCATTTTTTCTCCTTAATTTAATACCTGTCTGAGCTGTTGCAGGTTATATTCCATTATATCGATATAGCTGCAGCTGTGCGCTTTCACAGACTGCATTGAGTCCAAGTCTATAATACGTATATCCTTTTCCCCCGAAGTGCTGATAACAGTTTCCGCTATCCTGCGGTCTCCTGTTTCCGTCACCACTATGGCTCCCAGCTTTTCTTCTTTCAACTTATCTGCCAGAAAGGCCACTGTCTCAAAGCTGGCTTCTGTTTCCGCTGAACATCCGTCAAAGGCTGCGAAGCTTTTTATTCCGTAATCATTAAATAAATATCTGAAGGCAAATCTGTCTGCAACAATCACAGTATTCTTACTGCTTTCAGAAACAGTATTTCTGAATTCATTATCAAGCATTTCCAGCTTTTCAATATATTCTTCCGCATTTTCCATATATATACGGCTGTTGTCATTGTCAATTTCGGAAATACACTCCGTTATATCACCACAGAAATTTTGGGCCTGATTCAGGGAAAGCCATATATGCTCGTCGCCTTCTTCTTCATGCGCGGTGTGACTGTGACCATGATGAGCCTCTTCATCATGATTGTCTGTTTCCTCCTCTATCATGGCAACCTGGCCATGCTCAAGTAGACAATATGCATGTCCCTCAAAAAAACCTCCTTCAATTATATCCTCCACCCATTTTTCTGACTCTCCGCCTGTATATATCAGAAGATCACAAGTAGTTATATCCACAATATCCCGGGCCACAGGCTGATAACTGTGCATATCTGCCCCATCGTCATTTATCCGTATTACATTCCATTCATCAGTCTTTTCCCCTAATATGTTCAGAACCCAGTCATACTGTGCAAATCCGATACAGGCAATAGCAGGCTTGTCTGTATCACGGATATGACCGGCATCTCCGCATCCCGTCAGCAAAAGTAATACAAGCAGCATTGCCGCAGCTGCTTTTTTCATTTTTTATCCCCCTTCAAACAATGGCTGCAGGTTCCGAAAATTACCGTTTCGCCTGCACTTACCTTGAAATTTTCAGTCTGTTCTATTTCGCTGCTCAAGGCCATGGACACAGGTACACTCACATGATAAAGCCTGCCGCAGGCAGTGCATTTAAGGTGCATATGTCCTGCGCATTCCATACCGCCCATAATCTGATATACCTGTCTGCGTCCCTCTTCACTGCTGAAATGTCGGATCTTTTTTTCATCCAGCAGCTTGGGGATCAGTCTGTACACAGTACTTCTTCCCGGAGGAGAAATATACCTGGGATCCGCTTCCATTCCACGGCATATTTCTTCCACTGTAAAGGATCTGCTGCTGTTACGTGTAAGAAAATCAATAAGTTCCCTTTTTTGTTCAGTATTATATCTTGCCATAATGGCTTCTCCCTATGTTCATTATACAGATTACAGTTGAGCGCTTTTTCAAATATGAGACATTTTCTCAAATTCGCTTCTTTATTATACATCTTACAGTAAAAAAGTCAAGCCTGCATATCCATTGCCGTCATAACCTGTCTGCATACATACATGAACCCATTGTCGTCGGCACATATCGTCCATTTTACCAGCATAAAAAGCTTTCCTGAGAGTTCTATGCATGTTATTCCGTTGGGGTGCACACATGAGCCTGTATTAAAGTAGTATATATCGTCCACTTTTCTCATGGCAGGACGATGGGTGTGACCCGTCATAATACTGCTACCGTTTTTTTTCGCCCAATCAATCAGCCTTTTTTCTACGGCACTGCTTTTTTTATAGTTTCTTGCAGCACTGGTAGGGTCATTGAAACCGCATAGTTCCAATGGTCTCCACAGGTAGCGCACCATCCAGCGGGCTAGAGGCCAGAGACGGTCATTAAGCATATCACCTTGGTGCCCGTGCATCAGATAGAGGCTGCCTTTTTTGTCCGGCAGCTCTATTACGGCAGATTGATTGTATTTAGGCGAAAAAAGGTTCTCAGATGTACATCTGCTCTGTTTTTTGCGAGTTTTATCATGATTTCCATATATCATAAACAGCCTTCTCTCCCTTTCAAATTGTGAAAGGATCTCAAAGACATCTTTGTGAATTTCGGCTATACTTTCAAAACACCGATTCTCCCACAGCTCATCTCCATCACCTAACTCCACATATGCATAACCACTTTTCCTGTAGTGATTAAGAGCTGCCTGGTAAATTGTCTTATTTCTCAAGAAACTGTCGTTCCATGTGCCGCATCCTCTGTGGCAGTCGCTGAAAAAAACTATTCCCGGATACATTTCTGCATCTATTATTTCTGCTTCCTCAGCGGCTTTGTCTATTCTGCGGAGGCTGTATCCCATTTTTGCACCTCTGAATAATTCCTGATTTATATATATATATGCATATCCTGCAAAATCTGTTATAATAACAATAATCAAAATTTTCAGGAGAAAATCAATGCCCAATTTTACAAAGCAAGCGATAAAAGCCTCTTTCTGGAAGCTTCTTAATCAGCAGCCTCTCAGCCAGATAAGTGTTCGCACTATAGTCGAAGACTGCGGTATCAATCGTAATTCCTTTTATTATCATTTTCAGGACATTCCTTCAATGATAGAAGAGATGATAATGGATGAAGCCAATGCTCTGATAGAGAAGTATCCTAATATAAATTCCATTGACGAAATGGTAGAGACCGCTTTCCGCTTCACACAAGAGAATAAAAGAGCTATTGCACATATATGCAATTCGGTAAAAAGAAACATCTATGAGCAATATCTTATGCGCATATGTGAGCATGTGGTGAGATCCTACTTTGAAACGACCTTCAAAGAGGAAAAAATCAATCCTTCCGACCTGGAAACCATTGTACTGTTTACAAAATGTGAGCTATTCGGACTCTTTGTAAACTGGGTAAACTCAGGGATGCCTGATAGTGCCATGAATAAGCTCAAAGAGCTTCTTTCTCTCTGTGACGGACTTGCTGCCGACATGGTGAGCAGAATTAAAATAGACAGCAGCAACTGAATCCGACATTTGAATCAGTCCGGCAGCCAAAGCCCGGCTGATTTTTCTTTTAGGCAAATTGAATCAATTGACCATTTTTGTGGCTGCAGCTTTCAATTGCCTATTTTTATTTTCTACTTTCCTGTTAAACTTTGTTTACGACAGATTATAGTTTTGAGGAGGTGCTATAATGCGCTCTGTCACACCTATGAAGGCTGCAAAAACAGGCTACATCATTATATCCGTACTTCTATGAATCATGGTGCTTATCCTTATAGCTGTCCCCGAATTTTCATCAGAAGTCATAGGCATTTTTTGCGGAATAATACTTATCCTTTTCGGCATAGTCAGACTTATCGGATTTTTCTCCAAAGATCTCTACAGATTGGCTTTCCAATATGATCTTGCCTTCGGTATACTTATGGTCACATTGAGAATCATAATGCTGGTTCACCCGGGCAGTCTGATGAATTTTCTCTGTATAGTTCTCGGTATATCTTTTTTGCTGACGGATTGTTCAAAATACAGATATCTTTTGATTCAAGGAAATTCGGAATAGGAAAATGGTGGCTTATTCTTACTGCCGCTATAGTTACCGGAATCCTAGGCTGTATTCTTGTGCTGCGGCCGAGTGAAAGTTCAATTGTACTGACAATTCTTATCGGAATTTCTCTTCTTGCAGAAGGGCTTTTAAATCTCAGCACTGTAATGGCAGCCGTAAAGATAATAAACAACCAGTATCCCGATGACTTTGACGAATACTGATCCAATGACAGAAAAAAATGAGAAAGGTTTTGATACGAAAAATCCCTGCCGATTAAATAACAGCAGGGATTTTAAATTACCTTCTATTTGATTATAAGTGTACATACTGAATCAGGACCGCAGCCTGCTGCGTTTCCTTCATCTGTATCCAGATGTACTTCTCTTTCGTGCTTTGAGCCTGCTCTTACAAGAACATTGTCAAATATAAGACCTCTTTCGCCTTCAATCTTGATGCTTACCACATCTCCATCCTTTACGCCTGCTTCTGCAGCCTGTTGGTCGTTTAAGTGAACGTGTCTTAAGGCAACGATTACACCGTGATCGATTTCAATTTCGCCGCAAGGTCCTACTATCTTGCATCCCGGAGTTCCTTCCAGTTTGCCTGACTCTCTTACAGGTGCCTTGATTCCGATGGTTCTCGCATCTGTCATTGCCAGTTCAACCTGGGTTTCTTTTCTTGCAGGTCCCAAAACTCTTATTCCCTTTAAAGTATTTTTAGGTCCTACGATATCAACTTTTTCTTCGCAGGCAAACTGTCCCGGCTGAACCAGAGGTTTTGTAGGAGTCAGCTGATGACCCTTGCCGAATAATGCTTCAATATGCTCTTCGCTGAGATGAAGATGCTTGTTTGATAAACCGATTTTTACTTCATAAGCCATTTTATATGTATCTCCTTTTTAATAAAATTTATAACTGTTTATTAACCTTCAAGATAGCTAATATACGGAAGGTTTCTGTATTTCTGGTCATAATCCAGACCGTATCCGATAACAAAAAGGTTTTCAATAGAGAATCCCACATAATCTGCGTCTATCTCGGCTATTCTTCTGGAAGGCTTGTCCAGAAGAGTGCAAATTCTTATACTCTTAGGATTTCTGTCTGCCAGATGTTCTTTGAGATATTTAAGAGTGGTTCCCGTGTCAACTATATCCTCGATAATTATAACATTTTTTCCGTAAATGTCACCGTCCAGATCTTTTTTTATTTTAACCACGCCTGAGGAAGTCGTGCCTGAGCCGTAACTTGAAGCGACTATAAAGTCGATTTCGGTATCACAAGTGATATTCTTCATTATATCTCCCATCCATACGACAGCGCCTCTCAGAGTACCCACAAGATAAACCTCTTCACCCTCGTAATCTTTTGAGATCTGAGCGCCTATTTCAGCAGCTCTCGTCTCAATCTGCTCTTTGGTAAACAGGATTGTACCCATTGTATCTGTGTTTTCACTCATCTTTTTCTTCCTCCTGATCTACAGTAAATTCTACACCTTCAACTATATCTTTTTTCTTGAAGTTTTTTGAAAAGTCCTGTTCCTTCTCACCTACCCAGTATGTGTCCAAGGTATCCTTAAGATGCCACAATATCCAGAGCCACAGAACCAGATCGTCCAGAAACCCAAACGGAAAAAGCACCGGCGGTATCAGATCTACCGGCAAGAACAAATAGACTATTCCGAAGAATACCAGAATTTTTTTGCGCTTCGGTACAGTCTTGTCTTTCATCATGGGTCCTATGGCCTTAAACCGGCTTGCCAGTACTCTGAAACTGATTAACTGCATTTAATCCTCCAAGATTTCTTCCATTATTTCAAGAAGCTTGTCATGTCCGGTTCGCTTAAGAGCAGAAATCGGAATCACAAGATCCTCATTTCCCAGCTCCAGAGTTTTCCTTATCTGACTTATACACTTCTGCATCTCGTTTCGTGATACCTTATCTGCCTTTGTTGCTGCAACTATACCATCCAGACCATAGTGGCGCAGGTATCTGTACATCTGCACATCCTGAGCCGACGGCGCATGACGTATATCCACCAGCTGAATCACCTTTTTAAGTCCCTTCCTTTTCTGGAAATATTCTTCCATCATCGGGCCCCAGTCGCGGCTCATAGATTTGGATACTTTGGCATAGCCATAACCCGGCAGATCCACAATTCTGAATGTATCGTTTATTTTGTAAAAATTTATTGTTCTGGTCTTGCCCGGACTTCCCGATACACGCGCCAGACTTTTGCGGCCCGTAAGCAGATTAAGAAGTGAAGATTTTCCAACATTGGAACGGCCTGCGAAGGCAATCTCGGGCATAGTATCGTCAGGATACTGAGAAGCCTTCACGGCGACAGCTTCAAGCTGTGCATCTTTTATTATCATACTATAAACCTGAACTTTCTTCCAGTACATATTTCAGTGTTTCATCGGCTTTTTCAAGAAGCACGAATTTAAGCTGCTTACGCACTGACTGAGGAATGTCGTCTATATCTGCCTTGTTTTCTGCAGGAAGCAGTATTGTTCTGATTCCTGCTCTGTGAGCAGCCAGTACCTTCTCTTTTATTCCGCCTACCGGAAGAACTTTTCCTCTCAGCGTGATTTCTCCGGTCATGGCTACATCCTTCCTTACAGGCTTGTTCAGAAGTACTGACATGACTGAAGTGAACATTGTTACGCCTGCAGAAGGTCCGTCTTTAGGAACGGCTCCTTCCGGCACATGCACATGAAGGTCGTATTTCTTGTAGAAATCTTCTTCAATTCCGTATTCATCAGCTATGGACCTTATATATGTTATGGCGGTTCTTGCCGACTCCTGCATCACATCTCCCAGCTGTCCGGTCAGTTCTATTTTTCCTGCTCCCGGAACCAGGGCTGCTTCGATGAACAGCGTGTCGCCACCTACCTGCGTCCATGCCATTCCCGTAGTTACTCCTATCTCACGCTCATTTTCCACCACATCATATCTGAACCTGTGCTTTCCGAGATAATTTTCCAGACTTGCAGGTGTTATTCTGTAACTCTGAGCCTTTTTTGCGACGATTTTTCGTGCCACCTTACGGCAAAGGCTTCCTATTTCACGCTCCAGATTTCGCACACCTGATTCTCTTGTGTAAAAATTGATCAGGTCTCTCAATGCTTTTTCACTTATAGCGAAATTTTTCTTTTTAAGACCGTGGGCCTTCATCTGTTTAGGGACAAGATACTTCTGCGCTATCTTTACCTTTTCTTCCTCGGTGTATCCTGACACATCGATTACTTCCATTCTGTCCAGAAGCGGTCTCGGTATGGTTTCTGTCGTGTTGGCGGTTGTGATAAACATAACATTTGACAAGTCAAAAGGTATCTCCAGGAAGTGATCTGTAAATTCCTTGTTCTGCTCCGGATCCAGCACTTCAAGAAGAGCCGAGGCCGGGTCACCCTTGAAGTCCGATCCTATTTTGTCCACTTCGTCAAAGAGGAATACAGGATTGTTTGCTCCTGCATCTTTGATTGCGCTTATCACTCTGCCGGGTATAGCTCCGATATAGGTACGTCTGTGACCTCTGATTTCTGCTTCATCTCGAACTCCGCCCAGAGACATACGTACAAACTCTCTTCCCGTTGCTCTGGCAATAGATCTGGCTATTGAAGTTTTTCCTACGCCCGGAGGACCCACAAGGCATATTATAGGACCTTTTATTCCCTTGGACAGGTGTATAACTGCAAGATATTCCAGAATTCTTTCTTTCACCTTCTCCAGTCCGTAATGATCCTCATCCAGTACTTTCTCGGCTTTTTTTATATCCGAATTAGTCTTGCTTGATTTGTTCCAAGGCAGTGACAGGATTGTCTCCACATAGTTTCTTATTACTCCGCTCTCTGCAGAAGAAGGTACCATCTTTGTGAATTTGTTTATCTCTTTTCTGACTTTTTCGTCAGTCTTCGGATCCAGTTTAAGCTCATCCAGTTTATCCAGCCACTCTTTGGCCTCGCTTACGGCATCTTCGCCAAACCCAAGCTCGTTCTGGATTACCTTCATCTGTTCTCTGAGATAATATTCCTTCTGGTTCTGCTTTACGTTTTCTTCAACTTCTTCGTTTAGTTTTTTCTCAAGACGAAGAATCTGATTTTCCTCAAAGATAATCCCGTTAAGTATCGTCAGCCTTTCCCTTACATCCAGAGTTTCAAGAATCTTCTGTTTTTTACTTATGTCGATGTCCAGCTGAATGGCTATGGAATCAGCAAGAGCATCAGGATCATCAATTATTACTGAAAGATCATATATGTCCGTTCTTACTCCTGTGGCCAGCTGTGCATATTCATTGAAGCTGTTGAGAACTACCCTTGTCATGGCTCTGGCCTCAATGGAGTCCTCCGGCATGTTTATGCTTTCCAGCCTGTCCACAGATGCGGAAATATAAGGCTCCTCTGCTGTGATTTCCTTTATGGATGCTCTATACATGCCTTCCACCAGCACTCTTACACTGTCGCCCTGTATCTTGAGCATCTGTTTGATTTTAACCACGGTTCCTACTTTATAGTAATCGTCAGGAGTAGGAATCAGGATGTTTTCGTCTTTTTGAGATGACACAAAGAGAATCTTGTCTTTGTTCATGGCTGCTTCCAGCGCTCTGATGGACTTTTCTCTTCCTACATCGAAATGAAGTACTGTTCTGGGATATACCAGAAGTCCCCTGAGCGGTATGCACGGCATGGTCAGTATTTCTTCTTTATCTTCTTCCTGTACTGTCAGGTTTTCAGTAATTTCCATGAAATCTCCCCCTTTCCCGGTTTTAGAAAATAAGGCGACCGAAGTCGCCTTGATTATGAAGCTGTAGCTTCACGCTCTTTTGGTTTTTTATCAGCGCTTGTCACCAGCATCGGCTGGCTTTTTGTTTCGATAGTTTCCCGTGTTATGATACACTTCTCAACATCATCTCTGGAAGGAATCTCATACATTATTTCGGTCATGACACCCTCCAGAATGCTGCGCAATCCTCTTGCCCCCGTCTTCCTTTCAATGGCTTCTTTTGCCACAGCTCTGACAGCTTCTTCATCCATTTCAAGTTCTACACCATCCATGGCAAGCAGCTTTTTATACTGTTTGAGCAAAGCGTTCTTAGGCTCCTGTATTATTCTGGCCAGAGCATTCTCTGAAAGCTCTTCCAGAGTCACTATTACCGGCAAACGACCGATAAACTCAGGAATGAGTCCGAATTTAAGGAGATCTTCAGGCTGTACCTTTTCCAGCAGGTGCTCGTCTTCTTCTCTGCGTGTCTGAATCTGAGCAGTGAATCCTATAACTTTATCTCCCATTCTGCGCTTGATTATCTTGTCAAGGCCATCAAAAGCGCCTCCGCAGATAAAAAGCACATTGCTCGTATCGAACTGGATAAATTCCTGGTGAGGATGTTTACGGCCCCCCTGAGGAGGAACGTTTGCAACGGTTCCTTCAAGAATTTTAAGGAGTGCCTGCTGCACGCCTTCTCCGCTGACATCTCTGGTTATTGAAGGGTTGTCGGACTTTCTGGCGATTTTATCTATTTCGTCCACATAAATTATACCCTTCTGTGCCTTTTCAACATCAAAGTCAGCAGCCTGCAAAAGTTTAAGAAGAATATTTTCAACATCTTCTCCCACATATCCGGCTTCTGTCAACGCTGTTGCATCAGCTATGGCAAACGGTACATCCAGAATTCTTGCCAGCGTCTGAGCCAGCAGTGTCTTTCCGGAGCCTGTCGGGCCGATCATGACAATATTGCTTTTCTGCAGTTCAACATCGTCTTTATCGTCGGTCTTTTTACCGTTGATCCTTTTGTAGTGATTGTACACCGCAACCGCAAGAGCTTTTTTTGCTTGGTCCTGTTCAATCACATAGTCCGAAAGGATTTCCGTGATTTCTTTCGGTTTCGGCAGTTTATAGCTCTTTTCCGCTTCCGGAGTTTCTTCTTCGGGAAGGCCTTCCTTAAGAATGTCGAGGCATATATGAATGCACTCATCGCAAATATAAACTCCCGGGCCGGCTACAAGGCGTGAAACCTGACTCTGCGGTTTTCCGCAAAAAGAGCATCTGAGTTGTTTGTTCTCATCGTATTTGCTCATTGTCTAATTCTTCCCCCTATTATTTACTATCTTTTTCTGATTACACTGTCAATGAGGCCATAAGCACAGGCTTCATCAGCGCTCATAAAGTTATCTCTATCAGTATCCCTCGATACTTTTTCAAAATCCTGCCCTGTGTTTTCTGACATGATTCTGTTGAGTTTTTCTCTTGTCTTTAGTATCCAATCTGCATGTATCTTTATGTCTTCTGCCTGTCCCTTTACTCCCCCCAAAGGCTGGTGAATCATTATTTCAGCATTTGGAAGAGCCATTCGCTTTCCCTTGGCCCCCGAAGACAGGAGGAATGCTCCCATGCTGGCTGCAAGACCAACGCATATGGTAGATACGTCAGGCTTGATAAACTGCATGGTGTCATATATGGCCATACCTGCTGTTACTGAACCGCCGGGACTGTTGATGTAAAGACATATATCTTTCTCGGGATCCTCAGACTCCAGAAACATGAGCTGAGCCACAACCAGGCTTGCAACATGATCGTCTATTTCCTCACCAAGAAAAATAATTCTGTCCTTAAGCAGTCTTGAGTAGATATCATAAGACCTTTCGCCTCTGGATGTCTGCTCTATTACATATGGTACCAATGCCATCTTCCTACCCCCTTTTTCACTCTGTTATCATTAAATTACTTTATTACTGCATTATCATAGATAAACTGAATAGCTTTTTTAACTTTAAGGTCTTTCTGCAGATAAGTAAGGTTCTCGGCGCCGATCATCTCTTTGATTTTGTCAGCTGAAGTATCATACTGAACCGCCATAACCTTGAGCTCTTCTTCAACCTCATCGTCGGAAACTTCTATTTTTTCGGCTTCAGCTATGCCGTTTAAAATCATTCTTGTTTTAACCTGTCTCAGTGCATCAGGCTTAAGTTCTTCTCTGAAACCCGCCAGGTCTTTTCCGACAAATTCCAGATACTGTCCTACAGAAAGTCCCTGGTAACGAAGCTGCTGATCCAGTTCCTGAGTCATTCTGTCCATTTCATCCTCTACCATGATGGAAGGCACTTCTATTTCGTTTGCTTCAACAACCTTACCCAGAGCTGCATCCTGCATCTGAGTTTCAGCACCTGCTTTAGCATACTTTTCTAGTCTTTCCCTTGTTGCTGCTTTTAATTCCTCAAGAGTGTCGTATTCGCTGACATCTTTTGCGAATTCGTCATCCAGTTCAGGAAGCTGTTCCTCTTTGATTTCGTGTACCAGACAGTGGAAAACAGCCTCTTTGCCTGCAAGACTTTCTGCGTGATATTCTTCAGGGAATGTCACCGTAACATCTCTCTTTTCTCCCGGAGTTGCTCCTACCAGCTGTTCTTCGAATCCAGGAATAAACATTCCTGAGCCAAGTTTCAATTCCTGACGTTCTGCAGTGCCGCCGTCAAACTGTTCATCTCCCACAAATCCCGAATAGTCAAGGAGCACAGTGTCCCCTTCCTTAGCAGGTCTCTCTACAAGAACAACTCTTGCATTTCTTTTCTGCAGGGACTCGATGTCTTTATCAACATCTTCGTCTTTTACTTCCTGCACTATCTTTTCTATCTCAACGCCCTTGTAATCCTTAACCTCTACGATAGGATAGCAAGCTACGGTGATAGTCATTGTCAGAGGCTCTCCCTTTGCAATCTTTCCGAACTCTACAGCCGGGCTGTCGATAATTTCCAGTTCCAGTTCTGCAAGAGCTTTGCCGTAATTATCTCTGAAAAGGTCATCAATTGCTTCTTCAAAGAATACGCCTTCGCCATAACGCTTTTCGATGATGCTTCTAGGGGCTTTACCCTTTCTGAAACCATCTACCTGAAACTTGTCTTTGTTCTGCTGGTAAGCCTTAATCTGTGCTGAGTCGAATTCCTCTGCTGTGAATTCCATTGTAAATTTAACATCGTTCTTTTCTCTTGATATAAATGTTGCTTTCATTAAATTCCATCCTCCTAAAATTCCGTAAAAACAACGGACAATTGCATAATATTATAACTCTATTTTGTATTAAAGTAAAGGAAAAAAGGTGGCTTTTCACATTTTTTCATCTAATTTTTAAAAAAGACAGGCAATTTTTTTCAAAATTGCCCTTGTGTTATAAAAAAACATAAAAATTTTGTCAACATTTGTCGACTGTATCATAACCCAGAATTTCAAGTCCTACCTGAAACTTACTCTTAACTCCTTCTCTGAGATTATATTTTGCGGCCAGTTCCTTGCCGAGGGCTTTCATATCCTCACAATCTCCCGAATAAAGCTCTATTTCAACTTCTGAAATCGGTGCACTGCCCTTTTGTGTGATAATTTCCCCGACATCCAGAGAAACCACATCTATGCTCCGGCCGGTATCCACCATGTATTGCTGTCGAACACAATTAACCTCCATTATCGGTACCAGCTTCTTGTCTCCTACCAGCATGTTGATTTCTTCCCATATGTCACTACCCTTAAAAATGTCTGTTGAAGGGTTTTCAGCATATTGCACGTCTACGGGAACATTCAGTTCGCCTCTGGTGTGAAGCCCGCCTTCGACTTTTCCTCCCCACTTAAGCGTTGCAATTGGTATTCCGTTTTCATATCTTATTCTAAAAGCAAATCCTTTTCGGCACATGCATAAATTACCCGTGTCGAAATACACGGCTTTCATTTCTATTTCTTCCTCTGTTCCTTCTTCCTTGATGGATTCAAGATGTTTATCTTTAAGGATTTTGTCTCTTTCCAAAGGCCCGTCTGCCAAGTATTTCAATTCTATTTCCATTTCATCCCTCTGATCTTAATCTTTATTTTACTGATACCATCTTTTTACCCGCTTCAATCGCACCGCGTGCAAATATTCTTCTGGAATAAGCCGTATGTGTGATTTCAAGCACCTCATCCTCCAGTGCAAAGCTTACTCTATGCTGTCCAAACACCGTTCCCAGTCTCAGGCTGACAGCTTCACTGTGAGGAACGCCCAGTAGATCACACAGAGTTTTAGCCGTGCCGCTGGGCGCATCCGCCTTATCGCTATGATGAATTTCTTCAACACCTATATCACACCCCTGAAGGATATGTTCTGCAGCTACTGCCAGCTCATCCATAGCAGCCACGCCCCTTGAAAAATTGCTTCTTCTGTCTAAAGGGCATATTTTCGAAAGAAGTTTTATCATCTCTTCCTCTTTATGGGTCTGTCCCGTGGTTCCCATCACAACAGGAATGTTTCCGCCTTTTTCACGGCAATATTCGTATATTCCTTTTATAGCTTCAGGATGACTGAAATCTATTATGAGATCTGCTTTTTCTGAAGGCCATATATTTTCCATGGGTTCCACCGTCTCAATTCTGTCAAATGCGTCGTCACTTCCGGCACATTCTTCTACAATTTTACCCATGGAACCTCTGCCCACTACTATTAAAAACATTAAAAATCCTCCCTTCATGGTCCTGAAATTTAGACTCTGTCTAATCAGACTATGAAGAGAGGCCGCAATTGATTACTTTTTCTTTGCCAGTTCCAGTATTTCGCTGTATTTGGAAATGATGTAGTCATATCCCTTCGGATTGTGAGGAACAAGGCAGTCAGAGCAATCTTTTATTCCGCCTTCAAGGTATTTGAAGTTTCCTCCGCATCTGTCTCCCAGAGCATAAAGCGGACAGTAGCAGAACAGGCAGTTGAAAGCTTCATCGTCGTTCACCTTGTGGCATGGGAAATATTCACATTCCCTATTTTGGAAAAACTTATAATTCTCACTCATTTTTATCTACCTCCATCTATTATCCTTGCAACATATACACCGCTGGCGGAAGCCTGGGATAGAGAATGGGTCACTCCTGAACCATCTCCTATGGCATACAGCCCCGGTATTTCCGTCTCCAGGCTGTTGTTAACATCAACCTTCATATTATAAAATTTCACTTCTACTCCATAAAGTAAGGTATCTTCATTGGCAGTTCCCGGTGCAATCTTATCAAGAGCATATATCATTTCTATGATATCGTCAAGCTGGCGTTTTGGAATCACCAGACTCAGATCTCCCGGCGTAGCCTTTAGAGTAGGTCTTGTAAAACACTTCTCCATTCTTCGGTGACTAGATCTTCTTCCTTTAATCAGATCGCCGAACCTTTGAAGAAGGACTCCTCCTCCCAGCATATTTGAAAGTCTCGCAATGGATTCTCCATATTCATTGCTGTCCTCGAAAGGTTCAGTAAATGTATTGGAAACCAGCAGTGCAAAATTAGTGTTTTCTGTTCTTAAAGCGGGGTCCGCATAGCTGTGTCCGTTTACCGTCACTATACCGTTGGTATTTTCGGAAACCACCTCTCCATAAGGGTTCATGCAGAAAGTTCTGACAAGATCATTGTATTTATCTGTCTGATAAACTATTTTGCTCTCATATACCTCATCAGTAATATGCTTGAATATTTCGGCAGGCAGTTCTACTCTTACTCCTATATCAACGCGATTCTTTTTCTGTTTTATCCCAAGCTCGTCACATACTTTGCTTATCCATTTTGAGCCGGACCGGCCTGCTGCCAGAATAAGTTTATCGCATAAAAAGCTTTCTCCTTTATCTGTAATGACCTGAAACCCTCCGTCTTCCAGCCTGCGAACTTCCTGCAGAGTAGTGTAAAACTTCGTTTCTATCTTACCGGAAATGTAGTCGAAGATTCTCCCCAATATTTCCACGTTTCTATCGGTTCCCAAATGCCTTACCTTAGCTTCCAGGAGGTGAAGATCGTATTGCAGAGCCTTGGTCTTAAGCGCTGAATCCGTGGTAAAAAGCTTGGCCTCTGCGCCTCCCATGCTGCATAAGACGCTGTCCACGTATTCCATCAGTTCTATTGCCATTTCTTCACCTACATAGCGGTGAAGATCTCCGCCAAACTGAGTTGTTATGTTATATTTTCCGTCAGAAAGCGTCCCTGCACCGCCATATCCGTTCATTATATGACATGGGCTGCATTTTACGCATACAGGAGTGTGTCCTTTTTTAATTGGACATTGGCGTTTCTCCAGAGGAGCGCCTTTGTCCACCATAAGTATTTTCGCTGTCGAATTCAGCTTTGTGAATTCATATGCGGCAAAAACCCCTCCTGCTCCGGCGCCTGCAATGATTACATCATATCTGCTCATTTTGTTTACCTCCATCTGTTTCTTCAGACATAATAATACCCCGCTTTTCACGGGGTATTTACGGATATAATGCAGTTTATTCTTCCATGATTTTATCGAACTCGGCTACTACTTTTTCAAATTCATCATCGTCTTCTATGTCGACAAGTTCAAATTCATCGTCTCCGATTTCCTTATAACCGTAAATGTAGACATCATCAGTGTCGTCGTTTGGAATCAGCGCGATGTATTCCTTACCATCGTAATCAAATACTCCCATGATTTCACATTCGACTTCTACCCCGTCATCAAACTCAAGAGTTATGAAATCAGCCTCTTCAATTTCAGGTGCTTTTCTTTCGTCTGTCATGTTTATTCCTCCGATAATTTTAATTAACAATCGTCTCTGACATGCTTACTATATCACAAAGATCTGCTTCTAATCAACCAAAATATTTTTTTATCTCCTCTGCGTTTCTCATCGATATACCCGGCACTTCCGTTAGTTTATCACAGTCTGCCTTTTTTATGTCTTCTATGGAGTCGAAATGAGCAAGAAGCGCGTTTCTTTTTGCAGGGCCTATGCCTTTTATATTGTCCAGAACTGAACCTATGGTGCTCCGGTTATGCAGTTTTCTGTGATAATCTATTGCAAACCGATGAACTTCCTCCTGTATTCTTCCGCAATATCTGAAAAGGACGGGGTCTTCAGACAATACAAATTCTCTTCCTTCCCCGTTGACCAGCGCTCTGGTTCTATGCTTGTCATCCTTGGCCATTCCCAGAACAGGAACAGAAATTTTCATGGCATTAAGCACTTTCTCCGCTGATGTCACCTGACCCATGCCCCCGTCCATAAGAATCAGGTCGGGAAGTCTTGAAAATCCGGGGTCCCCGGCCTCAGCTCTTTTAAACCGTCTGAACAGCATTTCCTGCAGGCTTCCGTAATCATCCGGGCCTTCTACAGTTTTTATTTTAAACCTTCTGTAATCCTTTCGGACCGGTTTGGTGTTTTCAAAAACGACCATAGCCCCTACGGTATCCACACCGTTGGTGTTGGATATATCATAAGATTCAATTCTGAATTTTTCTTTTTTTTCACCCAGAATCTGAGACAGTTTCTGTGTGAGAATTTCTTCTTTTTCTCTTGCGCTTCGCACTCTGTCTTCAATGGTTTTATTCATCTCCTCCGCATCCTTGAGCGCCATATCCAGCAAAGCTTTCTTTGTTCCTCTCTGAGGCACTGTGATATGTATCTTTCGCCCTTCTTTAAGGCTCTGCAGATATTCTTCGATGATTTTTCCATCCTTCAAAGCCTTGTGTATTATAAGTTCCGGGGGCATGTCTGCCCACCGGCTGTAATACTGCTTGATAAACTCTCCCACTATGCTGTCATAATCATCTTCTCCCTCTGTCTGCATGGCGAAGGTTTCTCTGCCAGTCAGTTTCCCTCCCCTTACGGGGAAAAGCGCCACAGAAGTGTTTTCACCTCTGCCCACAGGAATAATTATATCCATATCTTTTCCGAAGGCCTGGGAAACTCTCTGTGTCTCTCCTAAAGTTTTTACTGCAGCAATACTATCTCTGAAACCTGCTGCTTCTTCAAACTGCAGGTTTTTTGCCGCCTTATTCATGGCATTTTCCAGGTAGTCCAGCACCTTTTTCTGCCGTCCCCCAAGGAATTCCATAACATTGTCTATGCATTCCATATATTCGTCATGATCCGCTTCTCCCGCGCATATTCCGCGGCAGTCTCTGATATGATAATTAAGGCATGGTCTCTGCCCTTCCGGGAATTTTACAGCAGAACAGCGTTTTAACCTGAAAATCTTGTTAAGCAGTTCTATTGTCTGATTCACAGCTCCGGCATCGCTGTATGGTCCGAAATATCTCCCACCATCTTTTTTTACAATTCTTGTTTTGACTACCCGTGGAAACTCCTCCTGAAGAGTGACTTTGATATATGGGTATGTTTTGTCATCCCGCAGCAGAACGTTATATTTAGGCGAATATTTTTTTATAAGATTGCATTCCAGGATCAGTGCTTCAACCTCACTGTTGCAGGTGATATATTCAAATTCGGCTATATTTGCAACCATTGCCTTGACCTTGGGATTCTGTCCGGCTGATTTCTGAAAATACTGCCTTACCCTGTTTTTCAGTGATATTGCCTTACCGACATAAATCACACGCCCCGAGCTGTCCTTATGAATATAAACTCCCGGTGAATCCGGGAGCTTTTTTAAATTTTCTTTAATATCAAACATTTCAGTAAGGCCAATTCCTTCTCTTTAAATCTTCTTCCCGCTCCAGCTGCCGGCGGGCTTCTTCTTCCAGTCTTGCCTTGCGTATTTTGGCTCTCTTTCTTCTGTTAGAGGCTCTTGCTGCCAGTATGGCAATTGCAGAGCCTGCAATTACGAAAATCACAGAAAAGATTATTACCGTCTGCATATTGCTTATGCCGAAGTCTGACAGAAACCATCCTTTCTCGACATTTTCGTCAGCTATCAGATCAACGCTTTTGTACAATTCATCAGCAATATATATTTCAGCAACACCAACCTTCTGCCCTTTCTGTACAGGTGCAGTAATCTGATCTGAATACTTGCATTTAACTGTTACAAGGGATGCCGAAGCTCCTTCCGGCAAATTAACATATCCGTTGTCGGCAGCAACAACCTTCACCTTGTTTTTTGCCCCGCCTGTGAGTCCGGCCTTGCCGAACTCCTGTCCTTTTTCAAAAGCTGTATATTTGGATATTCCTGTCTTTCCATAATCCATGAGCATCTTTATATCGCTGTAGCGGTTCTCAAAGTCGGTTCCCATAACTACTGAGCAGATTTCAATACCGTCATAATCCAGCACAGTAACCATAGTACAGTTATCCATGTCTATAACGCCTGTCTTTCCGCCTACTACGCCCTCATATGCCTCAACACTTATATCATACTCTCCGGTGCGGATTTCTCCCCCTTTCAGGAAAAGGTTGTAATTGAACAGGCTTCGTGCTTCGTATGCATTGGTGGCAGATATGGTATATTCTGCAGTTCCGGCAACGTCTCTCACGGTTTTGTTCTGCATGGCAGCATAAGCTATTATTGCCATATCCTTTGCGGTTGAGTAATGGTTTTCGTCAGGCAGCCCGCTGGGATTTACAAAATTGCTTCCGGTACATCCCAGAGCCTCTGCTTTTTCATTCATCATTACGGCAAAAGCATCAACACTTCCTGCTGTGGCTATGGCAAGGGCCTCTGCGCCATCGTTAGCCGACTCAAGAAGCGTGGCATACATAAGATCTTTGACTGTGATTTTTTCCCCGGGCTGAAGGTACATTTTTGTCGGCTCCGGCAAAGTGGCTTCATATGAAATTTCAATCACCTTGTCCAGATCCAAGTTTTCAGCTGCAATAAGGCAGGTAAGAAGCTTTGTCATACTGGCAGGCTGCATTCTCTGCGTGCTGTCTTTTTGCCACAAAGTTTCCCCGGTATCTCCAATATAGATTATTGCAGACGTTCCGGCTATCTGGGGCTCTTTTCCGGATGCCGAAGCTGTCACATGAGATGACGCGGCAATTAGAAATATTAAGAGCAATGTTGTAATCTTTGTTATGTTTTTTTTCATTGCATCCCTCTGATGAAGCTATTTTTCAAAGAAATAATCTGTCATTTCATATCCGTTTTCAAAATGCATTTCTGATGCTTCTGCAGCTCTTTCGTTGAACTTCCTGCTTCTGTCTTCAGGTTTCCTGTCAGCGCTGTCATAAATGACATATGGCACAGGGTCAGAAGAATGTGTCCTTATGGACAGAGGAGTCCTGTGATCCGGAACCACAAGAACTTTAAACCGCTCCCCGGTGCTCTCCAGGTAATCTATTATCGGTTTTACGGCCCTTTTATCTATATATTCCGCGCATTTTATCTTGTTTTCCAGATTTCCCTGATGAGAACACTCATCAGTGCCTTCCATATGCAGATATACAAAGTCTTTGCCGTTTTTATAAGCTTCTATTGCAGCCTGAGCTTTAGCCTCAAAATCAGTGTTTATGCTTCCTGTTATTCCGGGAACATCAAGTATCTCAAGGCCGGCAAAAATTCCGATTCCCTTTATTAAGTCCACGGCAGAAATAACACATCCGTCAACGCCGTATTTCCGGTTAAAGTCCGGCAGTTCCGGTCTGGTTCCCATACCCCATATCCACACACTGTTGGCAGGATTAAGTCCTCTGGCCTCCCTTGCCCTATTAACAGGATGATCCTTAAATATTTCATAGCTTCTTTTTGTCATATTTACAAAAAAATCGCAATCTTTCCCTTCCGGGAGATAATCTCCTGCTCTTTTCCCCAGTATGTCATGAGGCGGAATGAAACTGCATTCAGGCTTAAAACCGTTAAAAATCATGCAATGCCTGTATTGTGTTCCTACATACAGATGGGTGCTGTCCGTCTCAAACTCTTTTTTCAGACATTCCATAAGCTCACATGATTCTTCGGTAGTTATATCCCCTGCTGCATGGTCTATGATGGTAAAATCATCATATTTCCCCGATGGGGACGGCTCAACAGTTATAAAATTCACTCTGAAGGACACATCCGTTTTCTTCATATCCACTCCTATGGATACCGTTTCAAGGGATGATCTACCTGTAAGATATACTCTGGGGTCATATCCCATTACGGATAAATTGGCCGAATCGCTTCCCGGGCTTATCCCTTCCGGAACGGTGCGGCATGTGCCGATTTCACCATAGGCCGCCAGCCGGTTTATACAGGGCATATCTGCTGCTTCAAGGGGCGTTCTGCCCCCAAGAGAGTCTATTGGATCATCTGCTGCCCCGTCCGGAACAGCTATAAGGTACTTCATGTCTTTCTCCTATTTGTTTTCTTCTTCGAATTTCTTCATAAATTCTATAAGCGCATCAACGCCTTCCATCGGCATCGCATTATAAATGCTGGCTCTCATTCCGCCTATGGAACGGTGTCCCGACAGATTTACAAGGCCCTGTGCCTTTGCTTCTGCAACAAACTTTTTATCCAGATCCTTGTCACCCGTTACAAAGACAACGTTCATAAGGGAACGGTCTTCTTTTGCGACAGGGCTCTTATAAAGCTCGCTTGAGTCTATGTAGTCATACAGCTTGCCGGCCTTTTCCCGATTGCGCTGATACATTGCATCCAGCCCGCCTGTAGCTTTTATGTGTTTAAAGACCTCACCTGCCACATATATTGCGAAGCATGGAGGCGTATTATACATTGAATCGTTGTCAGCATGGATCTTGTAATCCAGATATACAGGTGTCTCTTCTCCCGCAAAACCCATAAGGTCTTCACGGATTATTACAATAGTAACTCCTGCAGGCCCCACATTTTTCTGTGCTCCTGCCCAGATTATTCCATACTTGCTTACATCCACAGGCTGCGAAAGAATATTGGATGACATGTCTGCAACCAGAGGCACATCACCTGTATCAGGCACATAGTTATATGCTGTGCCGTAAATAGTATTGTTGGATGTGATGTACACATAGTCTGCGTCAGGTCTGATATCCTCTTTTCCGAATTTAGGAATCCAGGTGAATGTATCTTCCTCTGAAGATGCCACTACTTTAATGTCACCGAAGCGGCAGGCTTCTTTGTATGCTTTCTTTGCCCAGGTTCCCGTAACTGCATAGTCAGCTTTTTTGCTTTTTCTGAGTAAGTTCATCGGAACCATTGAGAACTGCAGTGTGCCGCCGCCCTGCAAGAACAGAACACGATAATTTTCAGGTATGTTCATAAGCTCTCTTAAATCAGCTTCTGCTTCCTCGATTATCTTCTTGAATGCATCGGAACGGTGGCTCATCTCCATGACCGACTGTCCGCTTCCCTTGTAGTTAAGTAAATCATCCCTTACCTTTTCCAATACAGGCAGCGGCAGCATTGAAGGTCCTGCCGAAAAATTATAAACTCTGTCATACTGTGTCATAATGAACCTCCGAATAAAAAAATTTGCATATATTATACCACTTTACCTTGATTGAGTAAAGTGATATACTGTTTAGAGAATTTCAAATTTATCGGTTTATATGGAGGAAATATGTACAAGATATCAACATTAAACAAAATTTCAAAGGTGGGCCTGGCTCTCTTTGACGACCAATACATAATTACAGATGACATCGCAAAAGCCGACGGTATTCTTGTAAGAAGTCAGGACATGCACAGCATGGAACTTTCAGATGATCTATGGGCTGTTGCGCGTGCCGGTGCAGGCGTAAACAACATTCCTCTGGACAGATGTGCCGAAAAAGGAATCGTCGTATTCAATACGCCGGGTGCCAATGCCAACGCAGTTAAAGAACTGGTCATAGCCGGTCTCCTTCTGTCGGCCCGCAACCTCCCAGATGCGCTTACTTGGGCATCTTCTCTCACGGAGAATGTAAGCGCTGCGGTTGAAAAAGGCAAGTCTCGCTTCGCAGGACATGAGATAGCCGGAAAGACTCTGGGCGTTGTAGGTCTTGGTGCCATAGGCCGTAAGGTGGCGGCTTCCGCAAAAGCTCTCGGAATGGAAATCCTTGGATACGACCCATATTATACTTCCGGAGGCGAAGGAATCAGCGTTTATTCATCCCTTGAAGAAATGCTCCCTCTTTGCGATTATGTCACAATTCATGTTCCTGCCATGGACAGTACCAAAGGAATGTTCAACAAAGATCTTTTTGCATGTATGAAAGAAAGCTCCGTACTTCTTAACTTTTCAAGAGATAAACTGGTTAATGAAGTCGATCTTCTCGTAGCTCTTGAAACAGGTGTTCTGGCCGGATACGTTACTGATTTTCCTAATGATACCATAGTTGGAAGGGACAAAATCATTCTGCTTCCTCACCTTGGTGCTTCTACTGCCGAAGCAGAGGACAACTGCGCTTCTATGGCAGTTGAACAGATGATGGATTACTTTGAAAACGGAAATATACATAACTCCGTGAACTTCCCGTCCGTTGACCTGGGACCGCTGGAAAAAGGCGTTAGGATTTCTGTTATAGCAAAAGCCATGGAGGCCGAAGAATTGAAATCAATTCTTGAATCAAATGATATCAAAGTGTCCAGAATTTCAGGTGCATCAAAAGGAGCTTACAACTATATCCTTGCGGAAACTGTCGAAGAAAATATTCCTTCTCTCATTTTCTACGACGACAGAATCATAAGAACAAGAATTATTGAAAAATAAAAGTCAGGGGCTATCTTCACGATAGCCCCTTTTTAAAGAGTATTTTAATTATTTTTTTTGTCTTCTATATAACTTTTAAACTGCTCCTTCATTTCTTCACCTATAAAAGCGTCATGGAGTTCCATATATCTTTTAAGATGTTCTCCCAAAGAGACTTCTGACTTAAACTGCAGGAACCAGTGTTTCTTTTCCATATGTTCTTTTGCAGTCTGTCTGATTTGCAACTTCAGGTCTTCGAAAAGAATCATTATCTGATTGTCCATGGCAAATCTGCGCACCTTCTTCATTATACCCATGGAATATCCAATGTCTACAAACAGCACTCCGTAGAAGATTCCTATTACGAAGGAAAAAGTGATATTCTGAGAAAACCACAGTAATGCTCCTGTAATATGGGGGTGTATAAAGAAATAATACACTGCGCTGAGAAGTGCCCAGTATATTGAGAACCTCAGGCATATGATTCCCTGCAGATTAAACTTTTCCTTTGAGTAATCCCAGAGTTTGACCTTCATACCTTTGATGAAAATGAGACCTGCAATATATTCTATGACGGTCATAACAACAGCCATTACAATAAAAAGCAGAATCTTGCTTCCGGCGGTCACATGCTCAATCAACTCGGTATTTTCAATTCCGGCCAGAAGGAAAAGTGCTGTGAGACCGAATCCATACAGCGGCAGATACGGTCCAATAAGGAATCCCGGATTTATCCATCGTCTGCTTTTGTTAGCAGGCGAAAACCTTCGGTACAATACCTCAAGGCCCCACCCCATAAGGGAACCTATGCAGAACAGAAAGGCAAGCATCAGAAAAGCTGTCATTTCATTCCTCACCCCCTATTTCTTTCGTTTTTTATTTATTGCAAGATTTATGGCATTATGCAGATTTTCAATGAAAATTTCCGAAGCCCCTTCCTGGTATTCCCCATCCAGTGACCATGGTGTATCCTCTGAGGCATGAACCCTGAATCTGTCAGAGTTGACAAAGGTCAGCATTCCGGAATCATAATTCTGCGTTGTAAGCATATGGACGATTTCAGTAAGATCAATAAGGTTTTTAGGCGATTTTACAAGGAGCAGTTCAAATAGTCCGTCCCCCATATCCACATATTCCGGATCCAAGGTGAGTATTCCTGCCAGAGACGTGGAATTACTTACGGCTCCGAAAATATAGTCATCCTCATATACGTTGTCTTCTGTTTCGATGATCATATGCTCCGGTTTGATGGATGTCATACTGGTAACACCTTCCAGAATGTATGCCAGGTGACCCAGCATGTTCTTTACACTCTGTGGTGTTGCATATGACGCCTGGGTAAAGGCGCCGAAAGAAGCCACATAGGAAAATTTTCTGCCATTGAAGCTGCCAATATCCAGAGGAATAGTTTCCCCTGTCACAATATCCTTTGCTGCTGTCACTATTCTGGAAGACAGACCCAGGCTGCTGGCAAAATCGTTGGTGCTTCCTGCCGGAATATACCCTATGGGTGTTCCGGATTTGCTTTCCAGAAGGCCTGCGACTACCTCATTGAAAGTTCCGTCTCCTCCTATGCAGGTTACCAGATCAAAATCCCCCGCGTACTCTGCTGCATAAAGAGTTCCGTCTCCTCTCTGAGTGGTGGTGAGGACCGTAGACATATAGCCGCCCTTGGTAAAAACATCCACAATATCCGTCATGTACTTGTTAGCTCTCTTTTTCCCCGAACAGGGATTGATTATTATCAGGTTTCTCTTCATCATTTTTCCCCTTTTTGTGACATATTCATACTATATTCTACCTTGTTTTTCTTATGTTTACAAGAAGATTCTGTAAAATGCTGCCGTAACTGAACATACCGTAACTCCCATAATCAGAGGTACTGCAAAGGCTGCAGCCGCCCATCTCCATCCTCCGGCTTCTTTCTTAACTGATAGCAATGTGGTGGCGCATGGCCAGTGCATAAGAGAAAAAATCATCACATTTATAGCTGTAATCTCTGTCCAGCCGTTGCTGCACAAAATATCGGCAAAATAATTCAGGTCCCCCGTTTCGCCCAATGTGCCCATGCTCATGTATATCATCATGGCTATAGGCAGAACTATTTCATTGGCAGGGATTCCCAAAATAAAAGCTGTAAGTATGACGCCGTCCATACCCATGAATCTGCCAACAGGATCCAGGAACTCTGCCATTCTCTGTATTATGCTGATATCACCGGAAAAGCTGTTGGCCATTATCCATATAATCATGCCGGCAGGTGCTGCCACAGCAGCAGCCCTTCCCAGCACAAAAAGCGTTCTGTCAAACACTGAGCGCACTATCACTTTCCCGAATTGAGGCTTCCTGTACTCCGGAAGTTCCATGGTGAAAGACGCTGCAGTTCCTCTTAAAACAGTTGCAGACAGCAGTCTGGTAGCTGCAAAGGTTGCGGCTATTCCCAGCATAATGACTCCCGTAAGTATAAGTGCCCCTTTTTCCCTTGATTCCGATGCAAAGAACATCGTGATTATTCCTATGAGCAGCGGAAATCTTCCGTTACACGGCACAAGAGAGTTTGTAAGCATGGCAAGAAGCCTCTCTCTCCGCGAATCGATTATCCTGCACCCCACTACGGCAGACGCATTGCATCCGAGCCCCATGCACATGGTAAGAGCCTGCTTGCCGCATGCTTTGCACCCTTTAAAGCATCTGTCAAGATTAAATGCTACACGTGGCAAAAATCCCCAGTCTTCCAGAAGGGTAAACATCGGGAAAAAAATTGCCATAGGTGGCAGCATTACCGAAACGACCCAGGCCAGAACCCTGTACATTCCGTATACCGTCATTTCACAAAATTCCGCAGAAAGTCCTATTCCCGCAAGCCCTCTGAAAAAAGGTTCTTCCAGAGCAAGCAGCCTGCTGCTGAGAAACTCTGACGGGTAATTGGCTCCTTTAAGAGTGATCCATAGGATTACAAGAATCATGATTCCCATTGCCGGAAATCCGGTCCACGGGCTTGTCAGCAGTCTGTCGATTTTAATTGTTTTATCTTCCTCGACAGATTTCTGAGTCGTTACCGCTGCAGCGATTTTTTGAGCTTCCTCAACAATTTCTTCCGGAGACATGCGGGCTGTATCTTTTTTGTCATCCAACAAGGGACTGCTTTGCAGAAGTTCTGCCACTGCTCTTGATAATTTGGACTTTATCTGTTTCTTTTGAGAGGCACATGTCGTTATCACCGGAACGTTCAGAAGGCTTCCCAGTTTTTCTGTATCGATTTCCATGCCCTTTTTCCTTACCCTGTCCATAAGATTTATACACAATATCACGTCTCTGCGGTATTCAAGGATCTGCAGGGCAAGAATAAGATTTCTCTCAAGACATGTTCCGTCACATACAACAATAACACCCTTTATATCAGGGTCACAAATGCATTCTCGTGCCACTTCTTCTTCCGGCGATGACGATTCCAGAGAATAGCACCCAGGTGCATCTGTCAGTTGTATATCCGGCATTCCTTCTGCCTTCCATGTTCCTTTTGCATTGGCCACGGTTTTTCCAGCCCAGTTGCCCGTGTGCTGGTGCATCCCTGTAAGGCAGTTGAATATGGTGCTCTTGCCAACGTTAGGATTTCCTGCCAGCACCATCATCAAGCCGTTATTCATAGGCCACCACCTTTATATCTGCAGCGTCCTCCCTCCTTATGGCAACCACTGCTCCCCTGATTTTATATGCAGCCGGATCTCCCAGCGGACTCTTTAAAACACACTTTACTTTTGTTCCCTCAATAAGCCCCAGATCACGAAGGCGTCGATTTTCACCGCTTATGCTTGTGACTACGGCCTCTTCTCCCGGTTTCAGTTGATTTAAACATAGCATCAGAGCATGTTCCTTTCTTTTTTAATCTGCTATTTTTATGATATGAGAGGTATCTGCCCCCTGTGAATACATGACTTTGAAAACGCCTGAAGAATCCTCCGGAAAATTATATAAAACGCATAAAATCCGGTTTATGTAAAACCGGATTATTAAAATATCTTATTCAGCTTTCTTTTCGCAATATATGCATCTGCATATGCCTTCATCGGTACGTTTGAATATGTGCTCAAGTTCCTGCTCCGCAGATGTTATACACCTTGGATTTTGGCATCTGAGGTTCTTTACAGTCTGCATATCACGTGTCTTTCTTACAGGGCTGCAGGCTGCGTCCTCCAGCAGTTTAAGTATAAGCGCCATCCTCATGTATTTACCGTTCAACGCCTGTTTAAAGTAGCAGGCTCTCGGATCTTTATCTACGGCCACGCTTATTTCATTTACTCGTGGCAGAGGATGAAGTATGCACATGTCCTCCTTGGCCGACTTCAGCTTTTCCGGAGTCAAAATATAACTGTCTTTAAGCCTCTTGTATTCCTCCATGTTGCTGAAACGCTCCCTCTGTATTCTGGTCATGTACAGTATGTCAAGTTTCGACATGGCCTCTTCAAGACTGCTGATTTCTTCAAAAGGAATGTGATGTCTGTCAAGAATTTCCTTTTTTACATATCCCGGCAGCCGTAGTTCGTCAGGAGATATGAGAACTATCTTTATTCCTTCGTATCTTGACATGGCCTCAATGAGCGAATGCACAGTACGTCCGTATTTAAGGTCTCCGCAGAGTCCTATGGTCAGATTTCCCAGACGGCCTTTCTCACGGTATATAGTAAGAAGATCAGCCAAGGTCTGTGTCGGATGGTTATGGCCTCCGTCGCCTGCATTTATCACAGGTATTGTCGCATTGTCGGAAGCCACCAGAGGGGCTCCCTCCATAGGATGTCTCATGGCAATTATATCTGCATAGCAGCTTATCACCTTTGCCGTATCGGCAACGCTTTCGCCCTTTGCAGCAGAAGAACTGCCTGCTTCTGAAAAACCTATTACATTGCCGCCCAGTTCATACATCGCCGCTTCAAAACTGAGTCTTGTCCTCGTTGATGGCTCAAAGAACAGCGTTGCCAGTTTCTTTCCCCGGCATTTCTGAGAATACTCATGGGGTCGATCTATTATATCCATAGCAGTATGTATCAGATCATCCAGCTCATCAACGGAAAAATCCATAATGCTTATAAGACTTCTCATCTTATTACTCTCCTCTTAACCCTTTATCCAGCTTTCGTCCGACGGATTGTTTCTGAAAGCTATAAGTCTACGGATATCGTCCGGACTTATATATCCTTCCTCTGCCGCAACTTCTGCAATCACGTCAAAATCTGTCAGAGAAACATTCTTCACATTAGCTTCTTTCAGCCTTTCAAGACCTTTTTTCATACCATAGGTAAATATGCTTACAACGCCCAGAACTTCAGCTCCCGCTTCCCGCAGAGCTTCCACAACATCTATAACACTGCCGCCGGTGGAAATAAGGTCTTCCACTACCACAACTTTCTGACCTTTTTCCAGTCTTCCCTCTATTCTGTTCTGTCTGCCGTGATCCTTGGCGCCGGAACGCACATAACCCATAGGCATGTTCAGAATGTGGGCAGTAATGGCCGCATGGGCTATTCCTGCAGTGGAAGTTCCCATAAGGACCTCTGCTTCAGGATAATTTGCTTTAACTAGTTCAGCCAGGCCCTCCTCCACATGGCACCTCACCTCCGGAGCCGTGAGGGTCAGCCTGTTGTCACAGTACACCGGGCTTTTTATTCCGCTGGCCCAGGTGAATGGTTCTTCCGGACGGAAAAACACTGCCTGTATCGAAAGTAAATCTTTTGCTATCAGTCTTTTCATAGGTAAATCTCCTTTAATCCACAAATTCTCTTATGCATCTCTCATAGGCCTCAACAGGGTCCGCAGCAGAGGTTATGGGTCTTCCCACGACGATATAATCCGAACCCGCCTTTTTAGCTTCGGCCGGATTCATTATCCGCTTCTGATCCCCTGCGTCGCCGTCTTTAAATCTTACGCCTGGCGTTACCGTCAGGAAGGAATTCCCACATTCCTGATGAACCTTTCCTGACTCCTGTGGAGAGCAGACTACACCGTCAAGTCCTGCTGTAAGGGCATTATGGGCATAGTGCATGACAACCTTATCCATTTCATCATGAATCAGCAGATCTCTTTCCATTGTTTCTCTGTCTGTCGATGTCAACTGAGTCACTGCAATGAGAAGAGGTCGGCTCCCGTCATCTCTGGTAAGCCCTTCCAAAGCAGCAGTCATCATGTTTATAGTTCCTGCCGCATGAACATTGCACATGTCTATGTCCAGTGAGGATAGCACTGACATGGATTTTTTCACCGTATTAGGTATGTCATGCAGTTTAAGATCAAGAAATATTTTATGCCCTCTTTTTTTAATTTTTCTCACGATCTGTGGGCCTTCAGCATAAAAGAGTTCCATTCCTATCTTTACAAAAGGTTTTCTCTCTTCAAACTTGTCGAGAAAGTCAAATACCTGCTGTGCGCTGCTGAAGTCGCAGGCTACAATAACATCTTTTCCCATCAGATGGCACCTCCGATTATTTCTTTAAGTGAATGAATTCCGTATTTTTCCATAACTGCCGGCAGATTTTCGATTATGTCTCTGCACGCATACGGGTTCACCAGGTTTTCCGCTCCTACCTGTACCGCCGTTGCTCCGGCCAGCATCATCTCTATTACATCCTCTGCTTTGGATATTCCTCCTACACCTATTACAGGTATATTTACCGCCTTTGCAGTCTGGTAAACCATTCTAAGAGCCACGGGAAAAACCGCTCTTCCCGAAAATCCTCCCATGGTGTTGGCAATCACAGGCTTTTTCGTCCTGATGTCTATCCTCATGCCCAGCAGAGTGTTGATAAGGCTTATTCCATCTGCGCCCGCCTCTTCACAGGCGACAGCTATTGAGGCTATATCCGTGACATTAGGTGAGAGCTTTACTATTACAGGTTTTTTCACTGCCTCTTTTACGGCCTTTGTTACTGATGCGGCTGCTTCAGGTGAAGTTCCAAAGCTCATTCCTCCTCCATGAACATTGGGGCAGCTTACATTAACTTCTATCCAGCCCACCTGCGAGCATTCGTCAAGACGCCTTGCTGTATACACATACTCTTCTTCGGAAAACCCGCTTACATTGGCCATCACTTTCTTTTTAAAGCATTGTTTAAGGCGCGGCAGTTCCTGAAAGATCACCTGCTCCACTCCGGGATTCTGCAGACCTACGGCGTTTATCATTCCGTCATTGCATTCGGCTATTCTGGGGGTCGGGTTTCCGAATCTCGGCTCACTTGTAGTTCCCTTGAAGGAAAATGTACCCAATATATTTATGTCATAAAGTTCCGCAAACTCCCATCCGTATCCAAAGGTTCCGCTGGCTGCCATAACCGGATTATCCAGCTGTATTCCGCACAAATCCACTCTAAGATCTTTTACTTCTGCCATAGGATTTCCCCCTTTCTTAGTACAGGCCCTTCCTTGCATATGCGCTTGCTTCCTGTCAGCGTTTTGCACGAGCAGCCCATACAGGCCCCGAAACCGCAGCCCATGCGCTCCTCAAAGCTGAACTGACCGTCAGTTTCGGACTGCTCCCATACAGCTTTAAGCATGGCTTCCGGTCCGCAGGCGTAAAAATATGAGTAACTCATTTGCTTCATGGCATCAGTTGCAAAACCTTTGACACCCATGGATCCGTCTGCCGTTGCAACAGTCACTTCTGCTCCCAGCTTTGCAAATTCATCGGCATAAAACACCTCCGAGGCGGTGTTAAAGCCCAGTATCACCTTTGGAGTAACACCTCTTTCCAGTATCTTTTCAGCAAGCATATACATGGGAGGAACTCCTGCTCCTCCCCCGATAAGAAGAGGGCTTTCACCTGCCGGTGACAGGTCATAGCCGTTTCCGAGACCCATAAGTATATCCAGGCTGCCTCCGGTCATATCCTGCATCCTGCGCGTGCCTTCACCCACAACCTTGTAAATAATGGTAAGGATATCTCCGCATACATGGCACACCGAGATGGGGCGCCTGAGAAAAAGGCCTTCAATTTGAATGTTTATAAACTGCCCCGGCGCCGTTATAGCTGATGTATCTCCTTTTAACTTCATGCGCATGACGTCTCGGGTCAGAGGTATGTTTTCGATTATTTCAAATAGACTTTTTTTCATTTTATCTCCTATGCGTCAATGGTGGAAATTCTCAGAGTTGTTTCCTCCAGTACATCCAGAAGCACCTTCACCGTATCAAGTGCGGTAAATATGGTTGCATTGTTCTCTGTAGCATACTTTCTTATTTCATATCCGTCGCTCATCTGTCCCACAGAACCTATGTCGCTGGTATTGATTATGTAAGCAATATGACCCTGGCGTATTGAATTAGGAATTTCATCGCTGCCATCACTTATCTTTTTAAGAACACGGGTGCGTATTCCGTTTTCCTTAAGGAATTTTGCAGTTCCTTCCGTAGCCTCTATATTAAAACCCAGATTATAGAACCTCCTGATAAGCGGAAGAGCTTCCTTCTTGTCCTTGTCGGCTATAGTGGCAAATACTGTTCCGTAATTCTGAAGCTTCATTCCTGATGCCTGCAGCGCCTTATACAAAGCTCTGTTGAGTTTGTCATCATATCCTATGGCTTCTCCTGTAGACTTCATCTCAGGCGAAAGATAAGCGTCAAGGCCTCTTATCTTGTTGAAGGAGAACACAGGGACTTTCACATACCATCTCTTCTTCTCGTCAGGATATATATCAAATATTCCCTGTTCCTTAAGACTCTTTCCCATTATAACCTCTGTGGCAATGTCTGCCAGGCTGTAGCCCGTGGATTTTGAAAGGAAAGGTACGGTTCTTGATGAACGAGGATTCACCTCGATAATGAATACATTTTCGTCCTTGTCAACGATAAACTGTATGTTATACAGACCCACAATTCCGATACCCAGTCCCAGCTTTCTGGCATATTGAAGTATAATACCTTTTACCTTGTCGGAAATGCTGAAAGCAGGATATACGCTGATGGAATCACCGCTGTGGATGCCTGTGCGCTCAACCAGCTCCATGATTCCGGGCACGAATACGTTTCGTCCGTCGCAGATGGCATCTACCTCAACTTCCTTACCAATGATGTATTTATCTACCAGAACCGGCTTGTCTTCGTCTATTTCAACGGCAGTTTTGAGATAATGCCTGAGCTGATCCTCGTTGGCAACTATCTGCATCGCTCTTCCGCCTAGAACAAAGCTTGGTCTCACCAGTACCGGATATCCTATCTCTGCAGCAGCCTTTACACCGTCTTCAATATTGGTTACTGCCTTTCCCTTAGGCTGAGGTATATCAAGGGATTTGAGAATTTTTTCGAAGCTGTCTCTGTTTTCTGCTTTTTCAATGGCTTCGCAGTCCGTTCCGATGATTTTTACTCCTCTATCCGAAAGAGGCTGCGCCAGATTGATGGCTGTCTGCCCTCCCAGAGATGCAATTACCCCCTCAGGCTTTTCAAAATCTATGATATTCATCACATCTTCTACTGTCAGAGGTTCAAAGTACAACTTGTCTCCGGTAGTATAATCTGTGGAAACGGTTTCCGGGTTGTTGTTGATGATTATCGCCTCATATCCGGCCTTTTTAATTGTTGTCACCGCATGAACCGTCGAATAGTCAAATTCCACACCCTGGCCGATTCGGATAGGACCTGCTCCCAGAACGATGATTTTCTTTTTATCTGTCTTTATGGAACCGTTGTTTCCGCTATAGGAAGAATAGAAATATGGTATATATGCGCCCGTATGCAATGTATCTACCATTTTATACACCGGCATAATTTTTTCTTCAGCTCTCATATTGTAGATTTCTGTTTCTTCCATGTTCCATGCAGGAGCTATATATCTGTCTGAAAATCCCATGGCTTTGGCCTTTTTAAGCACATCTATGTTCCCCGGCATGTTCTTTACGGCAGCTTCCATCTCCACGATTTTCTTTATGGACTCAAGGAAATATCCGGTTATTTTTGTCACTTCATGAAGTTTTTCAACTGACTCTCCCCTACGCAAAAGTTCTGCAATGGCAAATATATTGTCATCTCTGAATTCAGCAATGTACTCCATTATTGCCGGAGTGGTCATATTGTCAAATTTATCCAGATGAATATGATAAGCCCCGATTTCAAGGGACCGTATGGATTTAAGCAGACATTCTTCCAGATTTGAGCCTATTCCCATAACCTCTCCTGTGGCCTTCATCTGAGTTCCCAAAGTATTAGGGGCAGCAGTGAATTTATCAAATGGGAATCTCGGCAGTTTAGCAACGACATAATCCAGGCTCGGCTCTCTGGCAGCGGTGGTGTTGGCTATTTCTATCTCTTCCAGAGACATGCCCACGGCAATTTTGGCCGTAACCCTTGCTATAGGATAACCGCTGGCTTTGGAGGCCAATGCCGAGGAACGCGAAACTCTCGGATTAACCTCTATCAGATAATACTCACTTGAATTCGGGTTAAGAGCAAACTGAACATTGCAGCCGCCTTCTATCTTGAGCTCGCGAATTATTTTTATGGCACTGTCATTGAGCATCTTCAGATCATGGTCGTTCAGAGTCATTATAGGCGCCACAACTATTGAGTCCCCTGTATGAACGCCTACCGGATCCACATTTTCCATTCCGCATATGGTTATAGCCTTATCGTTTCCGTCACGCATCACTTCAAATTCAATTTCTTTGTATCCTTTGACACTCTTTTCTATGAGAACCTGGTGCACAGGTGAAAGCTTGAATGCGTTCATGCCGATTTCCACCAGTTCATCCTCATTATTGGCAAATCCTCCTCCTGTCCCTCCCAGGGTGAAGGCAGGTCTCAGAACTACGGGATATCCTATTTCTTCAGCAGCTTTTTTTGCCTCTTCCAGGTTATACGTTATCTCAGAAGGAATTGTAGGCTCTCCGATGGACTGGCACATTTCCTTGAAAAGTTCCCTGTCTTCGGCTCTCTCGATGCTTGTGCTACTTGTTCCAAGAAGTTCAACTCCGCATTCTCTCAAAACACCTTTCTTCTCCAGCTGCATTGCCAGATTCAATCCTGTCTGTCCTCCTATTCCCGGAACTATGGCATCAGGTCTTTCGTATCTTAAAATCTTGGCTATGTACTCCAATGTCAAAGGTTCCATATACACCTTGTCTGCAATTGACGTATCCGTCATAATGGTTGCAGGATTTGAATTTACCAGAACTACCTCATATCCTTCTTCTTTAAGTGCCAGGCAGGCCTGTGTTCCCGCATAGTCAAACTCAGCTGCCTGCCCAATTACGATAGGCCCGGAACCGATAATAAGAATTTTCTTAATGTCTTTTCTCTTTGCCATTTTAATACATCTCCTTTATCTGTAAACTATTTTGCCGTTAAATACCGTCATCCTGCATTTTCCCAGAACTTTTTCTCCTGCAAAAGGTGTGGCTCTGCCTTTGGAAATAAACGTATCCGGGTCAATCACATATTCTTCTGTTAAATCCCATATGGAAAAATCGTTACCTATAGGTATGTTAAATCGTTTTCGCGGGTTCACCACCAGAAGTTCCATGAGTTTCCGGAAGCTTATCACGCCCTTTCTTACCAGATGGGTGTACATCAGCGGAAAGGCTGTTTCGATTCCGGTGATACCGAAGGCGCTCATGGCCAGTCCTTTGTCTTTTTCCTCCTCTGAGTGCGGTGCATGGTCCGTCGCTATCATGTCGATAATGCCGTCCTTGATTCCTTCAATAAGGGCTTCTCTGTCGTCCGATCCTCTCAGAGGCGGATTCATCTTGAATCGGCCCTCTTCTCTTAGATTCGTCTCATCAAGAATCAGATAGTGGGGTGCGGTTTCGCATGTTATGTTCACGCCTTCTGCCTTTGCCTTGCGAATTATATCCACACTTTCCTTTGCCGAAACATGACACACGTGGTAAGCACAGCCTGTTTCTTTTACCAGCCTTATATCTCTTGCTATCTGGGCATATTCACTTTCGGAGCATATTCCTCTGTGGCCGTGAGTACGCGCATATTCTCCGTCATGTATGTAACCGCCCTTCAGCAGAGAGTTGTCTTCGCAATGGGCCGATATTACTTTTCCCAGAGACTTTGCTTTAAGCATGGCCTCTCTCATCATGTCTTCACTCTGAACTCCTCTTCCGTCATCGGAAAAGCCTGCGGCAAAGGGTGCCATTACGGCCATATCAGCCAGTTCTTTTCCCTGCTGGGAACGAGTTATGGCAGCAAAGGGTCTGACATCTATCACTGCGTCCTTCTGTATTATATCCAGCTGCTGCTGCAGGTTTTCCATGCTGTCAGGCACAGGTTTAAGATTTGGCATGGTACATACAGCTGTATAGCCTCCTGCAGCGGCAGCAAGGCTTCCTGTGGCAATGGTTTCCTTATAAGAAAAACCCGGTTCTCTGAAATGTACATGTACATCGCAAAAACCGGGTAAAGCCACTAATTCCGCACTATTGAGCTTTTCGCATACTTCGTCAAATGAAGAATCCTCCAAAGCATATGTAAGCTTCGGTGCGTCAAGTTCAACGTCTGTTTTCTTTACTTTGTCAAATTCTCTCATGAGCTTCCTCTCCAACAAAAAAGTCCTGCCAGAAAGGCAAGACAAATACGCATCAAACATCTGCACAACACCGGTCTGCAAAAACCATGTGCAAAATATTATCTGTTTTCTGTTGCGGTTTAATCTTGCCGATCTCTCTGTATCGTTTTTAAAGATTTATCCTCATAGAATATACCATAAGAGCCCCCGTTTGTCAACGAAGGCTCATTAAAAATACAATTTTATTTGTCTTCTGTTTCTTTCCTTAAAGATATCATTAAGCAAATGGCAGCAGCAAGCTCCATATGCATTCTTTGTTCAGACATAAATTAACCCCTTTCATTAGACTTGTTTTTGTCTGACAAGAGGGGTTCACTTCAGATTGGCAAATACCCGGCGGTTTCAAACTCCCGGATAAAAACGGCTGTTCATAAGCAGCTGATTTTATAGGCAGCATAAGACAGGCATGCCCATATATGCTCCACCGCCGCAGCACAGGTTGAGACAGAGGAATGTTGTACATATCTGTCCCAGATAATTGGTCTTTCCCATGGACGGATTGCCTCCGTACCTGGCACTCCTCTGCTGATATCTGTTTTCGCCTCCCTGCAGCTGTGACAGGAGACTGGCGTAATAAAAGTTATTGGGTTCGAAGGCACATGCTGCCTTGGCATGCTCCAGAGCCTCCGCATTGTTTCCTATGCGATAATTAGCAAAGGCACTGTAATAGTACCACGGTCCCTTTCTGTCCTTTACCTGTTCAAGGACATTGAGACCTTCTCTGTAATATCCGTTCTGAATGTAGTTAAGGGCAGAACGCATATATTGTTCATCCTGGCTTTCCGTTTTCTGAGACTGCTGTCCTCCAAAACCTCCAAATCCCCAGAAGTCATCTGCATTTCCGGCTCCCGGAACCTTTCCCTGCCTCATATCCATTATGGCACTGTAGGCCTGCTGCACTTCTTTGAATTTTTCCTCGTAGGCCGCCTGATTGGGATTTCCCACATTGGCATCAGGATGGTACTTACGGCTGAGAGTTCTGTATGCTTTTTTTATCTCGTCATCGGTGGCATTGCTGCTTACACCGAGCACTTTATATGGATCCATCTGTTTCTCCTAATTTATTATTTCCTCCGGCAACTGAGTCACCCCGGTTTCTTCGGCGGCTTTGAATCCGGCCTTTGCTTTTCCGAATCTTACCCATACACCGGAATATAATATATTTCTGAGTATTTCCACATTTTCCACCAACGGGAGCCTTTCAAAGGCATCTGTGCATTCTCCTATCATCAGCAGCAGCAGTTTCAACACCTGATTGTCGAAATCCTCATTTTTATATATTCCTTTAAAAGGGTTGTAGGCGCCGCTCTTTATGTCATTTTCGATATCTTCATAAGCATCCAGCAGGTATATGAATTTACCCAGATAAAAGCCTATCTTGTATAAATCTTCTTTCCAGCGATCATCTTTGTAAACGAAGATTTCCGCCATTATTTCTCCGAATACTCTTGCCGCTTTGTCAATATGGTCTGCTTTGGAGCTCTCAACTATAGACAGCATATTTAGTCTGTTCTCAACAAACTCCGCCTTTTCGGGATATCTTTCCTTTACCTTGCGGCATTTTTTGCCAAGGACTCCCGCCATGAGTTTTTTGCTCAGTTTCTTCTCGTCTTTCCAGTCGTCAAGGCATTTATAATATGATAACAAAATACACATATCTGCGCAATAGTCTGTCACTTCATTGCGTCTGCTGCAATGCTTCTTTACCGGGTGGAGCATGCAGTGACCGCAGGTGGTATTATCCTCGGCATCATACAGATCGCTGAGGAGCATCACCAGAAAAGTCATGTCATAATTAAGTGTAAGGCGGCTCAAATTGCCGTATCTGCTTTTCAATGCATGACAGAGCCCGCAGTAGTAGCTGCGGTAAACCTCAAATTCTCTTATTTTAAGTTCCGGTTTATTTACAAGTACATATCCAAACATAATGCCGGTCCTTCCCCTTTTTTTCTTTCATTTTAGCAGAAAAAGCACAGCAAGTGTGTGCTTTTAGTGAATTATGTATAATCATTGTCTGCTTGAACATCCGTCAACACCGCAGCTGGAACAGCTTCCGCTGCATCCTTCCGGCTTAGGTATACCATCCTGCTTGTCGGGATTAAAAGCATTAAGGCAGGCTTCCACCACAGGCTCAAGACCTTCAGTTTTAAGGCATTCTGCCATTCCTCTGTCACAGTTATGTGCAATTTCCGGATCCATGGCAAGCTTTGCAGCAGCCTTGATTCCATATCTTGATGCAATGTCTTCAATATGGCTTTCTCCGAATATCTTGTGCTGTCTGCCGCATTCAGGGCATACAAAGTAGGACATGTTCTCTACGATTCCCACTACCGGCACATTCATCAGATCCGCCATCTTTACAGCTTTTTCAACTATCATGGCTACCAGTTCCTGCGGAGAGGTCACGATTACTATACCATCAACAGGCAGGGACTGAAACACTGTCAGTGCAACGTCTCCTGTTCCCGGCGGCATATCCACAAACATCACGTCTATATCTCCCCATACGACATCATTCCAGAACTGCTCCACTACTCCGGAAAGAACAGGTCCTCTCCATACCACCGGATCGGTGGTATCTTCCAGCAGAGAATTTATGGACATGGTTCTGATTCCGGTGTCAGTTATTACCGGCATTATTTCTTTGTCATTGCCCATGGCTTTTTCTATAAGTCCGAAAGCCTTTGGAATAGAAGGTCCTGTAATATCCGCATCAAGAACCGCTGTTTTGTATCCCATTCGCTGAGTAGCCACTGCAAGCATGGAAGTTATGGATGATTTCCCCACACCACCTTTACCTGAAACTACGCCTATTACTTTTTTTACATTGGATTTATTATTCATTTTATTTCCTCCTCCTTGCGGGACAAATGATATTATACCACCATTTCCCGGGAAATAATACTCTATTTATTTAAAGATTGTTGCTTTTACGTGATTGTTTCGCATATAATATATGTTGATTAAAGCAGAGAGGTACAACATATGTCTGATAAAAGCAAAAAGACAGTTATCAAAAAACCGCCGGTGGTTTCTTACACAATATTATATGCTCTGGTTGCTCTTTTTCTTAAACTTAAATGCAGAGCTTCCTATGACAGAAGCGGACTTGAGGGTCTTAAAGGTCCTGCTCTTGTCCTCTGTCCTCATGTATCAAACATAGATTTTCTGCTGGTGGCCGTGGCTCTTATGCCCATACGCCCCACCTTCGTAGTGAGCGAGCATTTTATGGCAAAGCCTCTTATACGCCGCTTTCTCAATCACATGCATGTAATCTCAAAAAAGATGTTCTGTCCCGATATCAAAACCATTATCAGCATTCTCCGCGCTCGCGACAGCGGCAATGTGGTGGTTCTGTTTCCTGAGGGCAGACTGACATGTATGGGACATTCTCTGCAGGTTACTGAAGGCACCGCCGAGCTGGTAAAAAAGATGGGTGTTGATGTATATACCGTAACCGAAAACGGCGCATATAAAACACTGCCAAAATGGGGAAAAGCCGGTTTAAGAAAAGGGCGTATTGAAGTAACCACAGCAAAGCTTCTGGAGGCAGACCAGATAAAGAGCCTCAGCGCGGAAGAAATAAATACAATAATTGATTCGGCCATTCTCCATGACGAGGACCATGTTCTGGAAGACGTAGAATACCGGTGCAGCCGGCCTGCAATGGGCCTTGACGGAGTTTTATACAAATGCCCTTCCTGCCTGTCTGAATTCAGCATGACTACAGACGACAGGCATATCAGATGCAGCTGCGGTTTCAGCTCGGAACTGGACAACTACTATAATCTTCACGGGGGTCCTTTTAAAAAAATAAATGACTGGTATTTCTGGCAGGAATCTCAGATAGATATTGATACACCTCTGGAAAGCCCCACCATTCTGGCTGTTCCCGATTCAAGAGGTGATCTGAATCGCAATGCCGGAAAAGGAATCATAAAGATGGATCGAAATACGGTCTCCTTCAGCGGAACCTGTTTCGGAGAGCCTCTGGAATTTACCGAAGAAGTTTCCAATATCAAGGCTCTTCCCATGAGTGTAGGCGACCATTTTGACATGTATCACAAGAAAAAAATGTACAACTTCATTCTTCAGCCTGACCCGCGTCATGCGATAAAATGGAGCATGTACATGGATAAAGTCACAAAACAGAGCAGAGAATAGCATCTGCTCTGTTTTAAGCCAAAGACAGTGTGATAAGCAGTAAGGCTTATCACGCTGTTTTTTATGTGCCTCTTGACGAGTAAACGTTCGTTTACTATAATGGATGCAGTTCACAATCTGTTATCAGATAAAAGCAGAGGGCAATATGGAAAAAATAAATGATATGAAGCGATATGGTCTGTCAGAAGCTTTTACAGTTTATTCGGAAGGCTTCAAAGACTTAACTGTAAGCAGAGTAATTTCGCAGCAAAAGGGACTTTACCGGCTTATTTCAGAGTATGGAGAAAAAAACGGTCAGGTATCCGGAAAATTTCATTATAATGTACATACAATATCAGAATATCCGGCAGTCGGAGACTTTGTCATGACGGACTGGAACGAAAAAAATGACAGCGCTGTAATTCATCAGGTTCTGCCTCGACGCAGCTGTTTCATGCGAAAAGCTGCCGGCGGCACAGCACAGGAGCAGGTTGTAGCCGCCAATATTGACACGGCGTTTCTATGCATGGATTTAAACAATGATTTTAACCTGCGCCGTTTGGAGCGTTATCTCGCAATTGCCTGGAGCAGCGGAGCAACGCCTGTTATCGTTCTTACAAAGTCAGACTTATGCTCTGATTTAGACAGCAGGCTTTCTGCCATATCTGCTGTAGCTTCAGGAGCTGATGTTTTAGTCACAAGCTGCATAAACGACTTGGACTTTGAGGTACTATACCCATATATTACGAAAGGAAAGACCTCAGCGTTCATCGGATCCTCCGGAGTGGGAAAATCCACCATAATTAACTGTCTTATGCATGAAAACCTATTGAATACCGGCAGTATCAGAAGCGATGGCAGGGGTCGCCACACTACGACACATCGTGAGCTATTTCTCCTGCCCTGCGGCGGCATGGTTATCGACACTCCGGGCATGCGAGAGCTGGGTATGTGGGATGCAGGCGATGGAATAAACACTGCTTTTTCGGACATTGATGCTCTGGCACTTAAATGCCGTTTCCGTAACTGCACTCACTCGGGAGAACCGGGATGCGCCGTGCTTAAAGCTGCCGATAATGGCCTGCTATCAGCAGAGCGCCTCCGCTCCTATCAGAAACTCATGTGCGAAAATCGATACATTGAGGATACAGAAGATTATTTAGCTGAGAAAAGGGAAAAATTCAAAAAAATCGCAAAATATAACAAGAATTTGCATAAAAGATAGGAAGGTATTATATGGAATATATAAGAAGCAGGAAATATGACACTCCCGTCCTTCATGAAAAAATCATGGGACCAAATCCCGTCAAACTTACGGAAGAATTACTGCTTAATCATAATATCCCGCCCGGAAGCATTATTTGTGATCTTGGAAGCGGGCAGGGACTGACAAGTGTATTTCTTGCGAAAGAATACGGCTTTAAAGTCTATGCAGCAGATCTCTGGAGCGACCCTGAAGAAAACATGTTGTTTTTCACTAAAATGGGTTTAACGAAGGATCAGATCATTCCGGTAAAAGCAGATGCATCCCACCTGCCGTTCAGAAAGGAATTCTTTGATGCTGTGGTGAGTGTGGATTCCTATAACTATTTCGGACGTGATCCGCGATATCTTGATGACAAGCTTCTGCCTTTCGTAAAAAGGGGTGGATATGTTTATATTGCAATTCCGGGTATGAAAAAAGATTGTCATCGTCACCTGCCACAGGAATTACTGCTGTCGTGGACCCCTGAGCAGCTTGACTACATGCACGATGCAAAATACTGGGCGAAAATTGTGAGTTTCTGCAGGGACGCCCGGGTACTTGCAGTTAAAGAAATGGAAAGCAGTGAAGAAGTGTGGGCAGACTGGCTTCGTCAGGAAAATCAGTATGCCGTGGGGGACAGGAAAGCAATGGATGCCGGAGGCGGTCGCTATCTGAACTTCATTTCAATAATCTTAAGAAAAAAGTAAAGAAAACGGTGCAGTCTTTGCCGTTCTGCACCGTTTCATATTGTTCTCTAAAAAACTGCATGGACAGTTGTTATTCGATTTTCTCGTCTCTCATTTTTACAAGCCTTCTTACCAGCCTGTTGAGATCATTGATTCTTCTTGCCACCACATAAGTGTTCTCTTCCCTATGCATAAAAATAGCATTAAGGGTTTTGTTCAGTGAAGAGCATATTTCATCCACCTGACCGGAGACATTTCCGGCAGCTACAGCTGTTTCTCCTTCAATGTCAGCAATATCATAGTGATAATCAATTCCGAATAGTTCCTTTACCTTCGCAGTCAGTCGGTTTTTTACATCATTGATATAAGCCTGACATACTACTCTGTTTTCTTTAAGGGATTCCGGAAGTGCCACTGCTTCTACATGGATGGCATCAAAAAATTCCTGCATTTCCTTGAATTTCGCATCGAACTCCCCATGAGTCATCGAAAGGGCATTTCTGTAAAAGGTAACCTGCGAAAGGGCGCTCATAACTATATCGTGGAGCTTTTTAGAGGCAGACTCCTCCAGAATATGGCTGCTCTCTCTCAGCAGGTCGTCAGTAACTGCCTTTTTAAGACGATCTATTCCACGGTCATCTTTCGCACTGACTGGAAACAGTGTCACATTTTCCACTTCCATAAGTCCTGAAATAAATCCGCGGCAGTATTCCATGTATGAATTCAGTTCTGCATCGTCAATTACGTCTATCTTGTTGACAGCGAAATAAAACTTTGCAGCATATTCTTTTGCATTCTTAAGAAAATCTATCTCAATCTGATTTATAGGGCTGTCCACCGATAAGGTAAAGACTACCGCATCGCTTTCCTTTACAAAAGCATAAGCTTCTTCAGAATTTTTTTCGTGCATAGAGCCTACGCCGGGAGTATCCACCAGCGTTATTCCATTTTCAAGGAATGCTGATGGACACTTGATTGCCACTTTGGAGACATTCAACTTGTTATTCTTATTTTCCTGTTCATTTACATATGTTGACAAGTTGCCAAATTCAACTTTCTGAACAAGACCGTTGTTGAAATGGATCTCTGCTTCCTCATCACCGTAATCCACAGTGGTTACCACTGCAGTTACAGGAACTATACCTACAGGCATTATTTCCCTTTCGAGAATGCGGTTTACCAATGCACTCTTACCTCTTTTAAATTGTCCTATTACGGATACGGTTATATGCCTTTCTTCCAGCTTACTGCGCAGCCTTCTCAGCCTTGCCAGCTCGCTGCCGACAATTTCGTAATTTTCAAAGAGAGCCTCTGTTTCTTTTACTTTATTTAAAATCGAATTCTCCATTTAATCCTCTCAAATCAATCATAAAATCTGCATGTTGCACAAGCGTGATTGGATTTTCTCTGTTCTTCGTCGCAGTACACCGGAAATATCGCCAGGTTGTGTGCCAGTTTATCCCCTCTAAGAGACTTAAGAGCTGCTATCTGGCAAAGTGTTCCTACAAATTCAGTGTGCTTGCCGTCTTTAACACTACGCATGGCAGCTCTGTAAACAGGCGCCATATGTCTTGTGCGCACATCTTCTTTGCAGTCAAAGAATTCTTCAAAATCAGGCAGTTCCACAGGATTGTACAGCGGGCAGAAAAGCACGCACGCATTGCACTTGTTGCAGCCGTTTTCATTGACAACGGGTTTCATCGTGCCATCCTCTGCCTCTTTCATTTTTACACACACATATTTGCAGGCCACCTCACATGCGCCGCATCCGTTACAGTTTTCAATTCTTTCAGTAAGCTGCATCTCAAATCACCTCATTCAAATTTTGTCATGTCATCAAGATATTTTTCAATAGGGAGACCTTTGTATTTATCCACATTGTCAACGTTAAGAAGTATCAATTCCCGAACCATGTTCATGGCAAAAGCCGTTGACTCCTGCAGTTCACGGCCTTTAAGAACACTTCCGATTAAAAGCGCAGAGAAGATATCTCCCGTTCCCGGGAACATTACCGGCACATACTCGAAAGGTATCTTGAAATATTCACAGCGTCCGTCATCGTATCCATACACACATGTCTGACCGTCAACGGTTATGCTGGTTATAATAATTGATTTCGACCCCAGTTCTCTCAACGCATCAACGATTTCTCTTGCTTCAGCTTCTGTCACATTGTCCCTGCCTATATATTTATCTGACAGGAATACCGCTTCGGTATAGTTAGGCATTATTATGTCGGCAACAGAACATATTCTTCTCATATATGTAATCGTATTATCCGATACACCGTTATAAAGTGCTCCGTCATCTCCCATAATGGGATCTACAAATATTTTCACACCGTTCTGCCGCTGCTCACTGCAGTATTCTGCTACCACTTTTACCTGCTCCTCTGATACGATAAAACCGGTACATATGGCATCAAAAGCAAAACCCAGTTTCTTCCATACGTCCAGAGTGTTTTTCATGTAATCGGTGGTCTCAAGTATATCAAAGAGTCCATAGTCCAAAGTATTGGAAACTACTGCTGTAGGCAGGTTATATATGCTGAATCCCATATGCGACATTATGGGTATCATTGCAGCCAGAGATACCTTGCCATATCCTGCTATATCATTGATGAGAAGGACCTTTGTATCTTCTTCTTTCGGGTGAATAATCTTTTTACCTTTCATTTTGTGTCATATGCTCCTTATTCATATCGATAACTATATTATTATATCAAATTTTGCCGCATTATTAAAGGGGGAAATTAAACCAGCGGCCATGACTGAAATACAAAAGGAACGGCATCTGCCAAGACGCCGTTCCGATTATATAGCATAAGGCTCTTATTTTGCATTGTAGTCCATCGCAACCTGAGCGTAGAGCATTGCACCCTTGATCAGAGCACTTTCATCTACACAGTAATTTCCGGAATGCTGAGGCCATACAGCTCCACAGGCTTCATTGCCGCATCCCAGTAAAGCTATGGCAGCAGGAACTTCTTTTGCATAATATGCGAAGTCTTCTCCGCCCATGGTTACAGGGCTGTCTATAGGTGCTCCTTCTCCCATTATCTTTACTGCAGATTCTCTTGCCAGTTCAGCCATTGAAGCATCATTTACCGTAGGAGGTATAAATCTGTCGAAGGATACCTGAGCTTCAGCTCCGAAGGCAGCAGCGGTATTCTTTACGGTTCTTTCCATCAGTACAGGAATGGAATCCCATACTTCCTGGCTGAAACAACGTGTTGTTCCTTCCATGTGTGCATTTTCAGCAACAACATTCCATCTTGTTCCTGCTTCCACCAGTCCCACTGTAACTACAATAGGATCAACCGGAGCTGTCTGTCTGCTGGCCATGGCCTGAAGATTATTTATAACAGATGCCGTTACAACAGCAGCATCAACGCCCTGATGAGGAGCTGCTCCATGGCAGCCTTTTCCCTTGATGTCAATTTTGAACAGATCCGCAGATGCCATTCTTGGTCCTTCTGAGCAGGAAACATGTCCGGCAGGCACGTCAGACCAGATATGAATACCAAAAGCTGCATCAACACCCTTTAAAGCTCCGTCAGCAATCATGGCCTTGGCACCTATTGCAGCTTCCTCTGCAGGCTGAAATGCCAGTTTAACGGTTCCGCAAAGGTCATCTTTCATATCGTTTAAGATATGAGCTGCCGTCAGCAACATGGATATATGGCAGTCATGTCCGCAGGCGTGCATAACGCCTTCGTTCTTGCTGGCATACTCTGCTCCTGTTGTTTCCTGAACAGACAGTGCATCGATATCAGCTCTCAGCAGAATGGTTTTACCGGGCTTTGAGCCTTTAATCGTGGCAAGGACACCTGTTTCCAGACCGCAATCCACCCATGGAACGCCGATTTTATCCAGCTCTTCCTTGATTTTCTTGCTTGTCTCGTATTCCTTTCCGCTTACTTCAGGATACTGATGAAAGTAACGGCGCATTTCAACCTGATACTTCTCATATTTTGAAGCAACTTCTTGAATTTTCATTTTAAACACCTTCTATACTATTATTAGTTATTGTCATATAATTACATATTCAACAGGATGCTGCTGAACCAGCCTGCGATGAATACGGAAGTTATTGTTACAGTAACGAATCCGCCTACGATCATTGATGGGAACATCTTGCTCATGAGGTACTGTCTTTCTTCTTCAGTCTGTCCCAGAGCATTGCAGGTTGATTCAGTTATGATTGCATCGCAAGGGAATCCGTAAAGTGCAGTCAGACCGTTGGCAAATGCCAGAGGGAATGACATCTTCAGTACCTTTGAAATGATGAATGCAAATGCTGCCATACCTGCAACACCTATAACGATGAGAACAATCATAGGAATTATGATGGATTTAAGCATTGCAGGGGTGCAAGTCTTTAAACCGTCAAATACGTACATCATCAGTGCGAACATGATAATCTGGTATGAGTTTGCTCTGTTCAGAAGGTTAGTTTCCAGGAAACCGATAGTTGTGAAGAATACACCCAGTACGAGAGCCCATATAGCTCCGCTGATACCTGTGATTGCTCCCAACTGAGTTGCAAGCCAGCCAACAAGGCCCAGTTTGCCCAGCATCAGAACAGGTGAGTTCCACTTATCAGGGATTCTTGGAATCAGAGTTTTTCTGTCACTGTCATCAGCAACTACAGTCATACCTACGCTGGCCATTTCTCTTCTGTCAGTTTCTGTAAGTACTACATTTCCGCTGCGGAAATCTTTGAGAAGTCTCTTTCCTTCTGTCTGCAGGCAGATTGCAGTGATAGGATATCCGGCAAAGCCCTGGATACAGTACATGGCTATAGCAAATACAGCTGCCACTTCAAGTCCTGCTTCCTGTGCTGCCGACTGCATCATGGTAGCAGCTACGATACCGCCTGTAAGAGGAGGCAGACCGGCAATAACCAGAGTCTTGTCGATGAGGAGAGGTGCTACAAAGTAGCCCAGCAGCATCATACCTGCCAGTCCTGACAGACATACGACGATGGTTCTCCACTGCTGAATCAGCTGCTTCAAGCTGATTACAGTACCCATGTGGGTGATTAAGAGATAAATACCGATGGTGCTTCCGAAAGGAATAAGCATTGAGTCGCTTACTACTTCCTGTGGTATAATTGTCCAGTATCCGATGAGCAGAACAGCTGCAGTAACGAATACTGAAGGCACCCATGCTTTTGTAATTTTTGCAACATATTCACCTATGATGTATGCTACGGCGCAAATTACGAACGCAAGTGCAAAGTTATACATTTTACGTCTTCCTTTCTGTGTGTGATGTTATGTAAAAGCTTTCTTTAATCGATAAGCTTTTTTACCTTTTTCACTGTTTTATGTATTTTAGCATTTGACTATTTATTCAGATAGCCGATTACAGCTGATGTCATTGCCGCAATTCCGTAAGGCATAGCCTCTTCCTTCATTGCACATTTTGCGTTGTGCAGCGCCACCAGTTCGCCTTCATGACCTCCGTACAAGAACATATATGCTCCGGGTGTGCCTGTCATCTCAGTGAAATAGCTGAAGTCCTCGCTGAAAGACAGAGGTTTCTCCAAATCTACTATCATATCCTCCCCCAGTACTTGGGATACTGATGTCCTTACTGCTCTTGTCAGTTCAGGATCGTTAAAGCATGCAGGATATCCGTCATAGTGATTGATATCTACTGTCGCACCGGAAATAGCCTCAACGCCTTTTGCTATTTCAAACACCTGCTCGGTGACCTGTTTCCTGATTTCAGGCAGATACGAACGTGCTATTCCCGAAAATTCTGCTTCGTTAGGTATTACATTAGGCGCATCCCCGCTATGAAAGCTGCATACAGGGAATATCACCGTCTCCAGCGGATCAATATATCTGGCCGGAATCTGCTGAAGCAAAGTTACCATCTGGCATGCCGCAAGTATAGGGTCTTTTGTCAGGTGAGGAGTGGAACCATGTCCTCCTTTTCCTTTTACTGTTATATCAAACAGGTCTACAGATGTGGTTAATGGACCTTCGTGAAAGGCTATCTGTCCTACTTTTGCTTCATCAGGCATAATATGCATTCCGAATATGGCATCTACATGAGGATTTTCCATTACACCTTTTTCTACCAGTTCCTTGGCTCCTCCCGGCAAAGTGTCTTCGCTGGGCTGGAAAATCACTTTTACTGTGCCTGCAAAAGCATCTCTGTTGCTGCACAACAGTCTGACGGTGCCAAGCAGCATTGCCGTATGCATGTCATGTCCGCATGCGTGCATCATCCCCGGAATCTGGCTGCTGAAAGGGAGTCCTGTCTGCTCCTCTACAGGAAGAGCGTCTATATCGGCCCTGATGGCAACACATGGACCCTCGCCCTTTGCCCCTTTTATCAGAGCCACAGCGCCTGTCGGCATAGGTGACTGAATCTCATCGACTCCGTACTCCTGAAGTTTTTCTTTAATAAGGCTGGTAGTGCGTATCTCTTTTCGTCCTATTTCAGGGTTTCTGTGTATATCTCGTCTTATATCTACTGTTTCATCAAATATAGCCTTTGCTGCATCAAGCAGTCTCAAGTTCTTCACAATCTTCACCTCTACAACAAATATGCTTACAATATATCATATTTCGCCTGTTAAATCAAGAGATTGTTAGTTTTTTGCACATATTCCCATAGTTGTTTTTGTGGTAAATGACAAAAAAATATCAATACATATTTTATTTTCAACAAAAAAAGAACGGCCTTCTTTCTTGAAAAGCCGTCCCGCTGCTGAATATGCCGTTATTATTTACATTATTCTTTTCAGAATAACAGGTGTTATTATAGTTGTGGCTATTACAACAAGTACTATAGGTGGAAAAAGAGCTGCGCTCATTAGTCCCATGGCATATCCTTTCTGCGCTACAATGAGAGCCACTTCACCTCTGGATATCATTCCTACTCCAACCTGCACTGCTTCTTCATTGCTGAATCCGCATAGCTTTGCTCCCAAACCGCACCCTACTATCTTTGTGAGTATTGCCACCGCCAGCAGCAGCAGTGAAAAAATAAGCATGCTTCCGTTAAGCCCCTCAAGGTTTACTTTCAGGCCCACACTGGCGAAGAAAACCGGAGAAAAAAACAGATATGAAGGTACGCTTATCTTTTTTGTAACCTCTTTTTTTATTTCATGGCGCGACAGGAAAAGCCCCAGTATATACGCCCCTGTTATGTCTGCAATGCCGAAAAAGTGCTCCGATGCAAAAGCAACCAGAAGGCATCCGGCCATTACAAAAGTTGTTATACGCTGTTTTTTCAGATTTGCATCGATAGCTCTTTTATATTTTGTCATCAGCACACCGATAATGATCATCACTACAACATAAAGAAGTACCTTGATGACCACAGCACCTATGGAAATGCTGCTGTCCTTAAGGCTTGACACTACTGTAAGTACCAGTATTCCTATAATATCATCTATCACGGCAGCACCCAGAATGGCATTACCTACCTTACCGTCAAGACGCCCCATTTCTCTCAGGGCTTCAACCGTTATGCTCACAGAGGTCGCAGTGAGAACAACTCCCACAAATACAGCTCTCAGAATCTCCTCATAGCTGTCTGCTCCCGCTTCAAAATAAAAATAATAGCACGCCGTTCCTCCTATAAGCGGTACTATTACACCTATACTTGCTATCACTATACAGGCAACGCTGTTCTTTTTTATCTCATCGATATCCGTATCAAGCCCTGCCAGAAACATAAGAAGGATTACTCCTATTTCTGCCGTACAGGCAATAAAGTCGGTGTTCGTTATCAGTCCCAGACCCGTAGGTCCCACAATGACCCCCGCAAGCAATGCTCCTACAACCTGAGGCATACTTACTTTTTTTGTCAGATCACCTAAAATCTTGGTAGAGAGTATTATTATAGCAATACTGACCAGAAATTCGTAATTTTCCATGAAAAATTACCTCCTCTTGAAACAGCTTATTCAGTAATATTATCTTTAGAGCATGATTATAATTATATTTTGCGGCTATTTCAACGGAGTTATTCAAACCTTGATTTTTTCTTAGCATCAGGTGAAGAAGTCCTTACGTTATCTTTACGCCGAGTATGTGTTATGCTGCATTTCTATGATAGTTCATAACAGCATACGAAAAGGACGGTCCTTTGACCGTCCTTTTGTTTTTGATTTAAATGCAGTTTCGAATCGAACAAGATTTCGAAGCTCGGCAGTCGC
>DCJK01000019.1:57380-70141 GCA_002320005.1 Firmicutes bacterium UBA1702
TCCAATCAGCCTTCGCTGCGCTTGTCTTCTTGGGGAAGCTTTGCAAAAGTTCGCTTGGCGAAATCAAAGATTTCGAAGCTCACTTTATTTTGTAGTTGCGTCGTACAGTGCTTCTGCGTTATCCCATTCAGCAATGATTTCAGGGATTACCTTGTACAGGTCGCCTACGATAGCGTAGTCGGCAACTTCCATGATAGGAGCATCAGGATCCTTGTTGATAGCTACGATGCAGTTTGAAGTCTGCATACCTGCCAGATGCTGGATAGCACCGGAAATACCGCAAGCGAAGTAAATTTCAGGCTTAACGGTAGTACCTGTCTGTCCAACCTGGTGAGAGTGATCAATCCAGCCTGCGTCTACAGCTGCACGGGATGATCCAACAACACCGCCAACCTTGTCAGCAAATTCCTGAATCAGCTGGAATCCGGAAGCATCTCCAAGACCACGACCGCCGGAGCAGATGATCTTAGCGTCAGTTAAGGATACCATTTCCTTCATTGACTTAACGATGTCCTTGATTTCGATTCTGATATCTGAAGCCTTGATATCAGGCTTAACATTTACAATTTCGCCTGTTGCTCCAGGAACTCTTTCCTGCTTCTGCATTACGCCAGGACGAACTGTTGACATCTGAGGTCTTGTCTTAGGGCAGATGATGGTAGCCATAAGGTTTCCGCCGAATGCAGGACGAGTCTGCTTGATGCCTGTTGAAGGATCGTTAGGATCCAATGTTGATGTATCCAATGTAGTGTTTGCTTTTGCAAATTCGATGTACTTGGAAACCTTTACATCCAGGTGTGTACAGTCGGCAGTCAGACCTGTGTTGCATCTTGCAGCAATACGAGGAGCAAAGTCACGACCGATATGAGTTGCACCATAGAGAACGATTTCAGGCTTGTATTCATCGATTAACTGCTTCATAACCTTTGTGTAACCATCAGTTGTGAAGTTTTCCAGTAACGGATCCTGAACCATGTAAACCTTTTCAGCACCGTATTCAAAACATTCCTGAGCCAGGTGATCAATGTTGTTACCCATCAGTACTGCGCAGATCTGAGTATCTTCGCTGATGTCCTTAGCCAGTCTCTTTCCTTCGCCAATGAGTTCCAGAGCAACATTCTGAATCTTACCCTGTCTCTGTTCTGCGAATACCCATATGTGCTTGTATTCAGAAAGATCTACTGCAGCATCCTGCTTCTTTTCCTGAATTGCTCCAAACTTACATGCGGTTAAGCACTGATTACAGAAGGAGCACTTTGCGTTTACTTTTGCAACCTTACCCAGCTTATTGCCGTCATAAGGTTCAAATTCAAAAGCGTCATACGGACATGACTTAAAGCACTGTCCGCAGCCTATACATTTTTCTTTTAAAATTTCAATAGCCATTGTATTTCCTCCTATTAGATGATGTGCTTACCCTTAAGCTGGATTAAGAGATTCTTAGCCTGCTCGTTTTCAGTGTCGCCTGTAATCTTCTGACCAGGAGCCTTAGGAGCCGGTGTGAATGATCTGAATACATTTGTAGGTGAAGCTTCAAGACCAACCTTTGTGAGGTCAACTTCGATATCCTTAGCGTTCCAAACCTTGATGTCCTTGGCGCCGAAGATACCCTTCATGTTCATGTATCTTGGTTCATTCAGTTCCTTGATGGCAGTCAGCATGCAAGGAGTCTGGATGTGAATCAGTTCATAACCGTCTTCTAACTGTCTCTTAACAGTGATGTCCTTCAGGTTATCGTCGATTTCAAATTCTTCAACATATGTAACCTGAGGTAAATCTAACTTTTCTGCAATCTGAGGACCTACCTGAGCGGTATCTCCGTCGATAGCCTGACGACCTGCAAAGATCAGGTCAGCAGGACCGTTTTCTTTTTCCCATTTTCTGATTGCAGCTTCCAGTGTATTGGAAGTAGCCCATGTATCTGATCCGCCAACTGCTCTGTCGGATACCAGGATACCTTCGTCAGCACCCTTTGCGATACATTCGAACAGCAGATCACTTGCCTGAGGAGGTCCCATGGAAATAACCGTTACTGTTACGTCTTTGTATTTGTCTTTAATCTTTAAAGCTTCTTCAAGAGCGTTGTTGTCATCGTGGTTCAGGATTGATGGAACGCCGTCTCTGATCAAAGTTCCTGTTTTAGGGTTGATTTTGATAACGTTTGTATCAGGAACCTGCTTTGCGCATACGATAATCTTAAATGCCATTTCAATTTCCTCCTACTATCTTATTTCTTGAAAGTCTTGCCGGCGATTACCATTCTCTGAACTTCAGAAGTTCCTTCGTAGATTTCAGTAATCTTAGCGTCTCTCATCATTCTTTCTACCGGGTAGTCCTTAGTGTAACCGTAACCACCGTGGTACTGAACGCACTTAGTAGTAACTTCCATAGCAGTTTCTGCAGCAAACAGCTTAGCCATTGCAGCGGCTTCGCCATAGTTCATGTGTTTATCCTTCATGTCTGCAGCTCTGTATACCAGCAGTCTTGCTGCTTCGATCTTAGTCTTCAGATCAGCCATTGAGAACTGAAGTGCCTGCATCTGTGACAGTTTCTTTCCGAACTGCTTTCTTGAGTTCATGTATTCAACTGTAACGTCAAAAGCACCCTGTGCAATACCTAATGCCTGGGAAGCGATACCGATACGTCCGCCGTCCAGAGTGGACATTGCAACCTTGAATCCGTCACCAACCTGTCCCAGCAGTCTGTCTGCAGGAATTTCGCAGTTCTGGAAAATAAGTTCTGTAGTTGAAGATGCGCATATACCCATCTTATCTTCTGTTTTACCGATTGAGAATCCAGGATCTCCCTTTTCTACGATGAAAGCAGAAATTCCGTGGTTTCCTTTTGACTTGTCAGTCATAGCCATTACTACGAAAACGTCAGCATATCCACCGTTAGTGATGAATACCTTAGCTCCGTTGAGAACCCACTTGTCTCCTACTAATTCAGCTCTTGTCTGCTGTCCGCTTGCGTCTGTACCTGCATTAGGTTCTGTCAGACCGAAAGCACCCAGCTTCTTGCCGCTCAGTAAGTCTGGTAAGTATTTCTGTTTCTGTTCTTCATTACCCCAGTTAAAGATAGGCCAGCAGCAAAGTGAAGTATGTGCTGAGCAGATTACGCCTGTTGAAGCGCAAACTCTTGATAATTCTTCTACTGTGATTGCGTATGAGATGTGATCTCCACCTGCTCCGCCGTATTCGGTAGGGAACGGTACGCCTAACATGCCATACTTAGCCATTTTTTCAACAGTTTCTACAGGGAATCTGTGTTCCTTGTCGATGTCTGCAGCTAACGGTTCAACTTCGTTAGTGGCAAATTCTCTTACCATTTTTCTTACGAATTCCTGTTCCTTCGTTAGTTGAAAGTTCATTTAAATGCCTCCTTAAATTATTAATAACGGGGTCCGATATGGACAGTATCCGTATTTTTAACTTGTTATTTTTCGTCTCTCGAATATAACATGCATACATATTTATTAAAACACTTTATCGTTAAAATTGCAACAAAATTTTGTTCGAAAAAGCGAAAAAAAGGTGAAATTTTGCGGTGCCAATTTTTGCTTTTGTCTCCCGCACACAAGGTTATACTCTTTTATTGTTTTTTTAATCAAAATCCAGTTTTTCAGCCATAGCAGTCAGAGCTTTTTTCTCTATTCTGCACACCTGCACCTGAGAAATACCCAGAACCTGTGCGACATCCGACTGAGTCATATCTCTGTAATATCTCAGCACCATCACCTGTCTGGATTTAGGATCAAGATGTTCCAGAACAATACTTATGTCTATTTTATTTACATTTCTCTCTTCTTCACAGACTGCAGTATCAATCTTCATGCAGTCTTCCATGTTTTTCATGGCATCTTCTGCCTGAATCGCCTGAGATACTCTTTCTGCAGGCATGCCTGTTATTTCTGAAAGCTCGCTTATTCTCGGGGACCTGCCATTCAAAGCTGTAAAGTCATTCTCAGCTCTTCGTATAACAGCAGCATCTGATTTTATGCTCCTGCTCACTTTAATAGCTCCTCTGTCCCTCATCTGAGACTTTATTTCTCCTGCTATCATAGGGACAGCATAAGTCGAGAATTTCAGACCGCGTTGTGGATCAAAGCGCCGGGCCGCCTTGATAAGTCCTATGTAGCCGATCTGAATCATATCCTCGGGTTCTTCTCCGTATATATAAGAAAGCCGCAGCGCCACGGACTTGACAAGCCCCGTATGTTCTGCGACTATCTGCTCCAGTTCAGAGTTCATAATATGTATCCAGCTTTTTGATCATCGTTACTGTGGTGCCTTCACCCGGTTTTGAATCCACCTTAAGCTTATCCATGAAACTTTCCATCACGGTAAACCCCATTCCTGATCTTTCAGGGCCTGTGTCCGTGGTGAAAAGAGGTTCCATGGCTACAGCAATATTCTCGATACCTGTACCTTTGTCAATGACTTTTATCATCAATGTATCTGCGGAGGTAAAGCCGAATTCCATTTTTACAGGCCCGCCCTCTCCTTTGTAACCATGTATGGCAGCATTGCTGAAAGCCTCAGATACTGCCGTTTTTATTTCTGTAAGTTCTTCTACAGTAGGGTCGGCCTGAGAAGCATATGCTGCCGCAACAGCCCTTGCCAGTCCCTGGTTCTCCAGAATACCGTCTAGCTGGACTTTTAATTCCTTTTTCATTTATGAGACTTCCTTTCTGTTCATTTCCCTGACAGCTTCTTCTCTGTCCTGGTAGTAATCGATAATTGAAAAAACTCCTGCCATGTTCAGTATATTCCTGACAGAAGGTGAACAGCCTGAAATGGCAATTTTTAATCCTTTCTCGCCAAGCTTCCTGTATCTGCCCAGAATCATTCCAATACCGGAACTGTCCATAAAACTCACTTTTTTGAAGTCCATAATCAGGCCGCTGACTTTGTAATTATCCATAGCCTTGTCGATTTTCTCTCTTGTGCCCTCGGCAGCATGGTGGTCCAGTTCCCCAAGAAGTTCCGCCACGAGAGTGCTTTCCGTTACCGTAAATATTATCTCCACCCGAATCTCTCCTCCTTTTCCTTGGTCGTATATATTATACTACCCGAACAGCTTCTTGTCCTTGACAGAAAATGTCGAAGAGACACTACTTTTGTCAAAAGAGAATCTTATTTATGGTATGTTTCATTTTTCATTATTTTGAATGCCCTGTATATCTGCTCCAGCAGGATTACCCTCATCATCTGGTGTGGAAATGTCATTGCAGAAAAAGACAGTTTAAAATCTGCCCGTCTGCTGACATCCTCACTCAGTCCGAGACTTCCTCCTATAATCAGCGTTATATGGCTTTTTCCTTCCACCTGCAGGCTTTCCAATCTATCTGCCAGATTTTCAGACGTTAAGCTTCTCCCTTTTATCTCCAGAGTTATGACATAGCTTCCTTCTTTTATATGCTTCAGGATATTTCTGCCCTCTTCTTCTTTTACAGCAGCTTCCTGAGCTTCAGAAGCTTTGTCCGGAAGGCGCGCTTCCTTAAGTTCCGTTATTTCCAGGTCGCAATATTTAGACAGTCTTTTGCTGTATTCAGCCACAGCTTCCTGCCAATACCGCTCCTTAAGCCTTCCTATGCATATTACATTTATTTTCATTTGTGCTCTCCGTATCTATATTGTAACCAGATCTCCTCTGTCTTTCTGATTTAGTACCTCCAGCAGAAGATGTCTTCCGATATAAAAGTTTTCCTCTTCGAGAATGTTCTTTACCGTAAGCATTGCCTGCTGTGGCGTATTATTTTCCTTGCTGAGGTGAGCAAGGTAAACACATGGGACATTATCAGAATTTCTGTCTCTCAGGAATCCGCACAGACATTCTCCTGCTGCTTCATTGGACAGATGACCTATGTTGCTGAGTATCCTGTGTTTTACGTTATATGGATATCTGCCGTACAGAAGTATATTCACCTCATGATTGGACTCCAGAATCAATATATCCGCATCCTTTATGGCCTCTTCAATAGCCGGCGTGATTACTCCCGTATCCGTGACAATAGCTATTTTTTTATTTTTCCTGCAAAAAAAATATGATACAGGTTCTGCGGCGTCATGAGAAGTCTCAAAGGCAGTAACTTTTATATCGCCCACTTCAAAGTTCTGACTACCGTTTATGGTCACCAGCCTTTCGCCCGGAACCGACGCAAATCTTCGTTCCATGCCTTCTATGGTTCCCCGTGTTGCATAGAATACGGCGTTTACTGTCTTTTTCGCCAGTGTGGCGGCAGATCTCACATGGTCCCCATGCTCATGGGTTAGAAGCACCGCATCTACCTGATCCGGTGATATTTTAAGTTCTTTGAGACATTCATATATTTTTGATCCGCTTATTCCTGCATCTACCAATATATTTGTGCTGTCGCTTTTTATCAGATAACAATTCCCCGAGCTACTGCTGGCCAGAGGACAAAAACCCAAATTCATTACTGTATTTCTCCTGAGAATCTTGCATATAATCGAATTATACCACTTTTTCATTGTAAAATCATCTAAAATAAGCCATAATATATTCATGATAATTCAGGAGGTAATTTCCATGGAAATATTAAGAATATACACCGACGGCGCCTGCTCCGGCAATCAGGAAAAGAGCAACTTCGGAGGGTGGGGCGCAGTTCTTGAAATGGGTCTTCACCAGAAAGAGCTCTGGGGAGGGCAAGCTGATACCACCAATAACCGCATGGAACTTACTGCGGTTATTGAAGCCTTTAAGGCTCTTAAAAAAGATGGGCTTACCATTCATGTCTTTTCTGACAGCGCCTATGTGTCCAACTGCTTCAGGGAAAAATGGTACAAATCCTGGGAAAGCAACAAATGGAGAAATGCCGCTCATAAACCTGTAGAAAATCAGGAACTGTGGAAAGAGCTTCTTGCTCTTGTAAGAAAAAACGACGTTACATTTTATCGCGTAAAAGGGCATGTAAAGCTTCCTGCCGCATCAGAGGGGGATCTGCCGCAGAGCAGTCAGCTGCAGCAGCTTTACGAAAAGTTTCTGTCCTGGAACGGTACAGGATTTTCCTACGAAGATTTCATATATATAACTCAGATGAATCACAAAGTGGATGCCCTGGCATGCAGAGGAATAAGTGAAGTAAAGAGTCATGTGGCCGAATAAAAGAAAACAGCAGTTGATTTGCGGCTGCTGTTTTCTTTTATTTCATTTCTGGTCTGCCTGCTAAAGCAGCTTCTAACCTCTTATGTCGATTATTTCCTCGGATTCCACTGCTGCATCTATAAGAGCCTGACAGTCAAGTCTGCTCTCTGACTCAAGAATGCGTTCAAGGCGAGGCTTTGTTGTAGGATGCTTAGGAAGGAACACCGTACAGCAATCCTCGTAAGGTTCGATGGACTTTTCATACGTACCGATTTCTTTGGCCTTTTCCATTATATCTACTTTATCCATGGCAATAAGCGGACGCATAACAGGCTTTGAAACCGATGCATCTGTCACCACCAGAGCTTCTGCTGTCTGGCTTGCAACCTGCCCCAGATTTTCACCGGTTATCAGCATCATACAGTCGTTTTTTTCTGCTATCTTTTCGGCAATTCTCATCATAAATCTGCGTACCAGAATAGTTGTCTCCTCTTCAGGACAGTTGGCTACAATCTGCTCCTGGATAGGCAGGAGATTTATCACATGCATTTTAAATCGTCCGCAGTATGATGCAAGTATGCCTGCCAGTTCCTCAACTTTCTGCTGGGCCCTGGGACTTGTGTACGGATATGAATGGAAATGTACCGCCTCTATGAGCATGCCTCTTTTGGCCATCATCCATGCAGCAACAGGGCTGTCAATACCTCCCGAAAGAAGAACCATGCCCTTTCCGTTGGTCCCCAGAGGGAGTCCTCCGAAGCCGGCTACCTTGCCTTCATATATATATGCTCTGTCATGCCGCACATCCACATGAAGAAGAACATCCGGATTGTGCACATCAACTTTAAGTATTTTACATCCTATTAAAACTTTGGCTCCTATTATTCTGCCTATTTCAGGTGATTTTACAGGGAAGTTCTTGTCTGCTCTTTTTGCTTCAACCTTGAAGGTCTTCACTCCTCGTTCCTCTATCAGGCCGTTCATATATTTCACAGCCTCAGCACCTATGGCATTCAGTTCGGGTTCTGCTTCTACAGCTTTGCTTATTGATGCAACTCCGAACACTTTAGATGTCTCCTTGATTATAGCGTTGATGTCCAGGCTCTTGTCCGCTCTGATAAATATGAGACCCTCCTGGCGCCTTACATCTGTTCCCTTGAATTCTTTAAGATTCCGGCGTATGCGATCCTGCAGCATTCTTTCAAAATAAGGCTTGTTCATACCCTTCAGGGCTACTTCTCCGCATCTGACTATTAAAATATTTTCTTCGTTCATATCCGTCTCCTTTGCAGCTTTTTATCTGAAGCTTCCAAGCCGTCTGAATCTTGTAACAGCCTGTTTGACTTTTTCTGTCACATATTCCATTTCTTCTGCAGTGTTGAATTCACTGAAGCTGAACCGAATTGCTCCTTCTATTTCCTTTGGTTTAAGTCCCATTGCACCCAGTACATGGCTCTGTCCTTTTTTGTTGGATGAGCACGCCGAACCTGTCGAGACAAAAATCCCGTCCTGTTCAAGGGTGTGAAGGAGAACTTCTCCTCTGGTTCCAAGAAACGAGACATTAAGCACAGACGGTCCTGCCGTATCGTCTTCAGGGCTGTTTACCATTATTTCCGGAACTTCGGCTTTAATACCCTGAAGCAACGCGGCACGTGCATCCCTCATTTTCCTTGTCCTGTTATCGAAGTTTTCATGAGAAATTTTTGCAGCACAGCCCATACCTGCTATGCCTACAGTATTTTCAGTACCGGACCGCATATTGCTTTCCTGTCCTCCGCCTATAATATACGCAGGTATATGCAGACCTTTTTTTACATATAATCCTCCGATTCCCTTAGGTCCGTGGATTTTATGGCCGCTTACGGAAATCATATCGACACCTTTCAGGTTTCCTTTAACATTCATAGGTATTTTTCCGAAAGCCTGAACAGCATCGGTATGCATGAGTATTCTTGTTCCGTGACTGCGATTAAAACTGTCCTTGAATTCTGCTATCTCTGAAATCGGCATCACCGTACCGGTCTCATTGTTCAGTGCCATAACCGAAATCAGTATTGTATCCTCCGTTACAGCCTTCTTGAACTGCCGCATGTCAAGTCGGCATTTACTGTCAACGCCGATATATTCTACTTTAAAACCTTGGTTTTCAAGTTTTTTTACAGTTTCCAGCACAGCAGGATGCTCTACCGCCGTTGTTATTATTTTTTTTCCATAATGACGACCGGCTTCCGCAGCCCCCAAAATTGCAGTATTATCAGATTCTGTTCCACATGAAGTGAAGAAGAACTCATTTTCCGAAGCACCCATAGCCTCTGCACATGACTTCCGCGCCGCTTTTACGTGGTTTTCAGCAGCTATTCCCAGAGTGTGAAGAGAAGAAGGATTTCCGAAATCATCGGTCAGAACTTTATTCATAGCTTCTACCGTCTCCGCATATGGTCTGGTAGTTGCACTGTTGTCCAGATAAACAAACATAATGTTTCCTTTCTATATGAATCATTGGGTTTTTAAGTATCACATTCCCGTAAATACATTTACCCATTTCTTGCTGAAATATCTCTGATAACATAAAATCACCTTTGCAAAGTCTGATATCGCAACAACAGCTATTGCAAAAGGCAGAGAAAGCTGCAGAACTTTTACTGCTATAAGTGCAAGAGGAATCTGCAGGAGCACATTAAATCCCACATCTATCAGCATGCAGTACATAGTGTCTCCGCCTGCCCTAAGTATACCGCATATTATAAGATAAGCAAGCATCTTCGGCGTAATTGCCACAGCATACACAAGCAGTGCTTCCATCAGCAGCCGGGTTGTATGAGGATTAAAATCATATATGTCGGCAACTATTCCCCTTATGGCTATAAGTATCAGCGTCATAACTATATTGAGGGCCCATGTGACCTTAAGCACCATTGAAGAATATCGGTAGGCCAGTTCTTTTTTGCCTTGTCCGAGAGTCTGCCCCACTATCACCGCTGATGCGTTGCCCAGACCTGCATAAGCTGTCTGGAAAACATCGGTTACAGTGTTGGCCACCTGAACAATTGCAAGGGCAGTAGGACCTATGTATCCGTATATGGCAAAAATTATCGCTACAGATAAAGCCCACATCGCTTCATTTATTATCACCGGTACTGCAGTCTTCATTACTCCGGCAAACAGTTCCCTGGTAAAAGCTCCGAGTTCCTTCAGAGTAGCTTTGAGAGGGTTGTCCTTTGACGCATATACATATATGAACATGGCGGCACACTCTGCTATTCTGGCCACCAATGTTGCAATTGCTGCTCCCCTGACGCCCAATTCCGGCATGCCGAGTTTACCGTATATGAGACAGTAATTCAGAAAAATGTTCAGTGATATGGCACATCCATTGACTATTGTCGGAATTTTAAGAATGGCCGTTGCTCTGGAATTATATGAAATAACAAATGTAAGCGCGCTGAATATATAAGAAAAGCATGCTATCTTCATATAATCGCTTCCCAAAGATATTACTTCTGAATCTTCCGTAAACAGCCCTACAAGAACGGGCGATGCAAAGTATGCCAGCAATATTACGGGAACTGTAACAGCCACACATACAACATAATCGATACCGAGGATCTTTCTGAGGCTTTTCAGATCTCTGATGCCCCAGTACTGTACCAGATACACCCCTGCACCGCTGAAGATTCCGAAAATAAGGACGCTGTAGACAAAATATACCTGATTTGCTGCGCCTACTGCCGCCAGTGCATTTTCAGATATTTTGCCCACCATTATAGTATCCGCCAGATTAAGACCCACTACAATTAACTGCTGCAGCATAACCGGCAGTCCGATGGCCAGCATCTGTTTATAAAAATGCTTCTTTTCTGCTGCATTGAGCGTCTCTGTCACTTCGTCACCTCCTTTTTTCTTGTATACTTTGTTTAATCTGTTCTTTAAAAAAGGGAACTCCTTCATCACAAAGGAGCTCCCGAGCAAATTCATTGGTTATTTTGCATAATCTATAGCTCTTGTTTCTCTTACTACATTTACCTTTATCTGACCCGGATACTCCAGCTCCGACTCGATCTTCTTGGAAATTTCTCTTGCCAGGAATACTATTTCCTCATCGTTTACATCTTCCGGCTTTGCGATGATTCTGATTTCGCGGCCTGCCTGAATGGCAAAAGACTTCTCAACACCCGGAGTTGTATTTGCAATCTCTTCCAGTTTTTCCAGTCTCTTAATGTAGGCATCCAGAGTTTCTCTCCTTGCTCCCGGTCTGGCAGCTGAAAGAGCATCCGCTGCTGCAATAAGTACAGCCTCCATACTCTTTGGCTCATAGTCTCCGTGGTGAGCTGCCATGCCGTTGATGACCGCATCAGACTCCTTGTATTTTTTAAGTACATCTATGCCGATATCTACATGTGTGCCTTCAACCTCGTGATCCAGCGCCTTGCCTATATCGTGAAGGAGACCCGCTCTTTTGGCCAGCTTGATATCCAGTCCCAGTTCACCTGCCATAAGTCCTGCCAGATGGGCAACCTCTACGGAATGCTTCAGAACATTCTGTCCGTAAGACGTTCTGTATTTAAGTCTTCCCAGAAGTTTTATCAGTTCAGGATGAAGATTGTGAATTCCCACTTCGAAAGCTGCCTGTTCACCTTCTTCTTTTATTGTTGCATTGACTTCTCTCTCGGCTTTTTCCACCATCTCCTCGATTCTTGCCGGATGAATTCTGCCATCAACTATAAGCTTCTCAAGGGCAATCCTTGCAATTTCTCTTCTGACAGGATCGAAACCGGAAAGAATCACGGCTTCAGGCGTATCATCAATTATAAGATCAACACCCGTAAGAGTCTCGATTGCTCTGATGTTTCTTCCTTCACGCCCGATTATTCTGCCTTTCATCTCATCATTAGGCAGAGCTACAACAGACACGGTGCTTTCGGCCACATGGTCTGCAGCACATCTCTGAATTGCATTGGTTATGATGTATTTTGCCTTCTTGTCCGCCTCTTCCTTGGCTTTTGACTCGATATCCTTTATCATGACCGATGCATCATGGCGTACTTCTTTTTCGATGCTGGAAAGCAGTATTGCTTTTGCTTCGTCAATTGTATATCCCGATATTCTCTCCAGTTCTTCAAGCTGCTTTGATATTACTTTGTCCAGGTCCTTCTGTTTATTTACAATAGCCTGCTCTTTCTGTGTAATGCTTTCTTCTTTTCTCTCAATGTTTTCCAGTTTTCTGTCTATAGACTCTTCCTTCTGGATAAGTCTGCGTTCAGAACGTTGTATTTCTGCTCGTCTTTCTCTTGCCTCTCTCTCGGCGTCGCTTCTGAGTCTGTGTGCCTCTTCCTTTGCTTCGAGGATAGCTTCTTTTTTCATCGTCTCGGACTTATTTTCGGCGTCAAGTATAAGGTTCTTTGCCTTCTGTTCTGCACTTCCTATAGCCTTTTCACCGACATTTTTTCTGTAAATATATCCGATTAACGCACCTACAGCAAGTCCGCAGGCTGCGATAATAATTTTTACAACGATTGGAGCCATTACAACACCTCCTTTATTCAGTTTATATTCATACAAAGTTATTATATCTCAAAACCCTTCCGTTGTAAATAATACTTTTTTAAATGCAATTTTAAATCTCCTATCGGGAGTTTGACAGTTGAATCAGA
>DCJK01000038.1:0-224 GCA_002320005.1 Firmicutes bacterium UBA1702
GGTTCCAACTTATTTATAATCTCTGTTATATTGTTTGGCTGATAGGCAGACATATAAGTATAATATAGAATCCAATAATATCGTTCTCCCTGCGGATGGTATTTTCTCATAAGCTCTACAGCCTCATCAATCAATTTTAAAAATTTGTTGGAACTGTTGATTGCTTCCACTCTGGATTTAATATTTGCTTCATCATCATTTATATCCATGCCAGCCTGATATAT
>DCJK01000038.1:239-79037 GCA_002320005.1 Firmicutes bacterium UBA1702
AATTGATCCACATCCGTCCCATACTCTTTTTGAAACCGATGTTTCACTTGTCCAATCTGCACTTGCATACGCCAGGAAACAGAACGATAAATTTTAAATAATACAGCAACATCATGATATACCTGATTATCTTTACTTTCAATCGTTATAACTCCACTTTTACCCATTATATTTATCCTCCTTTATATCTTCTACATTTTGGTAAATATATTTGCTTTGGAGAATAATTCTAATGGCTGGCCACTTTGCGACATTCTTTCGCAAAGTGCAGATAAGTGACTTTATGACATTCTTTCGCAAAGTCTCCATGTATTAGATTAACCGACTTTGTGACTATCCCTCCAAGACTCCAGTAAGTCATATATTACAGCTTCAATCTGCCCTTTTGTATATTCCTTCGGAAAATAATCCCTTAGTTTCTTAGGGGATAATGTAATCTTCGGCATACTGGGCATCTTAGAGTCCGAAATCAATATTTCTGTCACTCTTTTTTTATTTAAAGTCCCTGCTTTGCTTTCATCCTTTAAGGCCTCTGCCTGTATCTCATTAGGAAAAAGACGTTTATCTAAAATTACTCCCAGTACCCACCCCTGTTCTTCAGCAGTAATAAATGATAACTTTTCTGCGGGTATCAGCAAGAGTTTTTTCAAGTCCACATATTCTAAAAGTTCTGGCAACAAATAAGTCAGGCGCACATACCGTTGCACTGTTCTTCCTGTTTTCTTCGCGCCTTTACCTATTAAATCAGCGGTATACTCTTCTCCTTTGACTCCCTGATGGCTTAATGCCTCCATTTTCATCCGATAAGCCTTTGCTTTTTCTGATGGCAGGAGATCTTCTCTCTGAATATTGGAATCAACCATAATGATAGTGGCTTCATCATCATTCAAGTCCCGGACTATAACAGGCATATCCTGATATCCAGCCAGTTCACAGGCCCGCTTTCTTCTATGGCCTGCAACTATTTCATATCCTCCCTGCTTATCTTTTCGGACAACTCCAGGAATCAGAACCCCGTATTTTCTCACACTATCAACGGTTTCCATCATCTTTTCATCATCAAGGACGCGAAACGGATGATTTTTGAAGGAATGAAGGATATCAAGAGATAGATGTATAACCTGGCCTTCAGCGCTTTGTTCTATTGATTCGTTACCAAACAAGTCATTATAAGAAGTGAATTTCACCTTATTCGCACTGCGGCTTCCCATAAGCAAGCACCTCCTCCGTCAGAGCTGCATATCCATCAGCAACAATCCCCTTTGGATCATGCAAAAAAATACTTTTCCCTTCCGCACTTGTCTCTACTGCTCTTACCGACAATGGAATACAGTTTTCAAAGATATGAATTTGACCGCCATATGCCATTCTCAGCTTGTCTGAAATATCTCTTGCAAAGTTGGTCCGTCGGTCTACCTTTGTCAGCAATATTCCTTCAATTCCAAGTTCCGGGTTCAGCTGCCGGTGGACCCGGCCAATCGTTTTTATAAGCTGCTGTAACCCCTTTGTAGGCAGATAGGCCGCTTCTACCGGTATCAGAACACTGCCGGCCGCAACAAGAGAATTAATTGTCATCATTCCTAAAGATGGCATGCAGTCAATCAATATGTAATCATATCTGTCCTTTATCTCGTCTACATACTGACGAAGGACCGTCTCCCTGCTCATAACGTTCACCAGCGTTGTTTCAAGTCCGGCAAGTTCTATATTTGCAGGAAGAAAATCCACACCCTCCTCGTGGTGAAGAATTCCCTCTGTCACATCCAGAGGTTCATCATTCACCACCTTCGCCAAAATATTTACCAGTGTTACCTCCAGGTTGTCCGGCTCATCAATTCCTAAACAGGCTGCCAAATTTCCCTGTGCTTCTGCATCGATTAAAAGAATCTTTTTCCCCTTTCTCACCAATCCAATGCCTAAATTTACGCATGTAGTCGTTTTGCCGACTCCACCTTTTTGATTTGCTATGGCTATTATTTTGTTCATGATATTCTCCTTTTGTTCTCTATAGAATCTGCAACACATCATGCACAGCCACAATACTCCGGATATCTGAGTTTCACTGCCTGCCAAAAATACGGTGCATAGCCACAACAAAATAAATCTTCGACCGTATATTTTCTGCATTCAGATAACTGATCGTCTGAGTTCTCACAATCAGATACGCTGGGAGTACCGTTGCAGTAGAGATTATATGCCATTCTTATAATGTGCTGGCTGCCAGAAGTCTGCCACCCCTCATGCAGGCATTCTGTTTTAACGCAACCAGATTTAAAATCATAAATCCTGGCTGCATTACGTCTTGTATCCTCGCTGATTCCCAGACAATAGATTAATGCGGCATGGTAGGCATCTTGGTACCTGCATTGAGACAAATATCTTTCAAAAAAGTCCCTATGGGCCGCGCTCTTAAAAATCACATTAGCCATACCCTCTCTCATCGGTATATCTCCTTTCCTTTAATAAAATAAAACATAAGTATCAAATTCTCTGCTCGCTTTCTGAAATAGAATATCTGCTATAATAACTCTAAAATATGAGTCTTCATCCATTCAAGGGCATTTCTAAATATTTCTTTATTATGTCACTACTTAATACAACCTATCTTTATATCCGCATCGTATGTGCATCTCCTTTTCTTTGAATAAAATAAAAAGACATCTCCACATGTGGAAACATCTTTTTCAAATCAACAATTTATTCTGTTATGATAATACTTAATTTCTGGTATATTCAACTTACTTCTCCACTACGTATTGAGTAACTTCGAACCGCTCCTTTACGAATGAAGGTCACCAATCCATACTGCCCATATGGCATTATCTCGTCCATACGCTCCACGCAGCACACAATATATAGTATATTTATCACCAATCATAATCAATCAGTAGTGGTTTGTTTTGTTTTTCGTAGTAGGACACGAAGTACTCCACCGCGTTCTCCGGGAAGAACTCCTTGAACTCGCCGTAGAGCTGAGCTGCGAGGGTTTTGTTGTGCGCTATGATGAGGGTTGGTTTCTGTAATTTCTGGATCACGTTGGCCATGGTAAAGGTCTTGCCAGAGCCCGTAACCCCCAGTAAAGTCTCGAATTGATTGCCTTCCCTGAAGCCTTTTACCAGGGCTTCGATGGCCTGCGGCTGGTCGCCGGTAGGCTGATATTCCGAGTGTAATTTAAATTCCATATAGTCTTTTCACCTCTGCAATAATTCAATTATTTTTCTCTATTTCTTTTCTGAGAGTATCGACCAATGTTGCGGTTTTAGTATGTTCTTGATTATTTAAATCTGTCACCGTTCTATCTATAACAACTATTATTTTATTAATCTCATGCACAAGCGTAGTGTTGTCATTGGCACATTGTAATATATCATAGCACAAATTATCCATTTTATTTGCATTAAGTTCTGGAATTTTTCCTTTACAAAAGTCATACTTTACCAACATTAACATATGATATCTATACTTTCTATATTGTGCAGGCAACATTTTATTTCTGAAAAGATATTCAAGCCTGTACAATAAAAAAACACATGGCACAATAAGAAACAAACATTTCATATTGCTGACTCTCTGCTATTTCATGCGATTTCAAAAAATCCCCTATATAACTCTGTATAATTTTATCCATAGTTAGTCTCCTTTGTTCTCATCAATAAACATCTAGACACATTAGAAAATCAAGTATATGTTTTCTCTAATTAGACTAATGCACAATCCACTTACCACTCCGACTAAATCCAACAAATTCAGCCACATGTTCTTCGCTCATCGCCGCCAGTTCCTTTTTCAGCGCATACATCGAAACTCCCAGTATTTCAGTCATTTTCTTTTTGGAAATCGAAGGATTTTTCTTTATGAGTACCAAAATCTGCTCTCTCAATGATAATCCACGCAAATCCTCCAACAATGTGTGCGATGGGGTTGAATTTGGGGTTGAATTTGGGGTTGAATTTGGGGTTGAATTTGGGGTTGATAAGGTTGAATTTGGGGTTGACATATTTTCGTCCTCATGTTTTGTATTCCAAAATCCCTCATGGACAAATAGTCTTGTGATAAAGTAACTGTGTGCTTCATCTGTTTCAAACTCTGGTTTCGGCGACCCATTTGCTTCTAATGAATCAAGAATTTTCTTAAATCCTGTATTCCTTCCCTCAGTCAAATGCAGTTCTTTCAGGAAATCCCCTATCCTACGGTTCCGATACCGACGATTTGATACGCGATAAGATTTTAATTCTTCCATTGTTACAGAACGATCCGGTCCCGGAAAACTTAATATCTCTATCCTGTCATTCTCCACTCGAACTTCAATTGGCTCTCTTTCATCATAAGCACGATGATATACCGCATTGGACAATGACTCCTCTATCGCTGCAAATGGATAGTTGAAGAAACGATCCGCCTCAGCACGATCAGGATGCTTCACAACCTTTTCTACAATTACTGTATTTCTGATGTACTGCAGTGCATCCCTCAGCTGCTGATGGATAGGACCTTTGAAAGTCTTTTCAATAATGCTGTCTCCTCCCAATCCATCCGGGAACTGTACAACATCAATCTGCGTATATGGAAAGAACTTGTCAGGTTCCATACTGAAGAACATCAACCCAACGTTCTTAGGCTTAATGTATTCCGGCAGGTTGCTTATAATGTTCATATCCCTGCAAACTTCCACAAAATTTCCGGTTTGTGACTGTTCATACAGTGAACTGTTGACTTCTTTTAAATAGTTTTGAATTAATGTTATGTTTAAATCCGATATGTCTGCCTGATGATTAATACGATCATCAAAAGGGACTCTATTTGCTAAAGCAAACAAGTCCTTTTCTTCATCTTCGGTAGGTATCACTGTACTGGAACCCTTTCTGATGAAATGAATACGTTCCTTGCTGTCCTTTGCCATAGTTTTAGGAGAGGAGTACGGTCTGTTATCCCCGCCTGGGCACCAGAGAACAATAAATTTCTTGTCTTCATAATCAACAACTTCAACGATAGGTGAATATGCCGGCCTGATGAATTTCGATTTTTCGAGAATGTTCTTCTGATATGCATCGATTTTTTCCACAGGTACACCTTTAAGAGGATATACAGGTCTTCCATTTTCCTCTTCTGCACCAACAACAATATAGCCTCCTCCCCAGTTGTCCAAATCATTGGCGAAAGCACAAACTGTTTTTAGAGACGCTTCAGGATCCCAAGTCTCCTTGAATTCTATTCTTGCCCATTCCACTACATTTCCGGAAAGCAAGGTTTTTATATTAGTAGGTATTGCCATAACGCTTTCCCCCTTTTTGTCCTTTATGATACTAGCCTTTGGATTTGAATCTGTCGTTATTATTATTTATCCATAAAATCCAACCTATGCTTCCATTATAAACGCTATTTTGTATATCGTAAATGCAAACCTTTCGGCATGTATCTCCTATTCCTGCAGAATCGCAAGATATATGTCATATATCAGTTTTGTGGAACAATGCAATCGCAATTGGAATAATGCTTTGTCGAATTGCGGAACAATATCTTCTACTTGTTAAAAACTCATCCGTAGTGGCATCCATAGCGTTATCCGTAGCGGCATCCGTAGCGACATTATTCTTATCCAACAGGCACATCATTTAGAGTGCATCAGTTAAATTCTTCTATTTTTTTAGCTGGCCTGATTCTATAAAAGGTGTAAATATTCAACACAAAAATGATAGAATCCTTGCCACCATATCTTGGTCACTAACCTGGTCACTAACCTGGTCAGTGATTTTACTAATCTCAGCTGTATTTAGTTTATTTCGCAAATAAACCAAAAACAAACTAAATAGACAAGGCAAAATTTAGTTTATTTGCTTGAACAAGCTAAATCGCCTTGTCTATTTTTGATTGTTTAATACTAACCTTCATTAAGCGTTATTCTTCTCCCTGCAGCACCTTATCCATATAGTCCTCAAACTTGGAGATTGCTCCAAGGTTCATGCGGTCAAACACGTCTGCATAAGTGTCCAGAGTTACATGGATATTGGTGTGGCCAAGCCATCCTTTAAGAACTACAGGCTGAATGCCAGCCTCAATGCATCTTGTTGCAAAAGTGTGTCTTAGGGCGTGCTGTCCGTAATACGGAATTCCTGCATCTTTGCAGATTTTCTTGTACATTGAGCATACCTGATTGGTTGTGATTACGCCTCCCTTGTTGTAATCATAGAAAATGAGGTTCTCAGGATTATCTCCCATCTGCTCAAGTGCTTCTTCAAGAAGCGGCTTAAGCACTGCGCTTATGGGAACATCACGCTCACCGGCCTTTGTCTTTGTTCCTTCCTTAAGAAACGGACTTGCCTTGCCGTAGCTTATGGTTCTGTCCACATGAACAAAGCCTTTGCTGAAGTTGATACATTCAGGCCGGAGTGCATTTATCTCGCCCATTCTCATTCCGGAATAAAGCTCGATAAGAAGCTGCAGCCTGTATGTATTGTGGTTGTTCTGAGGCTTGTACTCACCCAGAGCGTTGATGAACTTCATCTGTTCCTCCTCTGTCAGGCCTCTGACTTTTTTATCGGGGCGATCTGATATCGGGCACTTGACGTTGCGGTTTTCCATGAGATTAGTTCTTACAATCCCGCGGTCAACTGCTACTGCAAAGGCAAGCTTAATCATCGAATAGAACTTGCTGATTGTATTGTTTGAGTAACGTGTCAGTGACTGAAGGTATCTTTCAATGTGATAGACTCTGATGTCTGCAATGGGCATGTGCCCGATTGCACTCTTTTCTATAGTCTCAATTGTTCTGAGATTTCTCTCATACCCCTGCTCGCCTGTATAGTTCTTTCTGAAGTCACTCTCAATTTTTTCATAAAGCAGCTCAGGGATAGTTGCGTCAAGATTTATTCCCTCAAGCCTCTGCCTAAGCCTGGCAAGAAACTCTTCAGCTCTTTCAAGACAGTGATTCTCGCTAACTCCTGTAACTGATTTAACCTTTCTGTTACCATACTCGTCAGTGTATGTAAATCTGTATTCTATGTTCCCGGAAGCTGTTTCTCTCCAGGTACCTTCTCCGTTTCTGTTCCTTTTATATTCCATGTGTACCGCCTTTCTATGCTGTATACTCAAAGAATTCCTCTTTGATTCTGTCTATATATCCGTCGTATCTTTCAATTGATGTTCTGTTCATTCTCTCAAACACATCTGTATATCTGTCCAGTGTGATATGGATGTTTGTATGTCCAAGCCATCTCTGTAGAACCACCGCCGGAACACCTGCCTCAATGGATCTTGTGGCAAAGGTATGTCTTAAGGAGTGCTGACCTGTCAGTGGAATCTTCGCCTTTTCACAGATTCGTTTAAAGAATGAATTCACCTGATGGGTAGCCACAACATCATCGTTGTTGTGATCGTAAAATATAAGTCCAAGGGGATTATCTTCCATCTCATCAAGAGCCTGCCTGAGAAGCTTCTCCGCCTTTTCGCTGATAGGTACATCTCTGATGCTGGGATCAGTCTTCGGATGGGCCTTAAAGGTGCTTTTGCAGTTGATACCTCTTGATATGGTGGCATCTACATGGATGTAGCCCTTCCTGAAGCTGATACACTCGGGCCTGAGAGCATTTATCTCACCCATGCGCATCCCAGTGTAAAGCTCCAGCAGAAGCTGAATCTTGTATGTATTCCTTCCGTACGGAACCTTATGCGCAAGAAGTGTATCCACGAACCGTTTCTGCTCATCTTCTGTCATTGCTCTGACCTGCTTTTCCTTCTTCTTTGACTTGGGCGATTTAATCTGCTTTGTCTTTATATAGTTTGACCTAATAACCTTTTTGTCATATGCCATGTCAAAGGCAGCAGCAATCATTGCAAATATCTTTCTGATTACTGTCTGCGAATAGGCTGTTACACTTTCAAGATAGTCGTAAAGCATATCTTCAGTAACATCTCTGATAGGGATAGTGCCTATGCTTCCCTTCTCAAGAATCGCTAATACATGCAGGTTCCTGTCATATCCGGGTTCGTTGCAGAAGTTCTTGACATAATCGTTTTCAACCTTCTGCCTTACGATATCTACAATAGAAGCATCGGGCCTGATTTCAATGAGTTTTGTTTCATTATTCCTGAGGAACTCATAAGCTCTGTCTCTGCATTCTTCCTTTGTCTTTCCCGTAAAAGACTTTATCCTTCTTGTACCCCTGTCATCGTAGTATGAGATTCTGTATTCGATACTTCCTGATTTCGTGACTCTGAAGGTACCCTTATCTTTTCTTGACATTTCTCTTCACTCCTTTTCCGTTCCAATGTCTGTCTGACTCCTTAGAGTGTCTCGTAGAGAAGTAATCTATCAGTGCATGGGCTTCTACAACCTTCTGCTTGCCGAAGTCCGCTGCAGGAAACTTCGGATCATTAAAGAGTTTCTGGACTGTAGGTTCGCCCCATCCAAGCATCTTTGCAAGATCCGATATGGTGTAAAATCTTACTTCGCTTGAAATGTACTGCCTGGTTATATTTGTTTCCACTGCTTTCTTCTCCTTTCCTATAATAGGTTGATATTTCGATTCTCGCCATTGTGCGAATCTGAAAATCGCACCCTTGCTAGACTGTTTCACTTAATAGGTCTTTCTGCTGGCTCTCTCACAGATGCGAAGCGCTCTGTTAACCTGGCTGAATGTCTTCTGGTCAAGCCTTCCCCTGTAATCAAGAAGCTGCTCACGGTCTACTGTTGCCCGCTGCTCTGCCATTACCATGGAGCGCTTTGGCAGGCCTTTAATCTCAGGCAGAAGCACGTGCTCCTTCAGGTCAAGTCTCTTGATCTGACTTGTTATCAAAGCGCACACGTATGTAGTTGAATTTCTGTTAAGATGGTTGTTCTGGGTTATAACGACGGGGCGCATGCCCTTCTGCACACTGCCTGCGCTTTCCGGAAAGTCCACGTAGTAGATATCACCCTGTCGCACGTTATGCTGTTTCTTTTCTTTTGTCATTTTCGGCCTCCTTGATAAATATGAAAGCCGAATACACATTTCCCTTTAACCGGAAATGATGTCTGCAGTACTAAACGGATGTACGACCGGTTAAAGTAACCGGTATATGGTTAATCCAATTTGTCCTCGACACCCCGGATTTATATGGGAAACAGCAAAGCGGCAGTTGGCATCCTGCTCCATGGGCTGCCGGCCCCCTCGAGGTTCTCCCCAGGCCGCCCTCATTGCGTGATCCCGATCTCTTTCGGGGCTGTGACTGGACGGAAGTATCATTATGTTCTGTGCGGGTCATTGCACATGGCAGGTGCCACCTGTCTTTATAGCCGGCATCAGTCGCTCTCCATTATGGGTCATGGCGTTCCGGCTAAGTATGCTCGCCGCACAGCTAAAGTACCTTGCTGATGTGTATTCGGTTATCTTGGTTCGCGAAGGAAAACTATCCCTTCACCTGTAGGCCACGAGACTAAGAATAATTAAGGTTATTTACAAAAAGTTTTTTCAGTTTTTTTCTTATAGTCCTTATCTGCTGCGATACAGCGGCAGGAGAAACGCCAATGGACTCTGCATATTCCCTGCCGGACATTCCCTCAATGAACATCTTTGATACGAGATGCCTCTGCGCCTTTGTAAGTTCTGCAAAAGCTGCTCTGATTCTCCTTGCTTCAGCTTCTGCCTCAATGATATTTATCGGGTTATATTCGTCTGAGGCAAGCCACTCCTTCTCATCAAAACCGTTATCGAGGGTGGTATGCCTTCTTGTCTCTTTGTGATTGTTGTTGTATTCAATTCTGTCAAGCTCCATGTGAAGCGCTGCCATTTCTGCAGATACTTCCACTTCAACTGTTCCTGTAACGAATTCATATCTGATTTTCATCTGTAACCTCCGAATTTTGAAAAAGATGTAACTTGTTCAAAATCCGCCGGTTACGGTCCTCTAATCTTTCTCATCTGCGCTCCGTTTCCGGAGGCTGCGGTTATCAGCAGTCCCAATGATGCGAATTGCAGACAAAAAAAGAAGGCTGGCAAAACACCGGTCCTTTATAGGACTACTAATGTTTTGTCAGCCTCCTGATGATACTAATGTCAAATTCAGTCTTAGAAACTTTTGGCTATCTACGTCCGGCCCTGAGGGTGCACTTCGGGAGCCCAATTCGCAGGTTCATATAGATAGCCTCACTTATTCAATTGTAATATTCTCAGCTGTCGCCTTATTTACTGTTATCTATCGAGTACTGCATCTGAGATTCTCTGATCTGCAGGCTGCCCACCCCAACTCTGACAACATACTGCTTCTTGCATTTCGGACACATGACGTCCTCAACGTCGGCCGAACTAGAAGAAAAAAGCTGCTTTCCGCAAACCGGACATACTACTTTATACTTTTCTGCTGCTCTTGCCATGTCATAATTCCCCCTCGGACTTGTTACTGGATATATTTTATGTATGTGGAACCAAGTGACTCTCTACTTCTGCACTTCAGGGAAACATACCAGCTGCAGTAAGCCTTTCAACGGATATATGGGCATTGCCTACTAGAGATGGTACAGCAAGTCTGGCAGAAAACGGGGATGTCCTCAGTAACCACTGTAATGCTCTGCATACCTTCTGTCATCACGACGGTAATTTCCTGCAGGGCATATTTATCAAAACAGTTCTCCCTCCTTCACCCTCTTTTGAAAATGATACTTTAACTCACGAATTTATTATAGAACATTTGTTCGTTTGGTGCAAGGAGTATTTTCGACCACTAGAAAAAGCGGCGTTTTTTGCCGCTTTACTTTTCGTTATAATCATAGAATCTATCTTCCAAGATTGCCTTTGCTTTCGCAATATATTCATTTCTCGCTCCTTCCGGAGCCAGCAGCCTGATTTCCCCTGCAAACTTAAACAGCCAGCTGTAGAAGTTGGGACTAAGTGCCACTTCCGGATATGCGTAGAAAGTGTTCTCCGTTGCAACTTCAGTTTCTACACTTTCATCAAAACGGTCGATAACATATTTCATAAGCTCTTTCCTGCATTCAAGCTTTACTCTCACAGTATCACCGTCATACATCTCGAATATCTGACGTGAATACCTGTCCAGACTGAAGTCCTTAGGCTTCTTAACTGCTTTCTCTTCCACTATTTCAAGGTGGCAGATGCGGTCTGCTCTGAATGTGGATACATTGTCATGCTTGTCTGAATATCCTACAACATAATAGAAATCATCATTCCAGAACAGGGCATACGGACTTAGTATGTATATCTCTCCACCATTTCGCAGTATCTTTTTCTTTTCAGGTGTATAGTCGTAGTACTGAAAAGAAACTTTCCTCTTACTGGTTATTGCCTTGTTAACGGCATCAACCGTATAAAGGAGGCTTTCGTTCCTGGATTTGATTCTGTTCGTAGCATATATGTTACGCTTAAGATCATCCCTGTCGTGAACACTTGCAAGCTTTAGCAGTTTCTTTGAGATATCCCGGCTCTTCTTCTGAGTTATAAACCGGGAAGAGGAAACTGCATCAACAAGAAGTTTAAGTTCAGCTTTCTCAAATGTACGGGCACCCCAATAGTACCTGTTGGGTTTACTCTGTACGGTTATGATGTCCATACCGCAATCAACCATCAGGTCGAGGTCACCCTTGAGAGTCTTTCTATTTGTGACTATACCCTGTGACTCCAGGTAATCCAGTATTTCAAATGTTGTAAGCGGATGCTGCTCGTCAGTATTCTCGTAAAGGAGCTTCTGAACAAGCAGCAACCTGCGTTTCATAGTGTTTGGTTCTGCTTTCATAATCTTTTACCATGTTGCATATAAGATTCTCTTGTCGGAAGGTTCCAGTTTATTGCAATACATATAAATTTGAAGAGCTTTTTAAAAGCATGAATGAACTATACTATCTAGCTGTCCCCGAATTTTAGGAAAATCACAATCCATATCGAGTGTTTTGACCCAAAGTGAATTCCCGCCCATTTTGTAGTTGTTATTCGGTAATACCATTTCGTCAGTCTTGGCATAAAGCAACATCCCCGATACATTACCGGTATTATCCGTATCAAGGTTTTTAATATAAGTGTAAATCTGATACAGATTGTTCGAGTGCAAAGTGTATGTATCATAATGCTTCTGCGTTGTATGAGAGTAATACTTTGCATCAATTACCAATGTCTTGTCGCCTTGTTTCAGCATAATATCGCTCTGCATAACAGGGAGCATTTCTTTGTATCCGTCATCAGTATCCCACGGGATTTGAGAAGCCGAAGCTTTTATTTCGGGATGCTCCTTCCTATAATACTCAAGAATAAACTTCTCATATAGCCTACACATACGCTGTTCGTCGAGGAAATCCATTAACTTTGTGCTTCCGTCAGAGGTTGTTTGTAACAATCCTTTTAGGATAAGGTAACAAACCGAAATCAGCATTTGGTATGTTTGATTGTTTTTGTTAAATTGCAGCTTCCAGTTTATTCTTTCTCGGCTCAATGGTTCTACATCTGCAAAATAGATGAGAAGTTTACGAAGCTGCTTTTTTCTGTCCTTGCTGATACTGCTTCTTACAAGAGTATCCATCGTCGTGCGGATAATTCGGTTCATATAATAATTTACCGAAAACTCATCATAATTACACACCAACTGCTTTTTCAGCATCGATTGCTCTTTTACCGAAGCGGAAATATCTATTTTGCCACGGAGTGCCGACAAGGACTCTGTTTGAAGAACATATTCTTTGCCTAATCCTCTTTTAATTTGCAAAGAAACTCCCTTAATGAGAATGGCTGCACATAATTCAGCGACATTATCAAATTCTTCAGTCGCCACCTGTTTATATCCTTGCTCATTCAAGACTTGAAACGCATATGAAAGCATGTAGTATATGTTTTGTATGCGTATCATTTTATTGTACTCCTTAAGGTTGCAGACCAATCTCTTACCTTTGTAGGTTCATCAAACCAGTATTCCTTGATTAACGGTATGACTTCATACTCTACAACGGATCTGAGCCATTCCTCGGTAATTTCATCGTCGGTACAGAAGTAACTATGTCCAATTCTGAAGCCGTCTCCTAACGACTCGTCTGATGAAATTGTATTGTTAAGGGACTCAACTACGGTTATCAGACTTTCCAGTTTTGGAGAGTTCTTTTCCGCCAAGTAATTTTTGAAACCTTCCGAAGAAAAAGCCGGTATAAAATCAAAGAATGCGAACCTTCTTCTTAACGCATAATCCATAAGTGCAAGGCTTCTGTCCGCTGTGTTCATCATTCCGATAATTCTTACATTCCGAGGCACAGTGAACCATTCATTTGAATAGAGCAATTTTATCTTTTCGCCACGCTTGTCCTTTTCAATCAACATCATCAACTCGCCAAGAATTTTACTCAAATTACCACGGTTGATTTCATCAATGATGAAGAAATATGATCTTTCATTATCTTCTTCAGCTTCCTTGCAGAACTTGTAGAAGACACCGTTTTGAAGTTCGAAACCTTCCTTTGTAGGTCTGTATCCCTGAATAAAATCTTCATAAGAGTAGCTTTGGTGGAACTGCACCATTGCTACACGACTGGTGTCTTTCTGTCCCATTATGGAATAGGCCAGTCGCTTTGCGGCGAAAGTCTTGCCCACACCAGGAGCGCCCTGCAAAATAACATTGTATTTTGCTTCAAGCAATTCCGTCAGGGTGTTGTATGTATCTTCATCCATATATACTTCATTCAGAAAATCGTCCTTTGAATATGGCGGATACTTAATTTCTTTCTGTTCGGACACCTTTTCTGGCGTGTCTTCCGCGAATAAATCAAGGAGTTTCTGAACGTTATCGGGATAAGCCGATATGTTAGTAAGCGTTTTCATTGCAGCTTGTCCAGGATGTTCCCATTCACCGTTATTCTGCCAGTCAACTTTCCTTATATGTTTATATGTGCTTCTTGATGAATCGTAGATATAGTCGGAAGTCACAACACCTCTGCCGATTATTTTGTGCATTCCCTTTTTAACGAAAACTACATCTCCGACTTTAATCTCGTTTGCAAACTGCCATAAGCAATGAGCATTATTCTTGTAGGAATAGCTTGCGTCATAGACTTTCTTCATAAAATCTTTGATTTCTTCTTTAGAAGCAAAGTCTTTCAGATTGGTTACTTCGTCCCATCCTATTCCCATAATTCCATTCTTGAAGAACTCGTCCCACATACAGGCATTATCACCAGGAGAATAAATCCAGTAATCTGTTTCTTTCACATTTGAGTCAACGATTTTTGTCGGAGGTTCTTCCGATTTTTCCGCTTGGTTGCTTTTCCACGCACAATAAGAAAGTTCAGGGAAACTGTGATATTCGTATTCTTTCTGATTGAGAGCATTCTTTGCCTGCTCACACATAAACAGATAACTCGTTCCGTCAGGCAAACCTTTATTTATATCAGAGAAAATTGTCGTAAAATAGTGCGGCATATTATCGACATCAGTAATAAAGGATCTGTTAGTTGAGTCCAAATTTATAAATGTATATGGTCTTATCCAATAGAGTCCCATTGTAATATTCCACTTAATCATCTTCTGATTTGTAACTGTGTCATAGGCAGCAATGAAAGCGTTTTTATTCTCTGCGGAAGCTTCATCAGAATAGGCAATTGCTTTTTCAAGCAAATCCCACAGATTATCTATATCGTGTTCTCCACGGTTCCCTTTATATGCGAAGAACCATGCGCTTAAATTCATTACGACAGGAATACCGTCAAATTCTGTCGGTACATCAGATTTTATTGAAAATTGTTTTGCAAATTGCTTCAGCAAAGCAATTCGATTGGCATTGGTAATGCCCTTGTTAAATGAACCGAAGATAGTAAAAGGGCAAATGTCCTCGTATGTCTCTTTGCCTTTTTCCTTGAATGGAAAGTTCATTCCTGCGTCAAAGAAAATTGTTTTCAGTTTTTCAATTAACTCGCTGCGGTTATTTTTATATTCTAATAGAGCAGTAGCCAGCTCTATGTAGAAGCTCGTCCATTGAAATCTTTTATCCATAATCCTCGTCCTCCATCAATTTATGCGTCCATTACATTATCAGTCCAGAGCTCGCACTGTGTCATAACGGTCTGCACAGCATCCTCCATCCCTTCAGGCGGATACTTGTGTTTCTTCAGAAGCTTTTTAATAAGCATACGCATTTTTGCTCTTGCAGACTCACGCTTTTGCCAGTCTATCGTTTTGTTCTTGCGGAGCGTATCTGCAAGCTCCTTTGTAATGGCTATCAGTTCATCGTTTTCGTAGAAGTCCTTAATTGCCTGTGGTTTTGTTAATGCGTCATAGAAAGCAAGCTCATCAGCAGTCAGTCCGAGCTTGTCGCCCTCTTTCTGTGCGGCTGCAATCTGCTTTGCCAGTTTCAGCATTTCCTCGATAACTTCTTCGTTGGTCAGCATACCATTGAGATACGCATTAAGAGAACGCTGCATAATCTCGCTGAACTTCTCGGATTTAACCACATTCGTTCTGCGGTAAACGGATACCTGCTCCGCAATCAGCTTTTTCAGCAACTCAACCGCAAGGTTCTTTTCCTTCATATTGGCGACTTCTTGGAGAAACTTTGGGTCGAACAGGGAGAACTCTTCTTTAATGTCGGAGAAAAGATTGATAACGCCGTCGCTCTTGATACTTTGCTTCAAAAGCTCGTTAATTCTTGCGTTCATTTCCGGCAGAGAAATCTTCTTGCCCACGCCGGTATTTGTCAGTCTGAGAACCAGTACACGCACAGACTCAAAGAACGCTGCCTCAAATCGGCTATCCTCATCAACCAGGGACGAACAGAGAGACAAGGCCTGATGGAGCATAAGGGCTTCTTTAACGAAAGAGTCTTTCTCATCAACTTTTTCTCTGCCCATAATAAAGTTGACAGCACCGCTGATAGTCTTTGCTCTTTCAAGATCTGTTCCGTTTTGGAACTTGGAGTAATCGTATCCGTGGAATTTATCACGGCAAATTGACAGTTTTTCCAAAAACTTCGGGTATGCAACCTTTGCAACATCGGTATCGCCGTAGTTCTTCTTATCACGGGATGTATAGTCATTCATTGCCTGCTTCAAGGCTGTCGCAATACCCACATAGTCAACAACAAGTCCGCCTTCCTTGTCTCGGAATACACGGTTTACACGGGCAATTGCCTGCATAAGATTGTGTCCGGACATTGGCTTGTAAACATACATCGTGGCAAGGGACGGCACATCAAAACCGGTCAGCCACATATCAACAACGATAGCGATTTTCAGAGGGCCGTCATTGTCTTTGAATTTCTTTGCAAGCTCGTCCTTATGGTGTTTGTTTCCGATAATCTGACGCCATTCTTCCGGGTCATTATTACCGGAGGTCATAACGACGGCCACCTTTTCTGTCCAGGCGGGGCGAAGCTCCAAAATATGCTTGTAAATCTTCATGGCGATAGGTCGTGAATAGGCAACAATCATCGCTTTACCGGTCAACAGGCTTTCTCGGTTATTTTCGTAGTGGTCGAGAATATCGCAAACCAGAGAATTGATTGTATTATCATTTCCGAGAACGGCTTCCATCTGTCCAAGCTCACGCTTACTCTTTTCAATTACTTCTGCATCTGCATTGTGAGCCATTATGTCATACTCAGCATCTATCAGTTTCAAAGTCGCTTCGTCAAGCTTGAGCTTAATCACGCGGCTCTCATAGTAAACCGGGCGTGTAGCACCGTCCTCGACTGCCTGCGTCATATCGTAAATATCAATGTAATCTCCGAACACTTCACGTGTGCTACGGTCTTTGGACGAGATAGGCGTACCTGTAAAGCCAATGTAGGTAGCGTTCGGTAAGGTGTTGCGGATAATACGTGCTGTTCCAATAACACGCTTTGCAACCTCTTCGCCTTCTTCATTCTTGGTAATCTTTATTTTCTCAGCAAGACCATATTGACCCCTATGTGCTTCATCTGCCATAACAACGATATTGCGTCGTTCGGATAGCGGCTCGTGGGACTCCTCGAACTTTTGCATTGTGGTAAAGATAATACCGTTTGCCTGTCTGCCGGCAAGCAGAGTTTTCAAGTGTTCACGGCTTTCTGCGTGCATAGGCTCTTGTCGTAAAAAGTCCTTGCATTTTGCAAACTGTCCGTAGAGCTGGTCGTCAAGGTCGTTTCTGTCGGTCAGAACAACGATTGTAGGACTGTCTAAGGCTTCCTGCAATAAATGAGCATAGAAAACCATAGAAAGCGATTTACCGCTTCCTTGTGTATGCCAGAACACACCGCCTTTACCGTCGGTAACAGTAGCGTGTTTTGTGGACTCAATCGCTTTTCTTACCGCAAAATACTGATGGTATCCGGCAAGAATTTTGAATGTATTGATACCCTCATTAGAAAAGCAAATGAAGTTCTTTATAATATCAAGTAATCTATCCTTTTGGAACATACCCTCAAAGAAAGTGTCAAACTGAGCATACTGTGTATTTTCATAGTCACCGTCTTTGGTTTTCCACTCCATAAAGCGGTCTTCACCGGAGGTGATCGTACCCGCTTTGGAGGTCAACTGGTCGCTCATAACACAGATAGCGTTATATATGAACATAGACGGAATTTCCTGCATATAGTTACGGAGCTGCCTGTATGCTTCGGAAGCATCCGTTTCTTCACGGGAGGGAGATTTCAGCTCAACCAAAACTACCGGTAAGCCGTTCAAAAAGAGAATTACATCAGGGCGTTTATTGCTGTTTTCAATGAAAGTCCATTGATTTGCTACGATAAAGGAGTTATTGTCGGGATTTTTATAGTCAACAAGATAGACAATAGAGGAACGCTCCTCGCCGCACACAAAAAATCTTACAGGAATACCGTTTTGCAGGTAGTCCATAAAAATGGCGTTTTTCTGCACAAGCTCTCCGTTTTCAAAGTTTTTCAGCTTGAACAAAGCGTCCTGAATGGCGTCATCAGGCAGACCTCTGTTCAAACGATACAGAGAGTCAAGCAATACTTCCTCATATAAAGGACTGTAAAAATCCCTTTCTATATCGGGACCGTATGCGTACTCGTATCCCAAATCGTTTCTAAATAGCTCGATTACAGAGTTTTCATAATCGGCTTCTGTGTATAATCCCGGCATAATTAATCCTCCTCTATAATTTTGCTATATCGAGGTTATATCCATTTCTTTGCAATTCCTTTGCAAGAGAAACTTTAGTATCTTCCACATTTCCCATAAACGGAATATATATAAGGCCATTTATGTCCGAAGGAGACTCCATATCTTCCGACTGCGACAAAAGAATTGCAACTTTTGATCTTCCTAATGCAGAAAGTAGCATCCCAAGTTCTAAAACCACATTCTGTCTTACACGATATTTTTTATGAGCTTCATCATCCTTTGCATAACCAATATCATCAGGTGTAGCCAATACGATTCCAAAACCCACCTGACTTGTATACTCTTCCAATTTTTCAATTATTGTTTGTCCTGAAGAAGATAATTGATCTAAAATTAGAGGTTCCAAATCCCATCTTCGAAGCATTGCTTCAAGCTGAGTTCTAGCAGTAGAATCATGTCCATACACAACAAAAACTTTTTTGTTATTCGTTTTACATTTTATGCCATGATTATCTGATAATATTGATTCTATCTCCTCTTTGTTCCTTCCTTGACAATTATATGTGCCTTTATCCCAGCAATTAACAACGCAGCCATTATTTATCCTAAGCATTGTACCAAAATCATTGCCAGTTCGTCTTTCCTCTACAATGGAATATCCATTTTCCCACAATACTTCTTTAATCTGATCCTTATTCATAAGTGGTCTCCTTTCTATTTATTTCATTCTTTTGCTAAAACTTGAAATAAACACAAGCATTTTTTCTCATACTTTTAATAAGTCAAACAATAATTTAGCGGCTTAGAGGTCGATGTTTGAGACATCAAGCTCGCCGGACATAAGTTTAGGTAGAAGCGTATCTCTTAATTCGGAGAGCCTACGATTTTCTTCTTCATTGCCCTTCATTAGAGCAAATAATGGACTTACTAATTCATCATAATTGTTCATTGTAGTCTTGCTGAGAACTGCAATAGGTAATGACTTAATGGTGGTAAGGCTTAAATTAGCTTGGACAGCTTGCTGAATCCTTTTTGAATAGTATTCATTATGCCAATTACCGATGAAGAAACTATAAAGATATGCCGGAGTCACCTTATTTTCATCAGGTCTAATAATAGCTACCGCCTGATTGGTATTTGCTGGAAGCACACTATTATCCACCATTGCAAATCTTCCCAAAGTGCCAGCAATAGTAAACACAATGTCATTCGCTTTGATAACCGAACGTTTCAATAGTGCATTTGTTTCTTCATCAATAAAAGCAAATTTGCTACTGTCGATAGAATGACTATCAAGTATTGACTCTGCTTTAATGAAATTTATGCCTGAACTTGTAAAGGGTTTACCCAGTGTTGTTGGCGTTGTTCCTTTTGTAACTACTTTGCAGAGTTCTTGAAGTGGAACGAACTTCATTTCAGGAGGTTGGACACCACCAAAAGGCTCAAAATCAATAAACCAAGATTTGAATAGAGCTTTGGCTTGCTGCTCTAAATTATTGTTTATCTCATTGTTCTTCTTGATTTTTTCATCTATACTTGAAAGGGTACTAACCATAGCATCTTGTATCTTTCTATCAATTAGAGGAATCGGCATTTTTCCAAGCGTTTGAGCATTTATGTTTCCACGTGTGCTACCCGTGTTGAACGAATTAATCCAATCTTTATACTGTTTAGACTGGCAGAAATACTTTATGTATTTAGGATTAACTTTTTTCTCATCAATACTGAACTTAATAAGAAATCCTGCATATACAAATTCTCCGTCCGTCCCATCGTAAAAATAGTTTCGTCCAGTGCTTGCACCTGTTCTCGCAAATACAATATCGTTCGGTTTTAAAAGATATTCAGAAGCTTTCTCATCATCAACCGATTTCAAATCTTGTAGATTTAGTGTGCCATCATCTTTTATATCCGTAATTCTCAAATAGGTGTATAAATCTTTTGAGAAAGGAACTGCACTTGCTCCAATTCCATATGAACCTTTTCCACCTACCGTAAGTGAAGCTAATGTGGTAAATTGTTCAGCCATAATCTTTTCCTCTCTATCCGATGTATTTTCGATGAGCAATCTTAACATTGCTCTGTTTGACCATTGCGTATTGCAAGGTCGTATCTATTTTCCTATGCCCCAAGAGCTGTTGTAGTTGCTCAATGGGCATTCCTTTATCTATTGCCATAGTTGCAAGTGTACGCCTGAACTTATGCGGGTGTACCTTGTTAAGTCCTAATTGCTTTCCAAATTCCCTCAAACGGACTTCTACTCCGCCAATTTTCAACCTTTCGTGGGGCGATTTCAACGATACAAACAGCGCCGGATTGTCGTCCGTTCTGCTTTCCAAGTAATTCTGCAAATGTATCTTCGTGCGAGCGTCAAAATAAACTACTCGTTCTTTGCTTCCTTTACCGAACACGATACATTCTCTCTCATTGAAATCAATATCGTTTCGGTTAAGCAGCACCATTTCTCCGACACGCATACCTGTTGAAGCAAGCATATCTATAATTGCCAAGTCTCGAAGTTCTGTGCAGTTATCCCTCATAAGCTCCAATGCTTCATCGGAATAGGTTTCCTTGATGTTTGTTCCGGTCTTAACTCTATGTATTCGTCTGACCGGACTTTTCAGTATGTAATCCTCGTCCTCCAGCCAAGAGAAAAAGCTGGACAGGATACGGCGAATATTATCTATCGTAACCTTGCTTGACTTCTTCTTTTCCTGATACTCGGTCAGGTATCCACGAATATCGTCCGTCACAATGTGCTTAACATCTTTGTTCAGCTCATCGATCATTGCTTCAATGGTCGCCTTGTAGTATTTAAGAGATTTCTCGGAACAGCCCTCAATTCGCTTTGCCGACAGGAATAGCTCTACATAGTTCTGCTCCGAGTTATTCTCTTGGTTTTGCTTCTCTGTTACCTCATACTTTGCAAGGGTATATTGTAAAACCTCCTGCAACTTCTCATTTTGTGCGTTATTCAGGAAAGGTAACATCCCCTGAATAACATCTTTGATTAAATCTTGTTTCACAGTCAATTCTCCTTTGAATTTTTCTTAGAGAACGACTATGGGGCGGAAGTCCCCCAAAATTAACTCCCGCCACCCACGGAAGTTATGGGATATGTTGTAAACAATAATTTAGAGCAACAAGCTCAAGCTCTTTTTAAGTCTTGGTTTGTTGAGTTCGAGCCATTTAATGGAACTGTGCCTTCTGACTGGGAAATTGTTCCTCTCGAAAAAATTGCTGATTTTCAAAATGGCTATGCGTTTAAGAGTAAGGAGCTTTTAAATGAACCGTCACCAGACTGTTATAAAGTATTCAAACAAGGACATATTGCTCGTGGCGGTGGATTTATTCCTGATGGAACAAAAAGCTGGTATCCAAAGAGCATTGCATCAAAATTAGAGAAATTCGTTCTCAAAAAAGGCGATATACTTATGGCAATGACAGATATGAAAGACAATGTGGCAATATTAGGTAACACAGCCGTTATGCCACTTGATAATGAGTACATTGTCAATCAGCGAGTTGGACACCTCAGAGCAAATGGATACAAAGGAGTGACTTATCCTTTTATTTATTTACTTACTAACAGCACGGATTTTCTTGTTGACCTGCGTAGCAGAGCAAATAGCGGGGTGCAAGTAAACCTATCATCTTCTGAGATTAAAGCTTCGCAAACTGTTTTACCTTCAGAAGAAGTAAATAATGCTTTTTCTGAGATAACTCTTCCTATGTTTGAAATTATAATAAACAATCAGCTTGAAAATCAACGATTGGCACAACTCCGAGACACACTTTTACCAAAACTAATGTCCGGCGAATTGGATGTCTCCGACATCGACCTTTAAGCCGCTAAATTATTGTTTATCGCATTGTTTAGTTCAATTTTGTCATCTATAGGTTTGATATACGATACTATTTCCTTTTGTACAGGTAATGAAGGAACAATTACACTCATTCGCTTTATATCTGCAATAGTAACGTGACCTAAACCTGTTGTTTGCTTGTTGGTTGCGATTTGAGTAAAATGCGGTTTAAGGTTTTTCATTAGAAAATAGAAATAGTTTCTATCTATAACCTTCTCATCGGGAGTCACTTTGAATATATGTTGATTAAGCCAACCTTCCTCGAGATTAAATCTGAAAATATCTATTGATGTTTGCGGATTACCTGACCAAGAAAACAGCAAATCTCCTTTGTTTATGTGTACGTCTTCTGAAAACACTTGCTGAGTATATGCAGTTGTCCCACCAATTCCATTATTTAACTCCGCTATTTTTATTACTGGTACACCTGTCTCAGAAATGTGAATCTTCTTAAATGCCAATCCATTTTTCCAAGTTGCAAGGTCAAAAAGAGGGTATCTTTTCCCATCAAGAGACGATTTTATATTATATAAGCTATTATCATCAAACTTCATACCCAATCGCCCCCAGTTTCTTGCGGATTTCGTCCTCCAGTTCGTGAGACTTTGCAAACATCTCCGAAAGCTCAGAAGTAAGGCGTGTCATCTTTTCTTCAAAGGGTTCTCCATCGTCCGGGGCTTCTTCAATACCGACATATCTGCCCGGTGTCAGAATGAAGTCTTGCTTTTCGATTTCCTGCAAATCGGCAACTGCGCAGAAGCCTTTTACATCTTCAAGTGTACCTTCTTGGAATGCCGTAAATGTATCTGCCAGCTTTTGAATATCCTCATCGGTAAAATCTCTGTGCTTACGGTCGACCATATAACCCATCTTGCGGGCGTCGATAAACAGCGTTTTGCCTTTTTGCTTCTTGTTCTTGGAAATAAACCAAAGTGTTACCGGAATAGTGACGCTGTAAAAGAGCTGTGTCGGTAAAGCAACGATACCTTCTACAAGGTCAGCCTGAATGATATTTTTTCTGATTTCTCCCTCGCCGCTGGACTGAGATGACAACGCTCCGTTTGCAAGCACAAGACCAATCTTTCCGTTCGGTGCAAGGTGATGTATCATATGCTGAATCCATGCATAGTTGGCGTTGCCGGCAGGCGGTGTTCCATATTTCCAACGAACATCTTCTTTGAGCTTTTCCTGTCCCCAGTTTGAAAGATTGAAAGGCGGATTTGCCATAATGAAATCTGCTTTCAGTGTTTTATGTAAGTCATTAAAGAATGTATCTGCTTGATACGGACCGAAGTCTGCGTCAATGCCACGAATAGCCATATTCATCTTTGCCATTTTCCAAGTGTCGGCATTAGACTCCTGACCGTAAACGGCGATTTCTCCACGCTTTCCGCTGTGAGCCTGAATAAACTTCGCACTCTGCACGAACATACCACCCGAACCACAGCAAGGGTCATAAACACGGCAGTTTTTGAACGGTTTTAGGATGGCAACGATTGTTTTAACAATACTTGCCGGGGTATAGAACTCGCCGCCCTTAACACCTTCATAAGCCGCAAACTGCTGAATACAATACTCATAAGTTCTGCCGAGAAGGTCTTTGCTTTCTTCTGTGTCGCCCATATCCATATTGGTAAACAGGTCAACAACATCACCTAAAACACGCTTGTCCAAATCAGGGCTTGCGTAGTTTTTCGGTAAAACATTTTTAAGGGTTGTATTTTCCTTTTCGATGGCTCTCATAGCGTCATCAATAACAGTGCCGATTTCCGGTGTATGAGCCGCAGAAGCAATCTTGCTCCAACGAGCGTCCTCCGGCACGAAGAAGATGTTATCTTCAACATAGGCATCTCTATCGTCCTCAAAGCCGTCGCCTTCTGCAACAAGCTCCTGATAGCGTTTTTCAAAAGCACTTGAAATGTAACGCAGAAAAATAAGTCCTACGATAACCTTTCTGTATTCTGCTGCAGGGATATGCCCCCAAAGGACACACGCTGCGTCCCAAATCTGTTTTTCAAAGCCGATATTGGCGCTATTTTTAACAGCCATAGAATTAATTACCTCACGTTCTTTTTATGCATTTGTCTTTGCTTGATTATAATATGAAATAAACTAAGCAGAAATCTCCAATGAATTATCTTATATTATAACATCCATTCGTTCGTTCTTCAATTCGAACGTAAGTTCAATGGGGTAAAAAACGCCCTTTTTAGCCATTTTTACAGCGCTTCAACAGATAATCGTCTACCGCCCACCATCCCAGCAGGCGGTATTATCAAAATCTGCTATATTTCGTCAATTCATTATGCTGTTTATGGTATGCTCAACCACCCCTTCTCAGGATTCACATATCTGCCGTTCAGCTTTACTCCAAGATGCAGATGTGGACCTGTGGAATTGCCTGTGCTTCCCACATTACCAATATACTGTCCTCTTACTACCTTCTGACCTTCTTTAACTTTAATCTCACTCAGGTGTCCATATACCGTCTGCAGGTTATTGCCGTGGTCTATAACAATGCAATTGCCGAGACCACCCATATATCCAGCAGATATAACAGCGCCGGCCTCACATGCAAGCACCTTCGTTCCGGTCGGAAAGGCAATATCAAGCCCCTGATGATATGTCGAGCCGAAGCCTCCGGGGGAGCTTCTCGGGCCGAAGTGTGATGATATATTTCCGCGCTTCATACCCTGAATCGGCAGTCCCAGCTTTCCCGGACCGGTATTGATAACATCGTATGAGTAGTTGCCGTAAGGATAGTATTTAAGGACATGCTCAACATAGTCCGGATCACCATATGATTTCCAGCCGTTTTTCTCTGCCTGTTCCTCTGAGAATTCAACTGCACCAGCATAGCTGTAGCCTCCGTATTTGCTTACTGCCCACGGAATATATCCGGATCCATAGTTATATCCCTGAATAGCCAGTTTGATCCGGTCCATATCTACAGGGCTTTTGGCATTGGCAGCATCAAGGTTGTCGCTCAGATAATGAACTCCGCACCTGATTGAGTATTCAGGGTCTTTGATGCCACCGGGCTTCTTGGGATATTTTGTGTTGTATCTGCACTCTGATGCCTGCATCGGATCAGACCCTTTGCCACCGGACTCCTGCATCATAATCGCTTTTATAAGCTCTGTGTACTGCGGGATCCCATACTCATCGGCATATTTCTGTATGACAGGTGTGTAAGCTTCAACCTCAGGACTTACAGGAACATAGGAAGAGGTGTCATCTCCAAAGAAATAGAATGCAGCACCAAACAGTGTGCACATAATGACTATGATAAGGGCTGCCGAACCTGCTGCTCCTATGGATACAGCAAGTGCCCGACCTGCTTCAATAATTCTTCGTGCAAAGTGAGTCACCATCTGTGCAGTTTTTCTCGCTTCATGCGCGCTTTTTCGTGCAATATCCTTTGTTTGAGCAGAAGTGCGTGCAGCCTGCTGCCGCTTTGCCTTATCTGACATTGCTTTCCTGTAAACGGCGGCCTTCTTCTGTGCCTCTGTGGGAGTTTTGATTTTAGGTGAATGAACAGCCGATAATGTCTGATTTTCTGAAGGCTGTGAGTACCTGTTTCTGAGAAGAATGTCTTTTCGCTTCTTTATCTCAATGGCATCCTTCTTCATGTGAATACGCCTTGCAGTTTCTTTACTCACGTTATATGCTGCAGCTGCACTTCTTCGTGCTCCTGTTTTGCTGATTTCAGCGACATGCTGCTGAGCGTAGCTTTCAGGACTATCTGGATCCCTTTTGTCAGGAATGGTGTTATCTTTAATCTTGAGATTAGCCTGCCTGATATGATGCGTCATGACAGATGCACGATCAATAGTTTTTATAGAGCCAATGCTCAGCTCTCTGGTTTTGATATTTGCCAACATGAGTCCTCCTTTCGATTTTCGGTATAAGAAAAACCGGGAAGATTTCTCCTCCCGGCACATCAGCTCACAAATCCGCAAAATGTGCAAAACACCATCGATATCATGCGTAAAAATGTGTTTAATTCGTATTAAAAGTTGCGTAAAAATGTGATTTAGAATGTAAAAAGCCCCCAGACCAGTTCCGTGATCTAAGGGCAGATTGTTAATCGTTGCTAACGAAGAATTTTCTTGTAAAAGAATTTACTTTCATCATAACCATCTGTAAAGCCACAACAATACACAATCTCAAGAAGCTGATTTAAGTATTCGGATTTTACTTCATCTAATTCTGAAGCAACTTCTCCATACAGTTCCTCAGCTCGCTCAGGATAACAATCCTTGTTAAATAATTCGATATACTTTTCCTGTGGTTTTTTCATTTTCATTATCCTCCAAAAATATTTGATTAGAGATATAGTATATTGCTTCTATACAAAAATGAAAATCCCCTTAGACTTCATATTAACAGATAGCCTGCTGCGCTAAACTTTCCACAGGCTTAGTTGTCATCAGCCTGTAAAGCCTGGTATCCCTAGGGAACTTGTTGGCAAATGGCACCAGTGAGCTTCCCACCTTTATAAGTCCGTGTCCTGCATCAACATTCGTTATATACGAAAGCTGCAGGTCGGAGATATTAAGAAGCTTGGCAAGCTCTACTCTGTCCGTTGCAGCCTGATTCAGCATTACAATGAACTCGGAGTTAGAGAGCATCGTTCTTGCCGTATGGGACTGAAGCAGGTCGTCAACGTTCTGTGTGATGCCTGTACAGAAGGCTCCGTACTTACGCACTCTTTTCCACAGCTTGAACAGGAACTGTGCAGAATACTCGTGCATGAAGAGAAGATAAATCTCATCAATCATGATGAAGGTTTCCTTTCCCTTCATACGGTTGGCCGTAATCCTGTTGATAATGGAATCAAGGATTACCAGCATTCCGATGGCACGAAGCTGCTCTCCAAGTTCCAGGATGTCATAGCAGATTAACCTGTTGTCGGTGTCAACATTTGTCTGCTTGGCAAAGGTGTTAAGAGATCCTCTTGTGAACAGTTCCAGTTCAAGGGCCAGAGAATGAGCTTCCTTCTCCGGCTGTTTTAAAAGCTCATCTCTGAAGTCAGCGAGAGTCGGCGGTGTTCCCTGATAGTTCCCCTGCTTGTAGTATCTGTACACATTTTCAGTGCAGCGGTCTATGATTGACTGCTGACCCTTGGTGAAGTGATGTCCGGCTATAATCTGCTCGCACAGTGACTGCAGGAACTGAGACTTTTCGATTATAGGGTCAACCTCGCCGTAGTCCCTTGACATATCCATCGCATTGATATGATTTGGTGATGTTGCGGATATCTCAATGACAGAGCCTCCGAGTGCATTTACAAGCGGTGCATACTCTCTTTCCGGGTCTATGATAATAATATCGGCATCAGATGAGAGCATCAGGTTGGTGATTTCATTTTTGGCAGTAAAGGATTTGCCGGAACCTGATACTCCGAGAATGAACGAGTTACCGTTCAGAAGCTTTCTTCTGTCAGCAATCATCATGTTCTTGGAGATGACATTCTGACCATAGTAGATGCCGTTTTTATCATATACCTCCTGCACTCTGAAGGGCATGAAAACTGCAAGGCTCTCAGTAGTCAGAGTTCTGAAGGCGTCGATCTTTCTTACGCCAAAAGGTACTGCGGTCTGAAGTCCGTCAAGCTGCTGGTACCTAAGAGTTGTCATCTGGCAAAGATGCTTCCTTGCAGTAGTCAGTATCTCCTCTGTATCATTGTCAAGCTGTTTCTTTGTATCTGCAGTGTGAACCACAGTTATCACAGCGAACATCATTCGCTGGTCTCTTGTGGTAAGGTCATCGAGAAATTCCTTTGATTCCTTCCTCTGCTGCTCCATGTCATAAGGCACTACGGCAGAATAGTTGCTGTTCATATTCTGCTTTCTCTGCCAGTTGGTGATGTTGGTCTCCACCCCAAGAAGCCTCTGTTCAACCTCTCTTACCGCTTCGTCAGTAGGAACCGGAATGATATCAATGGACAGCATCAGATTCCTGTTTATATCCGTAAGCTCTGCCACCATGCTGTCTTTGATATATGAGGCATAATCCCTCAGAAGAAGAACGCGGCCGTAGCGGTCACCTATCCTGAAATAGCTGTCATGATTCTCGTAGCTGTCCGGGCAGATATAGTCTGCAAAATGATGCCCCTTCTTCATGTGGTCCTTCATATCAAAACTGAAAGAGGTCTCTTCTCCTGTTCTGAAGAAATCGTGAATGATGCGAAGTCTTTCCTCAGCATCAAGCTCCACACATGGAGAACCCAGGCGGGCAAAATGAGATATGAGGTCCGCACCGACACGGGAGAAGTAGGTCCTTGCATCCTCAATGCTCTTCTTCACAACAGATACTGTCACATACTTGTCCTGCACAATGGCATTGGAGCCTGTTGCCTTCTCAAGCAGAATCCTGTTGTACTCTTCTCTGTATTCATTTAGCCCGTCATCCTTCATGTCCATGAGAATCTGACTCTCAAAATCAAGACGGTTAAGCCTTCTGTTATTGATAGTGATTTTCGTGGTGGCCCCGCTGTCAAATGAATTGAGAAGTTCTGAGTACTCAAGAAACATCATCTCCTTGTCAGAGCGTGATGCCACCGCATAGTTGATATCCCGGAACCTGAAGGTTTTGCTGTACTTGTTTTTGCCCGAAACAAAAATCCCGTCCGGATAAATGGTCCGAACGGGAATCATGTCCTGCACCTTCTTTGGAACCTGATACTTTTCCTTGTCCTGTTTAAGAGTATTATTAAGTGTCTTTATCATTTTCTGTGCTTCCTCCCCGCTTTCTTTTCTTCTTTCATCTCATGCATCAAAACCCAGTACATGTTGTTATTGCCATAGCAGAGCTTCTTTGGTATGAGAAGTTCTGACTTTATCCATGCCCATATGAACTTCTCTGCACTCATCCCGTTATACTTCACAAAGCCCAGTACCGCAAAGGGCACGGCAGCCAGCATGCATACCCAGCTGACTGCTTCTATACCTATAAGCGGTTTCAGGAGAAAATACGAGAATATCGATGCTGCGATGGCAAGACAGGTAAATATGAACTGTCTCATGGTCAGCCCGAAGAACATAGACTCTGTATATTCTCTTATCTCACGATTGATTCTGACTTCCATAGCCTAGCACATCCTTTCTGATACTCTGCTTCCCAGTTCTCTTCCTGCAGTAACATCATGGAGCATCCCGGCGTCTCTGTCATATTTCAGAACGCTGTCGCAGAGAACCTGACCCGGCTCCACTACAGATCTGTTGGCATCGCGCACCATAGCAGTAAACTCTTTTGGTCCCATGCCCATGCTCTGAGGCACGATAATGAACTCCTCTGTTGAAGAAGGAAGCGCATAGTAGTCTTCCCCAAGCACCTCAGAGATTCTCTGCTGTACATCAGGATAGAAAAGTGCCGCCGCTCCATGAATACCGCTCGTGTTGGTAAGGATATACATTCCGGAGGCTGCAGGCTCGGGATGATCCAGAAGATTTGTTTCATCTCCACTAAACAGCTTTGCTTCCATGCTGCTTAGAACGGGTCTGTCTGTATCCCAGGCCTCCTTAAGCGCCTGTCTGAACACATCGGACTTTTCTCTTCCCATTACCTTCAGAAGGTTGTTATTGACTACAGTGGAAAAGCATCCGTCACTGCTTTCCTGAATCCTCACGTCACATACGAGAACGAGCCCGTTTCCAACTTCCATATACGGAGTATCCTTCAGAAACTCCCTGTTTCTTGATGATTCCAGAAGTCTCAGTGCAAGGCGCTTGTCTGAAAGATCCGGAAGCTGCTCAATGGTATCCGCAGAAGGCGCCATTCTTCCGGCATCAAAAGCCTGAAGGGCTACATCCTCTGCAATCCTGTCGGGATCTGTGCCGTTAACATACGCCTCAAAAGCATCATCAAGATAGATAGTCGGACACACATTGTTCCCATCAAGAGAAAAACTAAGACCATTCAGCTTCTGATCGTTCATCTTCACTACCGCAGCCTGCCTCACCTCAATCTCACCATTGTATCTTTCTGCGATAAGCTCATGAATCTTGGCTGTCTCATATTTCAAAAATTCCTGTTTATTCATCATTTCTTTCTACCTCCTTATAGTCCCATCATTTCCCGGATGATCCGGTCACTCATTTTTACTGAACCCACCAGAACCAGCATGTTGAACACAAGCTCGCCTATATACTTCCAGACCATTGCAGTAGGTGCCGCATCAGCATCCACAACAGGCGGCGTGGCTGCAAACATTGAAAAGATTACGCATGCAAGCACGATAATCGCTCCCTCAAGGCATACTGCGGCATAGGATTTAACAAAACTTCTGCCCACGTTCTGCGTCGGCTGCCCTGCAAAGGTCGCAAGAGGAATCGGTGCAATGGCCGTGTACATATACAGCTTGAAAAACCTGCCGTACACCGTCATGATGATAATGAACGACAGTATTGTTATGAAAAGCGATCCTATGATTGTCACCGCCCACAACGGAATGCTTTCAAAGAAACCGCAGTCTTCAATTGCATCAATCATCTCGGACGGCAGGCTTGTCTTTGATGCCCCGCCAAGTCCTGATGTTCTCATGATTTTGCTGATGATTCCCTGGACAATCTCAAATACCGCCATCATAAGTTCAAGTCCGTATGTCACCACGCCTTTGGCAATGGCAAAACGCAGAAACAGCTTCAGCGCATGCTCCGGCCTTTTCACATCGGTAAGGTTTGCTGATGTCTGAACAACTCCTGCCAGAAAAAACAAAACGAGGAGAGCAAGCCCTATAGCCTGCATCGCCCCGTTAATATTAAGTATTACGTTCCATATACCGCCGCCCTTGAAGTTCTCAGGCGACATTGTCATCAGCTGCCATACCTCAGCCAGCTTGTCATTCCAGGTGCCAAGTGCGTTCTGCAGATTCTGTACTACCCAGTTATCCGACACTTGATTAATCCTCCTCTCCTATTTTTCTTTTCCTTACATGAGATATATTTTTTCACCTCATTGATATCTTCTGTGCGATATTCGCTCAAATCTACAATACTGCTTCTGAGTATCTGTTCTGCAATACTGCAAAACGGTTCATTTCTGAGATCTGATATATACATCGCTCCGCAGATATCTGCAAGTTCATTCAGAAGGTCATCTGCACACTTCACATTGCCTCACTTCCCAACTGATAATATGGGTGAGGATTTCTTTTATACAGCAGTTCTAACCAGTTATATGACACTTTTTATTTCCCCCTTTCCTGCAGCCTTTATTCCGGCGCAAATAAAAATGGCTCCGTCACAAGCCAGAGCAACAGCAACAACTTTATTCAATTGAGTTCACCTCCAATCTGTGTATGGTATCTGTATATGAGGAAACCCAGCCACACGGGCTGGGTATGTAGTTTAGGATTTATTCTTTCTTAAATCGTGGTATGTGATAACAACATGTGCTGATGGATGATATGAACTACCCTCATAGAATTCATCACTGTCATTTATAGTGATTGTTTCAACATCCCCTTCTTTAGAAATCCATCCAGTAATAATATCATATTCGACAGCAAATTGAATATCTGAAAACCCTGCCTCTTTAAATGCATCCTCTACCTCTTTATAATTCATCCCTTCGGCTTCTTCCGAAGAAATAGGAGCTTTAATGTCAATTACAGTGTGATATGTAACCAAAATTCTGAAATTGGACGGATATTTATCTCCCACAGAAAACGAATCTTTCCACTTTAAGTCAATATCTGTAACAAGACCATCCCTTGCAATTTCCATCAAAGGCAAGTCTTTTATTTCCTGTGTTTCAATCTTTGAAAAGCCCATCTCTTCTAATGCATTTTCAACCTTTTCATAGTTTTGATCACACAACTCGTCTGCCCCACATCGAAATGCAATCAATTGTTTATATTCATAGAAACAAAATATACTACAGCATATAATGAAAAAGGCGCCTAAACCTATAAAAATTCTTCTAATAATTCCTTTAATATTTTTCTTTCCTCTCTTCTTATCAAAGGAAGCCATATTTTCTGTATTTAATGGCGGATTAATGTAAGTCGTTTTTGTAATGGTCTTATGAGCGACTTCCTCTCTTTCATTATTTACTACTGTATCGTCATTAGGTTCTTGCCATTCAAAAGGATCGTCATTATATCCTTGACTACTTTCATTCCTACTGTCATCAAACTCTGCTTCCGAGTAATCGTGCAATCTATTACAGATATTATTTGCAACAACTATAGGCACCTTTGAATCCTTGTTTTCTTGTGAAAGCCAATACTTGCCCGTTATCTTTCCGTAATCGTTGAAATCTATTTCAAATGAATACCGTGAAAGTCCAGACTGTGATTCATACTCTCCAGAAACAAAAGGGCCTCTTATCTGCACTGATTTCACACGTTTTATTCTTTTACATTCGTCAATCACTAAAGATTCAAAATCATCATATGAAATGTACCCATCGAAATTACAAGGAGTATTTTTTCTTATTCTTTCTTCCTCTTTTTCTCGTTCTCTTCGTTCTTTATCTTCTCGAGAAATCTTAACCAATTTATGTATTGCTTTTCCCGCAACACCAACGGCAACTATATTCCAGAAACCCATCTTCTACCACCTAAAATATCGTTATAAGTTCATCACATAGAATATCACGGTAATTTGCATTAAAAGTATTAGTGGTATTCCCACAGTAAAATAATCTTTGTTCGTCTTATGTCTAAACAAATACATTGCTATCAGTCCACCAATCGATCCTCCAACTCCTGCCAAAATCAGCAGTGTAACAATAGCAATTCTCGAACGTCCATTCATAGCATTCAGTTTGTCGACTCCATAAGCCACAAAAGCTATTACATTTATTGCCAATAAGTAGATTATTATTACCTTATTATCTTGGAAAAATTGAATAAAACCAAAGTTTAGTTTTTCCCCATGATGACCTGTTATCCAAAGAACTATTACTATTTGAATGATAAGTACACAAAAAACGAATACTCGAGACATCATATTTTCTTTTCCTGCTTTTCTATCAAATAGAAAAATTGCACCTACAATTCCTAGCGATCCGCCAGCAAGAGAACATATTGTAATTAGTACATCCACATTTTTATCAGCAGTGTATCTGTATAGCATTGTGTTTATTGCATATAACACAAATCCGATGATATTTACCACAAGTAAGTAGTTCTTTATTAGTTCAAAATCCATTGCCGCATTCCTCCCTGATGTTTAATAGAATATCTTAATCGTATTTTGACTTCCTGTCAATTACTTTTAAATCAGAAAAGGATTCCCTTGTGTTTTATCAGAGAAAGTTTCTGCACTTCTTTAAGTTATGCACCAGCAGCCCGAAGGCTGCTGACCTTAACCCACAATCAGGTTAAGGATTTCCTTAGTAAACGTAATTATGATTCCGCCTGCAAGTGTCAGGAACCCATTGGCTCTCTGCGACGGGTCGTGGCTCTTGAGAGAAAGTCCCACCTGCATGATGCCAAGTCCAAGCAGAATAAGTCCGATTGCTCTTATCAGGCTGAATATAAAGTTAGACAGGTTGTTTACTACCGTAATAGGGTCACCTGCTGCAAAACAAGTGCTGCAGAACACAGTGCATATAACTACAAGCACAGTGTAGATGATAAAAGCAGCTGCAAGCTTTCTGTTCTTCTTCAGCACCTTAAAAATGTTATTGTCCTTATTTGTCATAGTTCCTCCAATCTGAACTGGCGCATTTTTTGCACCTGTTCGTTTTGATCTGTAAAATATTTTTCTACGTCCTCCTCAGAGAGAAGAACATATCCTGTTTCTATTGCTTTCGCATCATCTTCCGGAAGCGGTTGGTTTGTAAGTTCAATAGTGAATGCTGCGCCTGAAGTATCACCATGGATATACGGCTTCCCCTTACCGTCTTCGGTAAGTGAAATGTTCGGGTGCTTGAGTATGTCGAACTTGAAGTCCTTGATCGGTCGCTCACCCCTTATAAAGAGAAGTGCGTACTGATTGTCCAGCATCCTGACTTCATCAGGCGTGAGCAGTTCTCTTCCCGCCTGCTGGTCATTCTTTGTGTAATTGCCCCGCATGCCATATGACTGCCCATATGTGTTGGTGGCGATTGTCTCTTTCCCAAGAAGCTCACTTACATACTTGTGGGTCGCCTGCTCGTTACCGCCAAGATATACAAACTCATCGCAGTTGCCGACTATGCTCTCCCACTGTTTTTCAAACAGGGCCTTAAGCTGTGCCAGATTCTGCAGAATGATGCTTACCGATACCCCTCGCGATCTCATTACGGAAAGGATCTTGTCAAAGTCATCCGGCAGGCTGACATTGGCAAACTCGTCCATGAGGAAGTGAACGTGCACAGGCAGACTGCCTCCATACTTCTTGTCCGCAACTTCAAACAGCTGCTGGAAAAGCTGAGTATATAAAATCGACACCAGAAAATTGAAGCTGGTGTCGTTATCAGGTATAAGGGCGAATATTGCAGTTTTCTTTTCTCCCAGTGTATTGAGTTCAAGTTCATCTGTGATTGTGAGTGCGGCAAGGCTTTCCAGATTGAACTTCTCAAGCCTGGCTGCAAGAGTAATCTGAATACTCTTAAGAGTCTTCGCGGCACCTGAATGATATGAACGGTAATACTTAAGAGCAATGTGATTCGGCTCTGTCTTCTCAAGATCATAAAAAAGGTTATCCAGAGGACTCGGCATGTTGTTGTCCTCATCCACATCACCGGCCCTGAGCATTTCCATTACCATGGCAAAGTTCTGCTCATCCTCCGGAGCCTCATATTTCAAGTAGAATATCAAAGCCAGCAGAAGCATCTGAGCAGCGTTATCCCAGAAAGCATCAGATGTCTGTGCTCCCTTTGGCGTGGTCGACTTGAAAAGGTTGGTTACTAGCCTTTGCACATCGTTATCATTTCTCAGATAAACAAACGGGTTGTAGCAGTGGCTCTTCTCCATGTTGATAAGGTCGAGGACTTTTACTTCATAACCTTTTTCACGAAGGAGATTTCCGACTGCTCTTACCTGTTCACCCTTCGGGTCCAGAACAACAAAAGACGTGTTTGCCTGCATAAGATTAGGTTTGCAGTAGAATCTGGTTTTGCCCGCACCGGAGCCTCCGATGACAAGGACATTGAGATTTCTCCTGTGCTTTGTTCCGTCAAGCCCAATTCTCACATGCTGAGTAAGCAGCTTATTATCGCTTGCAGGCTTCGCCTCATACTTCCTGTTTACCTTTGATGCATCACCCCATCTGGCTGAACCATGTTCCTCACCACGCCTATAGTTCTTCTGCATGGATATATATATTCCGATGCCCAAAAGATAAATTAGATTAAACAGCAGAACCGAGCGAAGGCTGTCTCTGCACAGATCAATTGCAAAGGGTTCTGCAAATATTTCGTCAAACCTTGCAAAAACTGAAATCACACCCTCATCATAATAGGGTGCAAACTTCAGGCCGAGCCATGTGACTGGGATGATGCCGGCAAGCACAAACATGAGCGTTTCCTTTTTACCTGCAGTCATAATCCGACCTCGATTCTGACACCAGAAGCTTTTTCTTTGCCCCATATACCTTCTCCATCAGTTCATCAACTGCATCAGTTGAGCGTTCCTCTCTGATGAGAGTCGTCCGAAGATCGTTAAGTGCTCTTATCATAATCCGCTGGTCGTAGTCGTCCAGCTTTACCACATACTGTCTCTGCATGGTTTATCTCTCCTTTCCTTTTGCTTTTGGCACCGGAACATTTCCCATCACCTTTGCCATCTCGCTTCTTTCACGAGCAATTCTGCTTTGCTCAGCATCTGCCTGCACCTTGTAGTCATTCAGTTTCTCACGAACTGAAGGCTTACTGTTCAGTCCAGTCGCTGACCCATTTGAGCGGCTTTCCTGCTTCAAGTCTGGCTCTGACAGAGGGCTTTTTTCTGTCTTTGCCGGTGAGGGGTCCCGCTTTGCACCATCCCTTGGTTCCACATCCTTCTTTTCGATTCCAAGCTTGTCTTTCACAGGTGTCTGTCTTGCAGGAAACATCGTATCCTTCTCCCTGACTCCGCCCATTACAGTAGCTGTGTCCACAGTTGCAAGCTGGAACCTCTCTGTGATTCTCTGAATCTTGGAAGCATCCTCTGCTCTTGCAATGACATCAACCACTGCAGTATCAGACTTGTCATTCTTGTCCTTAAGAACGCAGTAAAGGACTCCGTATCTCTTTGCCTCCTCTGAGAACTTCTTAAGGTCCTGGTTCTGAATGGTATAGACCTTAAGCTCCTTGCCGGACTTCAGCATGTTTGTCAGTCTGGCCTTTCCTTTTGTTTTCTGTTCTTCCTTAAGAACTGCCGCAAGCAGGATTGCAATGTTCTTTGCTCCGGTGCCGGTAATCCTTGCGGCCACTTCGACACCTTCAAGAGACATTCTTACAACCTGCTCTGCTGCATCTCCTCCGTAGTTCATTATCTCTGCACCTCCCTTTGCTTTTCTTTATCAATCTGTTCAAGCTGCTTCTCCATAACAGGCGAGCGCTCTTCGATGTCATTAACCAGTCTCAGCTCTTTGCGAAGTTCCTTCAGCCTAGAAGTAATCTCAAAGATTTCCTTCCGGCAAAGTGCCTTCTCTTCTTCGGGAATCCTGCGCTTTGCTCTGAGTCTGAGCCGGTATCTTTCATCTTCAAGTGACTCGAGCTTTGTTTCCAATTCTTCCTTGAATTCAGCAAGCTGCCCTGCTGATGAAATACTGCACCTTGATAACAGCTTCGCCTCTTCGCTGTACATATCACACCTTAAGAGTTCGTCTTTTAACAGAGTGTGGACTCTGGACGGATTCTGATTGTACTTCGGCAGGTAGCCGAGCTCGTAACAGTATCTGAGATACAGCCTCTCAAGACATGTCCTTCCCATAATCCTGTCGATTCTTCTCTTAAGGTTATACTGCGGAGCCCGCTTGTATCCTTCCCTGATGCGAAGACTGCGGGCTTCGGTTCCATTACTGAACACTCTCTGCTCAATGGCTTCTCTTGAGTACTCATCACCCAGCCGGTATGTTCTGATCGGCTTCTTCCATCCGGGCATGGTGATTGTCCAGTATTTTCGGTTTGGAGCAAAGCTGCACTGATAGCCCATGCTCTTTAGATTAGCCTTGAGTTCCTGCAGGTTGCAGCTTCGTGCCATTGCATCATCAAGAGCCTTCCTTGCAGTGTTGTATCTTGTCGGCATCCCTGCAGCTTCCATCTGATACTGATGATAAGATTTACCTCTGCCTTTTGCCTCCTCAACAATGGACAGTCCGTGCTCCCTGCACAGTCTGTCAGAGGTTTCCTTCATAACCCGGTAGCTGTCTGCAGTTGAATGAAACCTTTTGCCATCTCTGAATGAAACCGAGTTGATGACAAAATGATTATGAAGACAGTCTGTGTTCAAATGGGTTGCTATGAGCACCTGAAAGCTGTCTCCCCAGAGTTCCTTTGCAAGGGCAACACCGATGTCATGTGCCTGCTGAGGAGTTGCTTCTCCTGGAGCGAAGCTCTGGTATGCGTGAAAGGCAACTATCCCGTCTTCCTTTCTGAACCGCTTCTTCACTGTGTTGAACTGATCCTTCGCATATTCAGCAGAGCAGTTAACAGTCGAGACGAATATCTTCTTCTCGGTTTTGTCTTCGTTAGCTGCATACTCTATCACATCTTCAAGAGCCTGCTTCTGAGTCTCTGTGAAGGTGGTCTTGTCTGTATTGCCGGCATAATTGATGACATTGTCGATGCGGCCTTTGATTCTCCATATCTTGGTTACTGCCATCTGAAGTCGCTCTCCTTCGGCAGAAGATATTTCTTCTCAATCTCATTCTGAATGCGAAGAAGCTCATGTGCGGCGTTATGATACTGCAGGCTCCTGTCAGCATCATCAGTTGTATGAGATAAGGACTCGAGTCTTTCCGATGCCTTTCTCATTTCATTCATTGCATCATAGAAGCGGTCATCCGGTGCTGCAGGCGGATTGTATCCTTCAAGCAGCATTCTGATGAATCTTGCCTCTGTCATGCACGCCTTCTTCGCTTTCTTCTGCAGGTCCTGTGCTTCTGCCTTTGTCATCCATACCTGCTTCTTAATCGTTCTCTTCATTGAATCTGTTGTCTCCTTTCTAACACTGACGCAAGGCATCCGGGGTCTTAGGGGAGCATCCCCTAAATACAAATGCCCACCGGCCCCGTGAGGAGTCGATGGGCGATGCTTGTTAAAGCAGTACTGCGATGCACATGTCATCGCTACCTTGCTTCTGATACTCGGCCTAGCTGTGTTTCCGGCTCATATTTGACAGCTTTGATACCTTCAGGCGTTCTGAAAAACTGCTCAGGCTGTTTGAACTTTTCGGTATACTTTTCCTCAAGTTCTTTCGGCATTGAAAGGAATCTCTCACTTTCAACAGGTGCATAGGCAATAAAAAACGGACCGGCTATGATATCCATAAGCGTCCCGTCTTCGCTGCAGATGCCTCTGTTTAGGGGCATTCCTCTCATTTTCCCCTCGTCATTACAGATAATTGCCACATCATCTTCAAAAGGCATATACTCTTCGATTAAGCCTCCGACGAGATTCTGCATCTCAGAAAGCTCATCCTTCATCTCGATTGTCCTAGCTTCTTTGCCTGGCTCAACATAAATAACGTTAATTGTCTCCATCGTTACCTCCATTCGTATCTGTTTTCAGCAATAATTTTCTTCAGATAGTCGTTATAATCCTTGCCCTGTGGTGGCGGAGAGTTTATCACCAGATACCTTCCCTCCAGTGCTTTCGATAAGGATGCCGCTGCACTCCTGCCCGCAGCATCGCGGTCAAAATGGATCTCGATTTCCCTGATATGCGGATTGTCATCAAGAAATCTCCTGAGTGCGAGAGGAATGCTTCCGTGTTTCGACACGCTTATACCTCCCATGGACAGGAGATTTTCATCGTTCCACCTGCAGCTGCAGCTTTGAACGAGGCTTGCATATGACAGAAGGTCTATCGCACTTTCAAATAAATGAAGCACCGATGAGTTCGGTGCTTCAATTCTGAATGGATATGACTTGTCACTTCCTACAGCTTCACCCATGATTCTTTCATCAGTGCAGGCTCGGAATGCCGCATAGCGAGGATTGCCTTCCTCATCTTTTCCTATGAAAATACAGTTGTGATATGGTTTTGATTCAAAGATAATCCCATCTTCTATGCACTTTTCAATGATATTCCCTGCGATTCCCCGGCGCATAAGATACTTGATTATGTGCTTCACGCTGCTGTTTTTCTCCGGCAGAAGAAGTCTTTTGCATTCATTTTTCTCTGGGGATGGCATAAAAAAAGAAGGAGCTGTCTCCTTCGTACCGATTAATATTTCCATTGCATCTGAAAACGATATGCCTTTGACCTTAGTCAGATAATCAAGAGCAGAGCTGCCGCCAAAACCTCTTGACCACCACATCCACTTGCCGTTTGAAATCTTCAGGCTGTCATGCTGGCGTGTGCAGTAGACATTGCCGTAAACCTTAACCAGATTCTCAGGCTCATAAACCCTGAGATAGGTCAGAAGATCCATCTCACGGGCCTTCTTAATTTCTTCATTTGAGTAGTAAATTGCGGTCACCTCCTAGCGCTCATAGTCGTTTGTCCTTGCTGGCTTTGTCATGTTCTCAAGCATTGTGACTGCATCTCTTGCCTGAACAGAGTCAACAAGCCTCTGCGCCTCATCAGCTGTGAGAGTGATTCCCCGACTCATCTTCTCGTGATCCTCTGACCAGTCTCTGATATCAAGCTTGGCAGGACCCTCATTCCACGAAACGATGTTGACTTCCTTGCTCCAGCCTGTCGGATACTGGGCCAGTATGCCCACATTGGCAATAACTTTGTAACTGATTCTTTCGCTGCTCATAATGTTTACCTCCTGTTTCTGAGTATAGAAAAACCCTGAGCCGAATTGCTCAGGGCATGTAATCATTTCTATTTAACTATAATATGAACTGTAATTCTAAGTTCCTCTATTTCCGATTCATCACCTCCGCAAGCTGCAAGTCCAAAGCATAACATAACTGAGGTAATCAATGTGATGATTTCTTCATTTCCTTCTTAAATACGCAACATATAGCTAAACTAGAAGATAATAGTTTAAATAAAAAAGTGTTAATCTATACGTTCGAAGACTAAATTACATACAGTTCTGTCTCCCCCACCGAGACCAGTAGATCCCGCAGTTGACTGGGCAAATGTATGCAGTCTGTAACCAAGTGCCCATTGCTCATTACATAAATCTTCAATTTCTTTAAAATTCTTCGACCCTTTTCCAACAAATTTCTCACGAAGAACAACCTGCATTACTTTATATTTACCTGTTCCATTGTTAATTTTTCCAACTTCATCGTTGAAAGCATCCATGATTCCCATAATTTGCTCCTTTCATATTACTAAAACTTTGTATGATAATCTTATCACAATTATGCTTTTTATTCAATTTGACATTATTTTCTAACATACTTTTTCTTTATATCCAAAATTTCTCATTAAGAAAGCTTCCTCTCCGGCATCTCCTCATCACAGCATAAGATGCCAAATGCCTGTTTCATTACATAATAGAAATCATTTCTGTCTCCACCCATTTCATTCACGAGCTCTAAGACATCGTCCCTGTGAATTCCCCGTCTGCCATTTTTGTCTTCAAATCTGTTGACTGCCTCAATGAGAATCATTTCAAGTTCTTCCTTCTTTAGCATGATTTTACCCCCCCTTTGTTCACAAAAATGAGAATAACAGATATATCTATGCATCAAATAATTTACGTATTTTATCATAAATCTCACTGAACTCGCATTTTTCAGCGCCCATTTTTAATATGGATGCCAGTGAGGCACTCTTTTGTTCCGGCGCTTTGCTGTTGAGGACTTCAGTTTGCAAAATATAAAAATCCCACTGACTAATATCTAACGGATTTATCGTTTCCTGTTCTTTATGCTTGTGAACGCAGAAAACATACACGTCCGCCTGTCTGATTTTATCGGACGAATATGTATTTGTTTCACTGTCCCATCCGAGAGTAGGGCGAATACCAAACACTATGTTGGACAGTTTATCCTGCTCCCAGGTCTGAATATAACCTGAAGTTTTAACTTCTATTGATATGCCTTCAGGTGTTATGAGGTCATATTTATCCCAGTCAACTCTTGCTTTATCTGATATGCCAAGTGCACATGCAACTAGATATTCTGCAAATGCTCCTCTCTCAGCGTTGCCCATAATGTTTGAATATGCCCATCTCCAGAAACTTAAGGTATCAGAAATCATGTTACCATTTTCGTCTATGATGCTTTCTTTACCTGTCATCATCTTGGATTCTATAGCAGGATACTTTGACATCGCTGTTCTCCTTTCAGTTATGCATCATATTGCACCCGTCATTATCATAACCGACAATGCAACAATTCTGCATGTTTTCTAATAATTGCTGCTTCTGAATAATTGATTTCCAAAGACTTATTGCCGAGGGTATGTAATCGTTTTAATCTAATTATTGTGCAAAACGGAATTTGTGTCACAAGCCTAAAATGGTAAAGCAACGATATTCATCCCAAATAGTGTTTAACCATAATGATGCTTCTTCATATAATTCTTTGCTTTCTGCATCAGTTATTTGATGCCCAATCTCTGTCCATTGCTTCTTATTTATTTCTGTCACCCCGAAAGGAGCATATGTTGGGATAACACTTATTATGGCATCTTCAAAATCAGAGCATTCAAAAAGAATATCATCCTCTAAAGAAATTGACTCTGGATGCCAAAATGTATTACCATCCCATTTTCCTTTATAGAATTCATAATAATTTGATCCTTTTCGCTCATGATCATATACAAAGTACTTCATATATTATCTCCACAAATTCCAAATTAGAAAACAATAATGTCTTGACCGTCTTTATTCACTACGATTTTCGTTTTACCGTTCAGCTCACGTTGCTCATACTTTTCGTGGTAAGCAATCCACTTTTTTTCTTCCACAGAATAGATATAGATGAAATCCATTTCCTCTCCGGGTTCATGCTCATCGAAGCAAATACAGCCATCACTATAAAAGCATTCGTTGAACATATACCCATTATCAAAGTCAAAATCCATTGAGATAACGACTTGCTGGGTTGCGATATCAAACACAACATTATGACCATTATTCCAGCCACCTTCATGACAAAGAATAAATCTGTCAGTACCTTCGATATCAAATACTTCATCAAACCGGCATGGTACTATTTCCTTACCGGATTTGTCAATGATTCCCCATTGTTCATTATTGCACCAATAATATCCTGCCTCATTTATAATCCAATCTCCCTTGCATACAATGGCTCTGCCATCAAAGAAAGACATAGCAAATACATATTGCGGAGGAATTACTTCGTTTCCATCAAGATCAATCCATCCCCACATTCCTGCCGTATCTGAAAACGTATGATAATACTGAAGGTCAATTTCTCCTAATAAACTAACCATTATTAAGCCTTCCTGATATCCACCACAAGGATGATACAAAATGATTGGGGTATCTTTATACTTGTCAGGAAGCATAAGGGCTTCAGCCTTGTTCTCATCAATAAAATACAGATGTCCATCATTATTGATAGAACCGCAACCTATACCGTCATCTCCACTATCACGGATAAAAACTCTATCATTTGCGGTTATTATTGTTTTCTTCATAACCAGCCTCCTTGTTCTTATAGAATACGGTCAACTGTCAGTGTCTGTTTTGCCCCTCAACGTCTCCCTGCAAATTCCAATTTGTACTTCCATTATAATCCCCCTTTCCAAATCAGACAACGCAAACTGTTTGGCACTTGTTGTCTGATGTAACGGCACCTTCCCGGTGCCTTTGTCATCTCTCCCGATCCCTTGCATGATGATCCGGCATCATGCCTTCCTTTTTCATGCTGAGCATTTCTCCTGTTTCACCGGCTACAATAATATGGTCCAGCATCCTGATATCCAGGATTTCCCCGCACTTCATGAGCCTTTCTGTAGTTGTTTTGTCTTCCTCAGAAGGATGGCAGTTACCGCTTGGATGATTGTGTATTGCGATAAACGCAGCCGCATTGCTTAAAATAGATGACTTGAACACTTCTCTTGGGGAGATGAGGGATGAATTTAGTGTGCCTACACTGCAGATATTCAGGTTTATTATCTGTCCGCTTGTCTTAAGGTTGATGATAGCAAACACCTCACGGTCGTACTGTTTAAGCTCGTTTGCTACCGCATTAAGAACATCTTCCGGCGTTTTTATCGGGTCTGCAGCATAGATAGACGGCTCCTTTACAAGCCGCACATTCACAACATCAATCCTGTTTTCTTTACTTCCTGCCATCTTCAAGCACCACCTTTATCTCAACTGATACAACTGTGCCTTCAGGCATGGTTTCAATGAAATCTCTAAGCTCTTCGGGTGTCATTTCTTTAGAAGTGGAATCTGTCATGTTCCTGCACCTCACTTTCATCATCTTCCGCATTATCCTGCGCACCATCTTCCTCACAAGCTGCATCAGCAGACTCAGTCTCATTCGGCTTTTCCTTCTCAGTCTCATCTTCTGCAGCTGCAAGGTAGGCAATAGTTGATCTTGTTTTGATTGCATCCTGAAGTTCCGTGATTATATGAATCTCAGGAACTGTAATCTTTGGAACTGCAATTATCTCCTGAATTCCCATGGCAGTTATCTTCTTTTCAGTGTTTACTCCATGGTCAATCAGCTTATTCAGTGTGTTCAGCTTCTGTTTCTCTATCGGCATTCTTCTCTTCCTCCCTTTCCTTTAAGATTATGTGAAGGCAGTAGCCGCAGAAAGGGACTGCTTTGTTTCTGAACCTGCAGCCTTCCGGGCAGAGCCTTGTGTCATGTTTTGCCTTAGTCATTCTGCTCGCCTCCTTCCATAAGGTTCTCTCCGTATTCTGTAAAACAAAACCAGTTGGTGTGATCAAAGCTGCTCTTTGCAAGCTTTCCGGTTCTGATGATTCCGCTTTTTCTCAGCACTCTGACTGCATGCTTTACCATATCGATGGTGAGAAATGGATTGTCCACCGTGATTCGCTTTGCCGAGCAGCGATACCAGGTCTTTCCCGCAAATTCCATTTCCTCAAGTTCGCTGTCTCCGGCATAAAGATATTCAGCCACGACAGCAGCATTAACGCCGAACTTCCCGGCAACGTTTCCTCTGAATGTGTACATCAATTTCTCCTCCATTTAAAACAGGCCCGAGGGCGTTACGCTCTCAGGCCGTAGTTAATTTACTATTCAATATCATCGACGTTATCTTCTGCATTCTTTCTGCGGATCCTTACAGCCATTGCAAGTGCAGTAGCAAGTGATGCAAGCGCGATTCCTGCGTATGCAAGAATGTTAGTGGTATCTCCTGTCTTCGGAATGCTGACAGGAGTCTCAGGCTTCTTTGGATAAGTGATGCTCTGAGCTTTGTCTTTGATATCAGCATGGGATGTGATCTCCACTCCATTGTGATAAAGATTCTCGAAGACTACGACTGTCTTTTCATCAAGCTCTCTTGAGTCAAGATGGAATACAATATCTACAGTTCCGTTAGCTCCCTTAGGAACAAAGCTCTTCTCTGCAGTGACATATTCTCCCTTTACCTTAACAGGCTTTCCTGTTTCCTTATCCATCAGGATACCTTTAACTGTGTATTCCTTACCCGGAATTAGGTTGGTGTAGGTTACTGTATCGACAATCTTATCGAATCTTGAAAGAGTTCCCTTCCTTGAATCAGTCTTTGAATCCTTCGCAGAAGTCCTGATTGCAGACCAGTGAACTGACTGACCTTCGTCATCAATGTCTGCATGAACTGCAAGCTCGATATCCTCTGTGTAAAGGTTTTCAAATACTACGGTTGTTGTTCCTTCACGCAGTGTTGAATCAACAATAAAATTCATCTGAACCTCTCCTGATGACTTCTCAGGTGTAAAGGTCATCTCAGATGTGATTACCTCATTTCCGTTTACAAGAGGAGCATTCTTTGTCTTATCCATGAGAACACCTGTGAGTCTGTATTCTCTGCCCGGTTCAAGGTTTTCGTACTTAACTGTATCAATGACGATTACTTCCTTAGCTGTGTGTCCCTGATTGTCCTTTGTTTCACTGTCCATCGCAGTTGTTGAAATTTCAGGAAAATAGATGCTCTGGCCTTCATCCTCAATGTCGGCATGACATCCGACAAGGACTCCGTTTCTGTAGAGATCTTCGAATACTACAACTGTTTCACCTGCAAGAACTGTGGAATCAACTTCAAAGGTCATCTGAGCAGTACCGTCAGCACCTTCCGGTGTGAATTCGAAGCTGACAGTCACTTCCTGACCGTTTTGCTCGATCGGCTTTCCTGTAGCCTTGTTCATGAGAGTTCCTGTAAGAGTGTAGGTCTTTCCGGGGATTACATTTGAGTATGAAACAGTATCGATGATGACTGCCTTCTCTGATCTTTCTCCCATATGTGAACCTGTTGCAACCGAATGCGCTTCAGTCTTAACATCAGGGAATGTGATGGTCTGGCCCCTGTCAGTGATATCTGCATGAGCTGCAACCTTTGTTTTGTAGCGGTAAAGCTCTTCAAAGACTACAACTGTTTTGCCTGAAAGCTTAGTGCTGTCTACGGTAAAGGCGATATCGATTGCGCCGTCATACTGCGCTGCAACAAAGGTTTTCTGAGAGGTTACTTCCCTGCCGTCAATGAGAAGAGGCATACCTGTGTCAGCATCCATAAGCTTTCCCTTAACAGTGTATTCCTTGCCCGGCTCAAGCTTTTCGTATCTGACGGTGTCTATAATGGTTGCTGTCTCTGAATACTCACCTTCGCTGTCTCCGGTTGCAGAATCTCTTGCAGTTGTTCCAATCTCCGGAATACCATCATTTCTCTGCTCCATATCGCAGTAGATGACCTTCACGGTCTGCTCTGCAGGAGAGATTGTGATTTCCCTGTAGTTCTGTCCGTCGATGATGTGGTACTTGTAGTCAGGGATAGGTTCTCCTGTTTCTCTGTCAAAAGCACCGACTTCTTCCACTCTGTATTTTCCAAGAGGCAGCTTGTCTGATGATACTCTGCCTTTAATGTCAGTGATGAGATCATCCTGAACCACATCTCCCTTAGCGTAGAACTTTGTCACAGTATCACCTGAGCAGATATCTTCTGCAGCAACGATTCTGAACTTGATGTTTGCAAGGAGTTCCTCGTCCCTGTTGCCTGCGTTGTTGATATAGTCGCCGTACTTTTCGATATTGATGATTCCCTTCTGAGGAGGGTCTGCTCTTGTATAGCTTATTTCCCCTTTTGCACAGTCCTCAGGGGTAATCTCAATGGCTTCCTTGTCTGAAACAAGATAGTAGCCTGTTGGAGCCTTTATCTCCTTAACAAAATATCTTCCCGGCTCAAGTGCCGGTGTCTTAGCTGTACCTGACGCATCGGTTGTCACAGTGCAGACAGCATTTCCTGATTCATCTGAAATCTCAAATACAACGTCTGCCTGAGGAATAACGTTTCCTGTCTCTGTGTCAACCTTCTTTATTCCGATTTCAGCAGAAACTGCTCCAAAGCTTACCTTGAAGCTTGCAGTGTCTGCCTTGTTTGTTGCAAAGAAGGCCATTGTCTGTGCTCCTGAGTCAGTAATCTTGTAGGCTGTGTAGTCCAGAAGATTTCCTGTCAGCACCGGAGAAGAGTAGGTTGTGTTTGCCCTGTCAAGGTTATTTGTTGTCAGGTAGAAGCTGTTTCCGCCTTCAATCGTCACTTCGGTTCCGCCGCTGTAGGCTTTACCGTTCATATGAAGTGTCATGTCCGACGGTACGATATATTCAACATAGTTGTCCTCATGCCCCTTGAGAGTGATAGTCTCGGACTTAAACTCAAGGTCTTCAGTCCATTCTGCTTTTGATGTTGATCCTGCGCCTGATGAGAATGAAATCTGTGAATCAAAGCCTGCAGGGTCATCAAGTGCCTTTACATAGGCATATGCCTTCTTGACCATTTCCTGATAGGATGCGTTTATCTTGGTGTCAGGCTGACCATTGGTCCAGCCCACAAAGGCGCCGGAGGAATCATATGCGTATGAAAGCAGCACGTGGCTCAGAAGATAAAAGTCAATGCCTGATGAATAGCTGCTGTATCCGTTATTATTCAGCCAGCTTTGAAGTTTTTTCTGGCCGGGATAGCCATAGCAGTAATACATTGTCTGAGCTACCTTGCTTGAGTCAGACATTGCTGCAGCTTTTCTTGTTCCGGTTGACGGTGCAACCTTGTCAGGTTCCAGGCAGAAGGCAGGTCTTGTCTTGCCTCCGACTGTTACAGAGAACTTGTGTGCAAGTCCTGTTCCTCCGTAGCTGTAATTGCTGTCACTTCTTGAAAGTGAAACGCTTATTGTACTGTCCGCAGCAAAAGCAGGCTGTGCTCCTGCAAGCATTGCAACAGGCATTGATGCTGCCACAATGAGAAAAGACATGATAAGCGTAAACAGCTTCTTTAGGGTAATTGATTTTTCTCTGGTCATTTTGAATCCTTTCCGCAAAACTAAAAAAGACCCAGTTCATCGTCTTTCGATGTCTCTGAGTCTCGTCCTGCTTATTTAATTATTAGTATTAACTTATATATCTTACTCTTCTTACTTTTCGGTAAGTAATAGTAAGCCTATCAGGTAGGGGTATGGGGAAGGACTTACGAAAGTACTCCTCCTGCACTTTCCTCCTCTTCTTCTGCCATCAGCCAGCTTGTAACAAGATATTCATCGATGTCATCACTCTCGAAGAACTCCTCCATGAACATCTCGCACAGTTCAGGGAAATACCCGGCAATCTGCATTACCTCGTGTACTGCCTCTGCTGAAACCTTCAGCTTTGATGCAAGAAACACCGCATAAAGCAGTTCCATCGCCGGCCTCCCATCGTCCATTCCCTCCAGTCTTTCAAGACTGTTTAAGATTTCATTTCTCTCGCCTGGGTCAAACACCTCCTCAGCTAACTGCACGAACCCTGATACAGCTGCGAAAACCATCGGTCTGATTTCATCAAAGACCAGTTCCAATGCTTTCTCAAGACTCATGCCTCCTGCTGCGTGTGGCTCAACATTTTCCGGAACCATCACATTGACATTAACTTCAAACATTTTCTTCTTCTCGTTCATTTCCAGTCCTTTCTGCCTTCTGGCTATACCTTAAGCTATGCACATGCGTGCTCCAATAAAAAAAGCCACACTCCGCTCGGGAAGCATGGCATGTACGGCATTAAGGATTCTTCTTTAGGCGATGAGCCTTGCGAGAATCTCATCTACTGCATCTGTGTATCTGTTTTCTGCTATAAGGGTGTTTCTGAGCTCATTGAGAGCATATACCAGAACTCTGACCTCATCGTGAGTCAGCTTAAGTTTCATTGTAGTTCTCATGGCGAGTACCTCCTTTTGCCCATTGTAAAAAGAGAATCTATATTGTGCAAATGTGCGATTTGCACATGTATCTCCGCTGACTCAGTTTATGAATCAGCGAATAAAGGGCTATCTTTCCTGCTCTCTCTGTTTCTTTAGATATCTACCGTAGTGTTCAAGTGCCTTGATGATATATTCCTCTCTCTGGCTTACAGGAAGATTCTTCGGCAGAAGACTTCTCGTTCTGTCATCTCTGAGGATTATCTTTTCCTTCTGATTCGGCTTTTCCTCCTGCATAATCATGGTTATAACCTCGGGGGTCAGCTTGTTCTGCCTCAAAAGATTTCTCATTCGCAATGTCTGGTCATGTGAAGGCGTACATGCCTCCATCTCAATATTGTCAAGAAGTTCCTTCTGAAGATCCTTTGGAAGATATGAGATCTCTACCGCAGGTCTTAGAGCAATCTTGCCTTCATCGACCATTTCAAGGAGCTGTGGAATCAGTTCAGTCAGGCGGATATATCTCCTAATTTGTTCAGATCCTTCTCCAACCTCTTTTGCTAGCATATCTCTTGATGACATGCCTTTTAACTTCTGCCCCAGTGGAGCAGAAGTTAAATCCGTCCTCTTCCCCTGCCTGTTCATAGCATCCAGCCTCATCTTGTACGCAAATGCCTTCTCGCTTGGCAGTATCACGGTCCTCTGAAGATTGCTGTCGCACATGAAGATAGTCGCGGCATCTCTGTCCAGCTCAACAATTTCACATCTTAGCGTGTCCATGCCAAGAAGCTGACATGCTCTCCATCTTCTGTGGCCTGACAGCATCTCATATCTTCCGTCTTCTTTTTTCCTTACTGTAGCAGGAGTAAGGACTCCGTTTTCTCTGATGCTTTCCACAAGGTTCATCATGTCTTCATCATCCTTCACCTTATATGGATGCTCCGGGAATTCGTCAATCTCATCAAGCGGAATCTCGTGAATCCTTGCAAGCTTGGCATCGTCTCTCATCTCCTGGGTTGTGAACATATCATCTACAGTCCCTAGAGTGAACCTTGGCTTTTTCTCTTGCGGCATCACTGATCACCTCCTTTGCAAGTCCTGCATATGCTCTTGCCACCTCGCTTTTGGGCTCATACTTAAAGATGCTCACGCCCATTGCAGAAGTCTCTGCGGCCTTTATTCTCATTGGAATCTGAGTGCTATAGATTCTGAGTCTAGGATACATCTGGCGTATCATTTCAGGCACTTCTGAAGCAAAGGTCGTTCTTGCATCAACAAGAGTCATCAACACGCCGTCTACCTTAAGAGATGGATTGACATACTTCTGCACCTTGCCGACTGTCTTTAGAAGCTGCTCCATGCCTTTTGCCGGCAGATAGTGAGCCTGCACGGGAATAATGACTGAGTCTGCAGCAGAAAGCGCATTGACTGTAATCATTCCGAGTGAAGGCATGCAGTCGATAATGACAAAGTCGAAGTTCGTCTTAACCTTGTCCACGTATCCCTTAAGTACTCTTTCCCTGTTCATGGTGCTTACAAGATTCATTTCCATAGCAGAAAGATCAAGATTAGCCGGAAGCAGATACACTCCGTCCTTGCTTTCAAGCAGGCCTTCTCTCCAGCTGAACGCTTCATCGTTGATTGCCTTGGTCATCATATCTGATACAGTTACATCCAGCGCGTCCGTTCTTGCAAAGCCAAGACAGGTAGATAAATCAGCCTGCGGGTCCATATCTATGGCAAGAACCTTCTTACCTTCCATGGCCAGAGCCGCACTTAAGTTGGCTGCAGTAGTTGTCTTGCCTACGCCGCCCTTCTGGTTACAAATAGCTATTACCTTGCTCATCCTTGTCCTCCTTTCGCAGTAACATTAAAAAAGCAGTGCCATCTCTGACACTGCATGTACCTGCTAAGCTATTCGTAGCCATTCTTATATTCTATTTTTATCTCCACAAACTGGAATTTGTCAAATTGAATTTCTAATCCAATTGTCAAGAAACTCCATCTGCTCATTTGTATGGAACCAGTGTTCTCCGTCATTCATTACTGTGAGACTTGCCCCAATTTGTTCTGCAAATCCAGATACGGTTTCTACGGAAGTCAAATTATCATTTGCACCATATAAAATGCAGGTTGGAATGTTCCACTTAATCGGGTGCTTCCGTACATAGCACAGGTATTCCCAAGATAATGTTTCGCCAAACTCTGTGGGGATCTCTTTTTTGCTTTCCAGCTCCGCCTCTGTTACATTGGACCACATCATCATATCTGCAATGAGCCGCTCCATGTTTACGATAGGCGAAATAAACATGGCTTGGGAAATGTTCTTTTCAGCCAAGGCATTCATCGAAAAGTAAGCCCCGATGCTGTTTGCAACCAAAATGACAGAATCATATTCTTTGCTGTGCAAATCGTAGAAATCAGAAAACTCGCTTTTAGCTTCCCAAGGATTTTGCGATTTATAGTCAAACCCAATAACATCACTTTCAACAAAGAGCGTCCGATAATGCATTGCTTCCTCTGCTGTTCCCCCTTTGCCGTGTACATATATAACTAATTTTTTCATTCAATATCCCCCTACAAATTTCGATTTACCACTCAGATTATATAACTGTTTCCACAAGCAGTAATCACATGTTATAATGTTCTATATTAAATTAAGCAGGTGAAAACACATGGTAAATATAGCGATAATCGTTATCCCAGCAGGTTTAATCATCTTAGTCCTGGGAATCTTTATTTTTAAAAAGAAAAATGCAGACAGAGATTATCTTCTGCTCGAGGAAGAAATCTGCGAGCTCAAGACATCTGCCTTAAGTCTTGATAACTCGTATATTTCTAATAATGATGCATCCAAATTCATTAAGGCTTATGGCCCTATTATTAATAAGCTAAAACATCTGAAGATGTTTCTAGAATCTTCAAAACAGAATGATGTTAATCAAATACTTTCACTTTATTCACGAGTAACTAGCAATTTAGAACATCATAATGCCGAATTCGTAAAAGCAGAAAAAGATAGATATACAATATTCTTTTCGAACATTGACGGCAAAGCATTAGATGACCAACAACAAACAGCAGTAATAACAAACCAAGACAATAATCTAGTTGTTGCAGGTGCAGGTAGTGGTAAAACACTTACTATTGCCGGCAAGGTCAAGTATCTATGTGAAAAGAAAAATGTCAATCCGGAAGATATTCTTCTTATTACATTTACTCGAAAAGCGGCAGAAGAAATGTCCGAACGTATTGGTAAGATGGGTATTCATATCAACGCTATGACATTTCATAAACTTGGATTAGATATTATCAAAAGTGCAAATAAGTCCAGACCTGATATTTTTGATGAAAGTGAATTCCGCCTTTTCATGGAAGATTATTTTACTAGCAAAGTTCTTAACAATGATGATGTAATGAAATCCTTGATTCTGTTTTTCTCATATTATCTCAACATACCTGCAGATATTGAAAAGCACAAATCTATAGGAGAGGCGTATGAAGCCGAACGAACATCAGATTTAGAAACATTGAGAGGAAAATACTTTGATAAAAAGCAGGAAGAATACTTACCAGATAAGAGAACTCTTCATGGCGAATTTGTAAAGAGTCTTGAAGAATTAACTATAGCAAACTTTCTTTTCTTAAATGGTATTAATTATGAGTATGAAAAACTATACCCGTTCGATACTGGAGATCCATATAGAAAACAATACCGACCAGATTTTTATCTTCCCGAATATGATATTTACCTAGAACATTTCGGCGTAAATGAGCATAACAAATGTCCATGGCTATCAGAAATAGAAGAAGAAAAATACATTGAAGGAATGTCCTGGAAGCGTCAGCTACACAAAGCAAATAGAACAAAGCTGATAGAAACATACTCTTGGTATAATTCAAAAGGTTGTCTTGAGCAAAAATTAAGGGAATTGCTCATAAACAATAATGTAGAATTCACAAACTCAGATTATCGAGATTTATATAATAAGGCATATAACGACGTTGGCGATAAAGTATTTAAGCATTTCATTCAGCTTTGCACTACGTTTATTTCGTTATATAAAGCTAATGGATACAAACCAGATGACATTAGTAGATTGAAATATCCACGCGATAGCAGAAACACCCCATTCTATAACGAAAGAACTGCTCACTTTAAAACAATTATTAAGCCCATCATATGTGAATATGAGAAGGAACTTAAAGCAAGTGGAAAAGTGGACTTTTCTGACATGATTAATCAAGCCGCAGATTTAATAAAAGCAGGAAGCGTAGGACTACAATATAAATATATTATTATTGATGAATTCCAAGATATCTCCATGGCAAGATGTAACCTGGTTAAAGCAATCAGGGACAAGACCGACGCCAAGATTTTTGCGGTTGGAGATGACTGGCAGTCTATTTATCGCTTTGCAGGAAGTGACATTAGTATTTTTACGCGCTTTAGTAATTACTTCGGTACTTCTGAAATAATGCGCATAGAAAAAACATATAGAAATTCTCAGGAGCTTATCGATGTGGCATCTTCATTTATTATGAAAAATGCGGAACAGATAAAAAAGGACCTGACGTCTGACAAACATATTGATAACCCGGTTGTCATAGATTTTGACGCGTCATTACAAAATGCCATCTCTTCTATAATTGATGAATTTGGCACTGATCATAGCATTATGCTGCTGGGTAGGACAAATTATGATTACGATACAGTACTTGAATCGGGTCTTTTCAAAAGAAAGAATGACAAGTTAATATATATAAAAAATGAAAAGCTAAATGTTTTCTTCCTTACAGCGCATAGATCAAAAGGCTTAGAAGCTGATAACGTTATCATCCTAAATTTCAACAACAGTAGGCTCGGCTTCCCTAACAAGATAGTTGACGATCCAATCCTAGAATTAGTATTAAATCAAAGTGACCAGTTTGATTACGCCGAAGAGCGAAGATTACTGTATGTTGCTCTTACAAGGACAAGAAATAAAGTATATCTGCTTTCCGATGGTTTGCACCCATCAGAATTTGTTCATGATTTCGAAGATGAGGATAATGTACTTATGCTAAATAGGACATCCTATACTTCGGAGTTATCATGTCCATTATGCCAGACAGGCAAATTGATTCTGCGCCGTAATAACGCAAATGACAAAGAATTCATTGCTTGTACAAACTATCCACAATGCAACTATACAATTCGTCACTTGGAAGTATTACGAAAACCAATAATCTGTAAGTGTGGGGGCTTTATGATAAAAAGGAACGGCAAGAATGGAGTCTTCCTCGGCTGTTCGAATTATCCATATTGTACTAGAACCATTGACAATCCTGAAGCATAATGATCTCAAAAAGGCCAGAAATCATGAGATTTCCGGCCTTTTGTATTAACTTGGCTTACGAGTACTTTTGAAATGTCTTATCAGTTGATTGTGATAAATAGAATTCCATTACGCTGTCGTCTACCTTCATCATTGATGAATTAATTGATTCTAATAAATGAAGGCCAGCAATACTGCTGCATCTTGAAAGAGCTACATATGCTTGACCTGGAGCAAAGCACTGTGTAATATCGCAAGCTATCTTTTTATAGGTCATTCCCTGTGACTTATGTATTGTTATGGCGTATGCAAGTACCACTGGGAATTGTTCTACCGATAAGACATCCTGATAATCCATGCGACCGTCTTTGTAAACAACCTCTTTTTCCGTAAAAGTTGTTCTATCCACTTCAAACGTAGTTCCATCAATTGTAACATGAATAGTACTTTCAGTTAGAGAATGTACAACGCCCATTGTGCCATTTACCCATCTCTTTTCTGGATCATTTGCAACCATCATAACTAGTGCACCACGCTTTAGGCGTAGCTCATCTGTAATCGGGAAAGCAGCATCCAAATTAGGATTCTGATTGGATTTTGCGTTATACACTATCCTCGCTTTATATTTGTATTCCTTTGCTTGAATCTTATCAAGTTCTTCTTTATTAACACGCTCTGCATCTGCTTTCTTAGGGAAAAGCGTCAATATACGGCGCAGCTCATTTCGATCAGAAACATATCGAGAGTTTAGTGTATTAATATCACTAGATGTAGTCTTACCTTCACGCATTCTATTTAGTATGTCAAAGAAGGCATGGTCATCTTTCTGCCTATGGTTAGTTGACAGTTCAATAAAACCAAACTGACCATTACTATATGCATTTGAATTAAAGAAGAATATTCCACCGTAATAATCAGTAAGATACTTCAGCTCCTGCGACTTGGCGATTGGCGGAAGCTGGAACAAATCACCGAAAACTATCATTTGTTTTCCGCCAAATGGTTTTGCACTCTTATTAAGAACTCTAAGTATTTTATCAATCTTATCAAAAGTATCTGCTCTAACCATTGAGATTTCATCTATGATAATGGTATCGACTTCCTTAAGAATACGGATTTTTTCACTCTTGAGCTTAATCGTTCCCATAGTAATGCTATCAAGCTCTAATCGCTCAAGATTATTGTACCCAAAGGCAGAATGCAGTGTTGCTCCACCAATATTCAATGCAGCAATTCCTGTTGGTGCCAGCTTTATTGTCTTTTTTCTGGATCCTCTTACAAATACATCCAGAAGAAAACTTTTACCAGTTCCAGCTTTTCCGGTAATAAACAGATTATCATTTGTACTATTCATAATAGTGAAAGCTAGTTTCTGTTCATCGTCAAGAATGCTAGGCGCTGTATCAGCTTCAATAATTTGAGATTCTTTTGCATTAGGCTCAGACTCCGTGTCCTTTATTTTTACATCCTCAACGGTATCTGTTCGAGCTGCAGTTTCTTCCTTCTCCTGTACTGGTTCAATAGGTTTGCTTGTAGCTGGGTCTTCCTTCTCCCGTACTGGTTCAATAGGTTTGCTTGTAGCTGGTTCTTCCGACTCTGGAATATTTATTGGCGGAATTTCTATTGTAGTCTTTTTCGGTCCTGTTTTTAATTCTGCAAGAGCTTGCTGAATTAAATTTTCTCTTTGTGCCTCGTCCTCTTTTTCATTTAAATTCTTCGAGTCCTCGTTAATTTCAGTGAAAAATTCTAGTTTTTTCTTTAACTCCGCGTTCTCCATCATTACTTGCTCTAGAGCATTAGCCAATACAGCAATTTTCGAATCCATATTTTCCTGGGTCTGCTGAATTCCATTTATGAGCTGAGTATTGAACTGAGAAGACATTAAATTCAATTTATTATCATTATCAGTTTTCAAGTCGGAAATGATTCCGTCTCTTTCATTAACTGATTCAGATAACTTCCTATCGGCATCTTGTATGGCGCTTTCAATTGTCTTATCAATTCGTGCAACAGTCTCCTTTGTCTCACTATTGAGATTTTCTTTTGTGTTCTCAATGAGACGTAGCAAGTCCTTATTCGCGTCCATATAATCTTTCTTTACCGCATCTGCAGATTCTTTAATAGATTGTTTAAGTTGTTCTTCACGGTAAGCGTTATTCTTTTTTTCATCGTTAAACAAGGCTGCAATTACTATAATCCCGATTAGCAGAATACCGATTAATAAATTTTGAATCATAACATCCTCAATTCCAAGCATCACATGCTTTTAGTTATAAAAGTATTACTATTATAATCCAGATTATAAATTCTGTAAATACCGACAAATAGGTCAGAAGATCCATCTCGCAGGCCTTCTCAATTTCTTCCTTTGAGTAGTAAATTGCAGTCACCTCCTAGCGCTCATAGTCGTTTGTCCTTGCTGGCTTTGCCATGTTCTGAAGCATTGTGATTGCATCTCTTGCCTGAACAGAGTCAACAAGTCTCTGTGTCTCATCAGCTGTGAGAATAATCCCCCTGGACATCTTTTCGTGATCCTCCGACCAGTCCCTGATATCTATCTTGGCAGAACCCTCATTCCATGAAACAATGTTGACCTCCTTGCTCCAGCCTGTCCGATATCGGGCCAGTGTGCCCACATTGGCAATAACCTTGTAACTGATTCTTTCGCTGCTCATAATGTTTACCTCATTGTTTGTGGGTATAAGAAAAGCCCCAGGCATTGTTGCCTGAGGCATGTAAATCGCTATTACAAGTTCAGATCCGCAAAAGATATTTGCTGGAATTCTGGTTCTTTAGGTTCCTTTTTCTCTTCTTTTGTCGCTTGAATGTTATCAAACCATTCAAGCATATTATCAGCTTCGTCAATATCTTTTGAAGTTATTGGTGAAACCCCATCCATCGCGAGCAACTTGATATTTCCTTTAGGCATATTCTCGCCATCTCTTACAAATAAAGGGGTCCATCCATGTTTCAAATCTTCAATTGCACCAGTCCATGTTCCACCTTTGTCTGCATCTGAAGAAACAGCAACAACATAATTTGCCATTGCATATACATACTTATTTCGATCCATTGCCGTATATACCTTAAAAGGCATATCTGGACGCTGAGCAGATAAAACCAACGTGTCATTTCTCATTATTGCTTTTCTAGTGTCTTTGTTTCTGATTTTCTTTTCAAGACTGTCTGCCATAAAGATAAGAGATGTCCCATCCAGATTATTCGATGTGTTTTCGGCTATTGAGTCGACACCTCTAGCTCCGCCTGAAACAATGTTCAATCCAGAGTTAACACACTTCTTTGCAAGCATTTCTGTAAAAATCAGCGCATCTTGTTCAATATTTCGTGATCCAACAATAGCAATACCATTATTATTTAATATGTTCAGATTACCCGAATAATACAACACTGGTGGTGCATATTTTTTCAGTTTACTTTTAAGTTTTTTCGGATAATCAGTATCACTCTTTGTTAAAGTGTATATTCCTTTTTCATTCAGTGCCGATAAAGCAACACCAAATTGACCGGCTCTATCAAGCAGTCTTTTAATACTTTCAACTTCTCCCTGTTCAAGTGACGCTGTCTCTGCAGTGGATTCTATATCAAATAAATCCTTTGGTGTAAGCTTCATAGACCAAAGCTTTTCTGCAAGTTTATACCATTGTATTGATGTAAAAGATTTTACTTCTTCACTTAATGCAATATCCGAACACAGCAATAGTGTTGCGAAACTATCTTTGCTTATTTCCATCTATAGTGCCTTTCTTTTCTGCTGTTGAAGCTATTGCAAAAGGATAGACCTTGAGTGCGCCTGCTTCCTTCAACTTTAATCCACATACAGTTAGTGTCCATCTAGAATCAACCATATCATCAATCAACAGAATATTTCCTTCAATACTGTTTCTGACATTAAACCCATTCACCGCATTTTCATACTGGAATGCACTGTTATGAAGTTCTTTCTGATGCTTACCAGTATCTATTTTTTCAAGTGAATCAACACAGTTTATTCCTAAATTTATTGCAAGTTTCTTCGCAAAATCTTTTACGAATTCTGGTTGTCTATTTGATGGAACGTATGTAATCGTAATCCCGCCAAGTTCATTACCGATCCATTGTTTAATTAACTCAGCTGATGCTTTTACTATTTCCTCTCTTACAAAGCCGTTTTTATACTTATCAACTGGAATATATTTACCCCATCCAGCATCACCATAGTCGCAAAGAGTGTAACCATTTTCTAAACGCCATTCAGCAGGAATACGCTTCCCATCTGGATACATCTTACGTTGTTCTATGATGTAATGATGTCCTCTTAAAAAAATTTGTGCAGCGATTACATCGGAATCCGAAACGTTGTCCGGAAAATGCTTTGTGCCTAAGCAATTTGTACACTTTCCACATTCATGAAAACTCTTATCATCCAATCTTTCAGCAAGGAAAGACATGTAGCATCCAGTGTAATCAACGTAATCTTTGATTTCTTGTAGTTCTTCATATCTACGCTGAGTAATTCTTTTGCTTCTATCATCATCTGGATTCCATGAAATTATGGTTCTATAATAACTTGCCTTTTCCTTTTCAATTATATTTTCTACAGTTAGGTATTTGAGGCAGTTTTTTAATCTGCGATCAGTGATATTTAGACATGATGCAATTTCTCGTTCCTTCATTCCATCATCGGCAGATTCAAGCACTTCTACAACATTTGTCATCTCGTTTTCTGTAGGGAAAGCACGACTAATAAAATATTCTTGAATTTCATCGTCTTCATTTCCTGACAATAATATTGCATATGCTTTATCAATCTGACGACCAGCTCGACCTATCTGCTGATAGTATGAGACTATATTGCCTGGTCTTTGATAGTGTATAACAAATCCAATATCCGGCTTATCGTATCCCATTCCAAGAGCAACAGTCGCAACCAAACACTTCATTTCATTTCTCATGAATGCATCTTCTATAGCTGGTCTGTTTTCAGTATCACTTGTATACGAAACGGCAGAAATGCCATTCAACATAAGCCATGCGGCAACTTTTTCAGTATCACGTTTTGTTAGGCAATATACTATGCCACTACCAGGCATATGCGGAATGTTTTCCGAAAGCCATGCTAATCTTTCAGATTGATCTCCGAGTTTTATCACTTGTATTGCTAGTGATTCACGCATAAGGGATCCACGGAGAACACTGATATTTCCTAATTGTTCGACGATATCATCAATTACTCTTTGATTTGCTGTGGCAGTAGTTGCAAGAATTGGAACGTTAGGAGGCATACTCTTTACCATTGCAACAATTCTCCTATAATCGGGTCTGAAGTCGTGACCCCAGTCTGATATACAATGGGCTTCATCAACTACAAACATTCCAATGCCCTTCGGAATATTGTTAAGTATCTGTTCCATATCTTCTTTGTTTGCCAAGCGTTCTGGTGAGATTAATAAAATATCGCATGAATCATTACGAAGAGCGCTTATAATACTATGCTTCTCTTCCATTGTTTCGCTATTAATAGTAAAAGCTGACAACCCAAGCTTGTTAGCATTTTCTATTTGGTTGCGCATCAAAGAAAGCAGTGGGCTTATTAGTATAGTGGGCCCCATGCCGCGATTTCTAAGAAGCCTTGTTGCGATAAAGTAAACAACTGATTTTCCCCAGCCAGTCTTTTCAACCACTAGCATTCTTTTTTCAGTTAATACTCTCTCAATTGCTTCATATTGATCTTCTCTAAACTGAGCGCCTTCGCCAAACATTTTCTGAATACAATACAGTGCATCATTGTAAATACTCATTTTCTTCACCTTTATAACACCCCAAAATATTATACCATCTGTTTATTTTTGCTACAATGCAAACTAATGGGCAGTAGTATGGCAATGCAATGGCATCTCCTCACGAGATGCCATTGCATTGAATATATGCAGCCAGGACAATCACAGCAAACTGACTCGTCAGCTTTATTATCTTCGCCATAATCAAATGAAGCATTTATCTTGCCCAGTCTTTCTATGTAATTGAAGGCATCATGCCTTCTTTTTTCATGCTGAGCATTTCACCTGTTTCTCCGGCCACAATAATGTGATCCAGCATCCTGATATCAGGGATTTCACCGCACTTCATGAGTCTTTCTGTGTTTGTTTTGTCTTCTTCAGAAGGCTGGCAGTTGCCCCTTGGGGGGTTGTGTATTGCGATAAACGCAGCTGCATTGCTTAATTATAGATGACTTGATCCTTTCTCTTGGTGATATGAGAGATGAATTCAGTGTGCCTACGCTGCAGATATTCAGGTTGATTGTCTGTCCGCTTGTCTTAAGGTTGATGATGGCAAACACCTCACGGTCGTACTGTTTCAGCTCATTTGCTACCGCACTTATAACATCTTCCGGCGTTTTTATCGGATCTGCAGCATAGATAGACGGCTCCTTTACAAGCCTTACATTCACAACATCAATCTTATTCTCTTTATTTCGCGCCATCTTCAAGCACCACCTTAATCTCAATCGATACAACTGTTCCTTCAGGCATGGATTCGATAAAAGTTCTAAGCTCTTCAGGTGTCATTTCTTTAGAAGTGGGATCTTCCATATTCCTGTACCTCGCTTTCATCATTTTCCACATTATCTTCCTCATCAGCTGCATCAACGGGCCTGGTTTCATCCTGCTTTTCTTTCTCTTCCTCATCTTCTGCAGCTGCAAGGTAGGCAATAGTTGTTCTTGTTTTGATTGCCTCCTGAAGCCCCGTGATAATATGAATCTCAGGAACTGTAATCTTTGGAACTGCAATTATTTCCTGAATTCCCATGGCCGTTATTTTCTTTTCATTGCCTCATATCTCATCTTATACTCAAAGGCTTTCTCTCTTGAAAGAATTGTAGTTCTCTGCAGGTTGATGTCGCACATGAAGATAGTTGCGGCATCTCTGTCCAGCTCTACGATTTCACATCTGAGAGCATCCATTCCAAGAATCTGTCATGCTCTCCATCTTCTGTGACCTGACAGCATTTCGTATATTCCATCTTCTTTTTTCCTTACTGTAGCAGGAGTAAGGACTCCGTTTTCTCTGATACTTCCCACAAGATTCATCATGTCATCATATCAGATACTGTTATCTCCAATGCGTCTGTTCTTGCAAAGCCAAGACAGGTAGACAGATCAGCCTGCGGGTCCATATCTATGGCAAGAACCTTCTTCCCTTCCATGGCCAGAGCCGCACTTAAGCTTGCTGCAGTAGTTGTCTTTCCTACACCGCCCTTCTGGTTACAAATAGCTATTACCTTACTCATCCTTGTCCTCCTTTCTAAGTAATTTAAATAGCAGTGCCATCTCTGACACTGCATGTACCTGCTAAGCTATTCGTAGCCCATTCTCATATTCTATTTTTATCTCTACAAATTGGAAGTTATCGACGCATACCGTATTGATCAAAGGTTTTTTTGAGCGCCGCTTCCGTCGGAAAAATTGACCCGATTAGCGGAACAAGCTGAACAGCAGCGACAATCAGGCCCACATTCGCGACAGTTGTTATGTCTTTGTTAAGCACAAATAAGAGTGGGATAACAGACAGAGGCAACAGAATCAGTCCAGATCTGAACCACAGCTTTCCACAATACTTGTGCGCGAACTCCCATGTGTCCTTATTCTTCATGGACATCGCAGTTCGATAACCAAAAGTCGCATTGATGTTTTTAGGAGCTTGGGTCAAGAACAGCCTACCAAATCCGATCATTGTTAATGGGATGACCAGGTCCGAAACCAACATAAAAATCCAAAATAACATGATTTATTCTCCTATCCAAATTCCGATTTACACTTCCATTATAATTCCCATTTCCCATCTCGTAAACGCAAACCTTTCGGCAACAGTAAGAACACTTGCTGTCAACTCTACTCACTCTCGCCTGGTTCAAAGGAGTCGAAATCCTCACATTTCATCCCCAATACCATCAAAAAACCTCCTGTTTCATCCCCGGTTTCAGTGGTCTGAGATAATCTGAAACGGGTCTGAAATGATATTTGAAAAGACGCTGAAACCTTGATATCACTGGTTTTATCGCTCAAAACCGTTGAAAATAAAAGAACCTAGGCATTTTCTACCTAGGTCTAAAAAGTGGTGGAGATGGCGAGAGTCGAACTCGCGTCCGAAAGCATTTCCGCAGAACTTTCTCCGAGCGCAGTTAATGTTTTAAAGTTTCACTTTGATTTGCGCCCATTAACAGGCTCAAATCGCCGCTATCCCGTTGTTCCCCTGTGATGCCGGGAAGTCTCACAGAGTTTTCCTGTATAGTCGTCGCCGGAAAATGAGCCTACAGGTGAACTCAAACCGACGCGCGGTGCTGAACTAAGCAGCTAATGCGAAATTGTTGTTATTTTTAGCGTTTATATTTAACGTGCCCTTTTTTAGGTAGACCGGCAAACTACCGCTCGCTTATCCTGTTTCTATACCCCCGTCGAAACCTTTACACCCCCATGTATATACATATTATAACGCATCAAAAAAGATTTTTCAATATATACGCAATATGCGCAGCCGAAACTTTACGTTAAAATCATCTGTTTTTCATGCGGCGGTCCATCTCCCTTGCAGCATCTCTCTTTGCAATGGATTCACGCTTGTCATAGTTTTTCTTGCCTCGTGCTACTGCCAGTTCCATCTTTGCTCTGCCGTCCTCGTTTATATACATTGTCAGCGGAACCAGCGTCATGCCTTTCATGGTGGTATATCCTATCAGTTTGCGTATTTCCTGTTTATGTAGCAGCAGTTTGCGAGGCCGGAGGGAATCCACATTAAATCTGTTCCCCTGTTCGTAAGGACTGATATTCATGCCATAAATAAAAACTTCTCCTTTTTCTATTTTGGCGTAGCTTTCCTTGATACTCACCTTTCCCTGGCGAACCGATTTTATCTCGGTCCCTGTCAGCACGATGCCCGTCTCATATACTTCTTCTATAAAATAGTCGTGGCGCGCTTTTTTATTGTTTGCCACCAGCTTACGTTGTTTCATATTTTCTCCTTTGATTCAGAAAAGCAAAGCTTTCCCCAGAATGTCTTCTTTGGGAACCTCAATGTCGGAATCATCCGCGGTACACATCTCATAGGAAAGAATCAGTGTATCCGCTTTTACTTCTTTTATGCGGCGAACTCCCACAGGACTTGTGTCTTCCGTTGTGAAATAAGTCGGAGTGTATGCAACTATATCTCCCTTTTTAAGATTCTCTCCCTTTTCACGCAGATAAATCACCACATCTGACCCGGGCTCAATATCCGGCAGCATCATGCTGCTTTCGTTTTTTACAATCATGAAAGTGCAGTGCAGCATTATTGCCAGCGACACTCCCAGCAGTGCAGAAAAGACTGCCGCAAAAACTCTTTTCATTTGTTCCTCGATACCTCGGAATGCGCCTCGCTCCGAAAATCTCCGGATTTGAATAAGCATCCGCTTTCCCGTGGCGCGTCATGTGAAGATTTTGATGCTGTCAAAGGGGAATACTCTGAGAATCACTTTTCCGACTATGGACTCCTGATCTATCTGTCCCACTTCACGCGAACGGCTATCCTGGCTGACTGCCCGGTTATCTCCCATGACAAACAGCTTTCCCTCCTCTACGGTTATTTCATCCATTTCGCCGGAAAGTCCCTGTGCCGCAACATAGCTTTCTTCGATAACCTGACCGTTGCGTATCACATATCCGTCCCTTATCTCTATAGTATCTCCCGGAAGGCCTATGACTCTCTTAATCAGATTCTTCTGATGCCCCTCGTTATCCAGCAGAGTTGATTTGAAAACAATAACGTCCCCGTGCTCTATGTCGCCAAACAGATTGTATGCCTGTCTGCTTACTATTACATAGTCTCCTGAATAAAAATTAGGCTGCATGGACTCCTGCTGTATTATTATCGGTTTAAAGAATATGAGCACCAGTGCTGCAATCAAAATGGCAATGGCTATATCTCTTATCCATTCCAAGGCTTCTTTCATTTTTTATTTCTCCACAAGTTAATCTTATCCAAATATATCTTCTTTTATTCTGATGAACCTTTCCGGCAGAGGGCATATGAATTCCTTTCCCTGAAGATATGCCAAAGATCCGTCAGGCCTGCAATCTCTGAAAACCAGCTTATATGCGTGCAGCAGTTGAGTGGTGAGCCCATACTGCTCTTTTACTGCTGCATTGACAGTCGGCTTGCCGTATTTTGAATCTCCGATTATAGGATGCCCCGCCGCAGCCAGCTGCGCTCTTATCTGATGCGTCCTTCCCGTAAGAATTTCAGCTTCAACCAGTGTAAAAAGTCCCTTCTGCCTGCTTATCTCTATGGGCGTTATTATGGTCTCCATGTCTTTGCCCTGTTCCTGAAGCGGCGACACGGATACCCGGTTTCGCACCTCGTCCTTAGTCATGCTTCCCTGCAGATGCATCGACTCCCTGATCTGACCTGAAACTATTGTCATGTATATTTTACCGATGCTCCCCCGCATTCTGATCATGGCGTTAAGCTCTTTGAGAGCTTCTGCATTCTTTCCGAAAATAACCAGCCCGGTAGTGTTACGGTCTATCCTGTTGGCCGGAGCAGGTGCAAAGGTGGCATTACATCCCGGATCATATCGATCTGTTGTGATCAGATAATCCAGAACCTGATTAGCCAGATGATTCTTTTTCTCCCGGCTGTCACCGTGAGTCAGCAGACCGAAAGGTTTGGAAACGATAAGAATATTATCGTCCTCATAAATAATTCCAAACTGCCTCTTTGCCTTTATCTGCCTTACAGGTCGCTTAAGAAGCTCCGCCTCTTCCGGCGAAATGTATATCGTAAGTTCATCCCCCTGCATGACGATGGTTTCGGGGTTCCTGCGCTTTCCGTTAACCTTGACGTCTTTTCGTATAAGCCGGTATATCCGGCTCAGCGGTGCTTTTGCAAAATATTTCTTAAGGAACCTGTCAAGCCGCTGATTTCCTTGATTTTCCCCTATTGTTAATTTTATCATATCACATATTATACACCAAAACACCTTGAGAAAAAAGTGTTAATCTGTTAAAATGTAAGTGTACAGGAGCAGGAGGAGATTATGAAAAGTTTTAAAGATTTTATATATGACAAAAGCGATATTATTGCGGCGCTGCTGATTTTAATCGTTGCAGCTCTGCTTGTTGTGTGGCGTCTTCATGCCATTATGGAGTATCCAAAGGAGATTATAGGAACCGATGACACCTCTGTCGAAGAGCCGATAGATATCCCTGTTGATATTCCTGACGACACTGACGCCGACACCGATAATTCTTCTGCCGTATGGGAAGACGGAGTTCTTACCGGTGATGTGGAAGTTCAGGTAAAAGGAGCCAGTGCATCCGAAGCTATCCAGTGTCTCATTGATGCCGGGATTTTTAAAGATTATGAAGAATATCAGTCATTATGCAATACCGCAGGACTTGATCACCAGAATGTAAAGGCAGGCACTTTCACCTTCGAGAAAGGTCTTACAAAAGCGGAAATAGTAAGAATTATTAACTGGAGCTGATAGTCAGCCTCACAATTACCTACAAAATCAAAGCCGATAAGTTTTGAATCTTATCGGCTTTTGTTTTTATCTGCTGAGAATCTCTGCAACTTTTTTAAGGCGTTCTCGCTGTTTTGAATCCAGCATCGGTGCTATACTTCTCAGGATAGACATCTGTTTTTCTTTGGAAATGTTGTTGGCTTCCAGCTGTTTCTTAAGCTTCATCAGTTCCCGCTCCAGCTCTGCATCACTTTTGGACGCCCATTTATCGGCAATCCCGCTGCCGGCTTTCCCTCCTCCTGAGATTCCCAGCTGTCTTGCAATTTCTCCTATGGTTTTATCATTTACTTCCATTGAATACCTCCTGCCTATACTTTCTTATATAGTCTATGCACCGCAGCTCCGGGAATTTCATATTATAAAAGATAAAGACGAGGAGGTAGAATACATATGGCCGGAAATACAGAAGTAATAGGAATAGCTGCACTGGTTCTGGCACTTGCATCGAGAAATACAGACACTGCGCCTCACCACGGCGGAGAGATTTTCAGAACTCCGGAAATTCACGGGCTTCTGAGAGACTTCCACAGAATGACGGATATAATGAACCGTTTTGATAACCTTGGGCAAATGGCTCTCAATCCTCCCCAGCCGCCTGAGCTTCCTGCTCCCGAGGAGCTTTTCAGCAGAACAATGCCTGATCTGAGCAACATAATAGACACGGTAGCCCCTATAGTCTCCGCTCTGGGTTTCGGTCAGAAAGAGCAAAGTGAAAATGATATCTTTTAATATTCTCTTTATTGGTGTATAATGTCATTATTAAAAATCATCAAAAAATGTGGGAGGTAAAAAATGGCATTAGTAACCACAAAGGAAATGTTCGCAAAAGCCCTTACGTCCGATTATGCCATCGGCGCTTTTAATGTAAATAATATGGAAATAATCCAGGGCATCGTGGAAGCCGCAAAAGAGGAACGCGCTCCTCTTATTCTGCAGGTTTCAGCCGGCGCCCGCAAGTACGCAAAACCCGCTTACCTGACAAAACTGGTGGAAGCTGCAATTCAGGACACGGGTCTTGACATCGCCCTTCATCTGGACCATGGCGAAGATTTTGATATCTGTAAAAAATGTGTGGATGACGGTTTTACATCAGTAATGATCGATGGCTCAAAACATCCTTTCGAAGAGAATATCAGAATCACCAGAGAGGTGGTTGAATACGCTCATGCCCACGGGGTAGTGGTTGAAGCTGAACTGGGAAAGCTTGCCGGCGTAGAAGACAATGTTAAAGTCGACGCACGTTCTGCTACCTTTACAGTTCCGGAGGAAGCTGCAGAATTCGTTGAAAAAACAGGTGTAGATTCTCTTGCAATTGCCATCGGAACCAGCCATGGCGCTTATAAATTCAAAGGCGATCCTTATCTCGATTTTGAAAGACTCAAAACCATACACAGTCTTATCCCTGATACACCACTGGTCCTCCACGGTGCATCAACGGTTCTCAAAGAATTTGTAGACAAGTGCAATTCCTACGGAGGTGATATCCCGGGAGCTCAGGGCGTTCCGGAAGAAATGATACGCGAGGCAACCAGATACGGCATATGTAAGGTCAACATCGATACAGACCTGAGACTGGCTCTTACTGCAGAAGTCAGAAAGTTCCTCATGGAAAATCCTGCTGAATTCGATCCGCGCAAGTACCTTGGAGCTGGAAGAGATGCAATAAAGGCTATGGTTCAGCACAAGATTAAAAATGTACTTAACTGCTCCGGCGTTTTGTAGACCGGACCCAAGTCCATTGAAAAACTCCCGAATCCGGTGAAAACCGTCTTCGGGAGTTTTAGTTTTGTATTTTTTCTATTGTACTGCAGCGATGCTCTGATTCAGACATCCGCTTCTTAGATCTTTTATGTTGCCTCTGAAAATTTCTTTAGCTTCGGGCAGCCTGGACAGATCCATAGGCTTTACGAGACATGGCTCGGCATCTTTGCGCACTGCTCCGGATTTGCTGAGAGCATAATAAACAAATTGAGAGCAGAACATTTTTCCCTTGCGGTCATATTTCTTATTAAAATGACACATAGGAAGTCCCATGATACTGTATCTGTATTTGTCTTTGTTGTTTTCCATATGGCTGAGAATTCTCTCGAGTTTGCGGTAGCAGCTTTTGCTTGTGCGTACTTCGTAAACGGCGCAGTCCATGTTGTCCGAATCGCCCATTATTCCTTCAAAAATGCTTTCTGTTACGAATCCCGCAGGCAGAATGATACGCTTATATTTACGAGAGAAAGTATAAAGCTCATCAAAATTTCCGTTTAACGAAATTGCAGCATGAGTAAATTCGCTTCTTGTAGCCATATAAACTACTTTCGAGCATATGGTGGTGCTTTTTGTCAGTAATATGTATATGCTTCTCATCTCTTGCCTTTCCTGTTCAGTCTTGCATTTCAGCTGATTTTGGAATCATTATAACACATCACTGAATACATTACCTTAACAAATTCTTAATATTGGCACTATTTTCTTGCAAATTCCGAAAGAAGCTGGTTTTTCGTATCCCAGAGCTTCTGTGAGAGGTCCACATAATAGGTCTGCGGGTTCTCAAAGCGGAGAGTCTCATCCCAGAGAGTTTCCATCTGCTGCTGACAGTAATCCTTAATTTCATCTACAGAAGGGCTTTCGTATACACAGCGACCCTTGTCAAAAAGTTGAACTCTCAGATCGCGCACATAATAATCTCTTATCTTTGTGCGTTTCCATACAGCATTAGGATCGAAAATCTCATATTCCTCCAGTTCAGGAACCTTTTCGTCAGCCAGAGTTATTACATCTCCTCTGGCTTTGCCGGTTTTCTTGTCGTAAAGCCTGTAGACATGTTTGAATCCCGGATTGGTTATCTTTTCCACGTTTTCGGAGATCTTGATTTTCGGTATGAGTTTGCCGTCTGTTTCCAGTGCAACAAGCTTATATACTCCGCCGAATACCGGTTCAGATTTGGCTGTGATCAATCTTTCGCCCACTCCGAAGGAATCAATGCAGGCGCCTTCTAGGATTACATCTCTGATTATGTATTCGTCAAGAGAGTTGGAGACAACTATCTGGCAGTCCTGCAGACCTGCTTCATCCAGCATCTGACGAGACTTTTTGGTCAGATAAGTTACATCTCCCGAGTCAATTCGGATTCCCATCTTGCGCGGCTTCATCTCTTTAAATACACGGATAGCCGCCGGCACTCCCGACTTGAGAACATTATATGTATCTACCAGCAAAGTGCAGTTATCCGGGTATATTTCGGCATATTTTTTGAAGGCCGAATATTCATCAGGATACATCTGAACCCAGCTGTGAGCCATGGTTCCCAGGGCCTTGATGCCATAATCTCTGTCTGCAATGGCACATGCTGTGCCGGCGCATCCTCCGATATATGCGGCTCTCGCTCCGTAAATGGCAGCATCTGCTCCGTGAGCTCTTCTTGTTCCGAACTCCATTACGCTTCTGCCCTTTGCAGCCCTGACTATACGGTTTGCCTTGGTGGCAATAAGACTCTGATGATTTATAGTAAGCAGAATCATAGTTTCGACAAACTGAGCCTGCATAACAGGTCCCCTTACCGTAACTATAGGTTCATGAGGGAATATAGGTGTTCCCTCCGGTACTGCCCACACATCACATGAAAACTTGAAATTGCGCAGATATTCTAAAAAATCTTCACAGAATATCTGCTTGCTTCTCAAAAATTCAATATCCTCATCGGTGAATTTAAGTTTTTTGAGATAGTCGACCATCTGCTCCACTCCGGCCATTATTGCATAACCGCCACCGTCAGGCACTCGTCTGAAAAACATATCAAAGTAAGCGATGTCATCTGCCATGCCCGTTTCAAAATAGCCGTTGGCCATGGTGAGTTCATAAAAGTCCGTCAGCATGGTCAGATTCATTTTGTGTTCCATTTGGATTTCCTCCGTTGTCTTAATTATAGGAGCCGCTTAAGAAATTGTCCTGTGTAGGATTCTGCACATTGAGCCACTTCTTCAGGGGTTCCCATTGTCACAATCCTGCCGCCTCTGTCCCCGCCGTCGGGTCCCAGGTCTATGATATGGTCGGCACGTTTTATGACATCCAGGTTATGTTCTATAACCACTACTGTATTTCCTGCATCTACCAGCTTGTCCAGAACCGAAATCAGCTTGTCCACATCCGCAAAGTGCAGACCCGTGGTAGGCTCGTCCAATATATACAGAGTTTTTCCTGTACTGCGCTTGCACAGTTCTGTTGCAAGCTTAACTCTCTGAGCCTCTCCGCCTGAAAGCTGAGTTGAGGGCTGTCCCAGTTTTATATATCCGAGGCCTACCTCCTCCAGTGTTTTAAGAGGTCTTGATATGCTCGGCAGATTCTGAAAGAATTCTACCGCTTCTGTAACGCTCATGTCAAGCACATCAAAGATATTCTTGCCTTTATATTTAACTTCCAGAGTTTCTCTGTTGTATCGGCGTCCCTTACATACCTCGCACGGCACATATACATCCGGCAGAAAATGCATTTCAATTTTTATTATACCATCTCCGCTGCATGCTTCGCAACGTCCGCCTTTTACATTAAAGCTGAATCTTCCTTTGCTGTATCCGCGCATTTTGGCCTCCGGAAGTCCTGCAAAGAGATCTCTGATGGCAGTAAACATTCCCGTATATGTGGCAGGATTGGATCTTGGAGTTTTTCCTATCGGCGACTGATCTATGTCTATGACCTTATCTATATTCTCTATTCCCAGGATCTCTCGGTGGAGACCCGGTTCATCCGTTGTTCTGTTAGTAATCTTTGAAACACCTTTGTGAAGAATCTCGTTTACAAGGCTGCTCTTTCCGGAGCCTGAAACTCCTGTGACACATACCAGCTTTCCCAGCGGAAACTCCACATCTATATTTTTCAGATTGTTCTGCCTTGCACCTTTTACAATCAGTGATTTGCCGCTTCCCTCTCTGCGTGATGCCGGCACTTCAATCTTTTTTCTGCCTGAAAGATACTGACCCGTTATGGATTCCTCGCATGCCTTTACATCTTCCACAGTACCCTGAACTACCAGCTGCCCGCCGTTGATTCCTGCCCCGGGACCTATATCCACAATATGATCGGCCGCATACATGGTGTCCTCATCATGCTCAACCACCACAAGGGTGTTGCCTATGTCGGTAAGGTGTCGCAGGGTTGCCAGAAGTTTTTCGTTATCCTTCTGGTGAAGACCTATGCTGGGCTCATCCAGTATATACAGAACTCCTACCAGGCTGGAACCTATCTGTGTCGCCAATCGGATCCTCTGGGATTCACCGCCCGAAAGGGTAGAGGCTGCACGGCTGAGAGTCAGGTAATCCAGTCCCACATCTATTAGAAATTTGAGTCTTGCTTTTATTTCCTTGAGTATCTGGTAAGCTATCTTCTGTTCTTTTTCCGTCAGCTGCAGAGACTCGGTAAAGGCAAGAGCGTCCCTCACCGACATGTCGGAAAATTCAGCTATATTTATCCCGCCTACCGTAACTGCCAGAATCTCCGGCTTGAATCTCTTTCCGCCGCAGTCAGGGCACAGCGAAATTGTCATATACTCGGTCATCTTATTTTTGAAATATTCCGAAGAGGTTTCCCTGTACCGACGTTCTATGTTATTGACCACGCCTTCAAAAGGTCTGTCTATCAGAGTCTTGTTACCTGTATTATTGCTGACATAATAGTACTGCAGATGACGATCCCCTGTTCCATACATAAGTTCTTTGCGGAAGGCCTCCGGCAGCTCCTTGAGAGGTTTTCTTATGTCTACACCGTGATCCTCCGCCAGAGCATTGACCATCTGACGATAGAACCCACTGAATTCCATAGAGCCAAACACCAGAGCCAGAGCTCCGCCCGGTATGCTCAGCTCCTCATTGACAAGCTTTGCCGGGTTAAGTTTCTGGGTATATCCTATGCCGCTGCATGTAGGGCATGCGCCGAAAGGTGCATTGAAGGAAAACATTCTCGGCTCAAGTTCCTCTATGCTTACTCCGTGATCAGGGCAGGCCAGTTTGCTGCTGAAGGTCTTTTCATAATGATGATCATAAAAATCCCCTTCTACATTGACCAGTCCATCTCCGTGGCTCATGGCCAGTTCGCAGGCTTCTGCGATTCTGCCTTCCTGTCCCTTCTTCACCACGATTCTGTCCACAACTATTTCTATGTTGTGTTTGAAAGTTTTTTCAAGCTTTATTTCTTCTTCGTTTATCAGTCTTATTTCACCGTCTATTTTAACACGGCTGAAGCCCTCTTTTCGGATTCTTTCCAGAATTTTTTCATGTTCCCCCTTGCGTCCCCTTACCACGGGAGCAAGTATAATAAGTTTTGTTCCTTCCGGAAAATCCATTATGGTATCCACCATCTGATCCACTGACTGGCTGGTTATGGGCTTACCGCATACCGGGCAGTGAGGATGGCCTATTCTGGCGTACAGAAGTCTGAGGTAATCATGTATCTCTGTCACGGTTCCCACAGTTGATCGGGGGTTCTTGTTTGTAGTCTTCTGGTCTATGGAAATAGCCGGAGACAAACCTTCTATATACTCCACATCCGGTTTTTCCATCTGACCCAGGAACTGGCGCGCATAAGATGAAAGGCTTTCCATGTATCTGCGCTGTCCTTCTGCGTATATGGTGTCAAAGGCCAGTGACGATTTACCCGAACCCGAAAGTCCTGTAAATACCACAAATTTATCTCTGGGAATGGTTACCGTAAGATTTTTAAGATTGTTTTCGTTGGCTCCTTTGATGATTATATCTTTCGCCATTTTAGTTGTTTCCTCTCTTTACAGCCTGGTTTTGTACTCGAAAATCTTGTCTCGCAGGCTTGCGGCTCTTTCGAACTGCAGATCTTTGGCGGCCTGCTTCATTTCGGTTTCCAGCTTTCTTATATATTCGGAAAGTTCCTTCTTTGTCATTTCGGAAGCTTTCTTGTTTTTATAGCTTTCCTCTTCTTCCGCCACGTGGGTCGCTTCAATAACGTCCCTGATGGACTTGCTCACGGACTTAGGTGTTATTCCATGTTTCTCGTTATATTCCTGCTGAATTTTTCTTCGTCTTTCAGTCTCGCCTATGGCTGCTGCCATAGCCTTGCTTATATTGTCGGCATACATTATTACCTTTCCGTTTACGTTTCTGGCTGCCCTTCCTATGGTCTGGATAAGGGATGTTTCTGTACGCAGAAATCCCTCTTTGTCGGCATCCAGAATCGCTACCAGAGAAACCTCCGGAATGTCGAGACCCTCTCTCAGCAGGTTGATGCCTACCAGCACGTCAAACACTCCCATTCTCAGATCCCGGATAATTTCCATTCTCTCCAGAGTGTCTATTTCTGAATGGAGGTATCTCACCCTTATATTTACACCCTTAAGGTAATCCGTAAGGCTTTCGGCCATTTTCTTTGTGAGGGTGGTTATGAAAACTCTTTCTCCTCTTTCGGTTACCTGTTTGATTTCCCCGATGAGATGATCTATCTGTCCTTCCGTAGGCTGAACCTCAATAGGAGGATCAAGAAGCCCTGTAGGCCTGATGATCTGCTCTGCTGTTATTCCTCCGGACTGTTCCCTTTCGTAGGCTGCCGGAGTGGCGCTTACAAACATTATCTGGTTTACAAGCCCGTTGAACTCATCAAATTTGAGAGGTCTGTTGTCCAGGGCAGAAGGAAGTCTGAATCCGTATTCCACAAGGGAGGACTTTCTTGACCGGTCTCCTTCGTACATTGCACGCAGCTGCGGCAGCATGACATGAGATTCGTCTATCATGATGAGAAAGTCTTTAGGAAAATAGTCGATAAGAGTATACGGTCTGGTTCCCGGAGGAAGACCGTTGAGATGTCTGGAATAGTTTTCTATTCCTTTGCAGCTGCCTACTTCTCTTAGCATTTCCAGATCATAGCGCGTACGCTGCTCTATGCGCTGTGCTTCCAAGAGCTTGCCTCTGGCCTTGAACCATTCAACGCGTTCTATCAGCTCCATATCTATGGTCTTCAGCGCTTCTTCCATCTTCTCCGGTGAAGTGACATAATGGGACGCTGGATATATGGCGATATGATCTCTTGCGCCTGTAATTTCTCCCGTTACCGGATTCATCTCCCTGATGGTGTCTATTTCGTCTCCGAAGAGTTCCACTCTTACCGCAGACTCCGAGCCGGCCGGGTATATGTCTATAGTATCACCTCTTACCCTGAAAGTTCCCCGCTCGAAAGCCATATCGTTTCGGGTATACTGGATGTCAACCAGTTTCCGCAGAATCTCTCTGCGGCTCTTTTCCATGCCGGGACGCAGGGAGAGCATCTGATTTTCATAGTCAAAAGGACTTCCCAGACCATATATGCACGAAACGCTGGCCACAATTATTACGTCACGCCGTTCTGCCAGTGAGGCGGTGGCTGAGTGCCTCAGCTTGTCAATCTCGTCGTTTATCTGCGAATCCTTTTCGATATATGTGTCAGTGGACGGTACATAAGCCTCCGGCTGATAGTAATCATAGTAGGACACGAAGTATTCCACCGCGTTCTCCGGGAAAAACTCCTTGAATTCACCGTGAAGCTGTGCGGCCAGAGTCTTGTTGTGACTGATTATAAGCGTAGGCTTCTGTACTTTCTCGATTATGTTGGCCATGGTGAAGGTTTTGCCGGATCCGGTAACTCCCATGAGAGTCTGCGCTCTGTTACCAGCCAGTATGCTGTCTGCCAGCCTTTCTATGGCCTGAGGCTGATCACCGGTAGGGGCATATTCGGAATGAAGTATAAATCTGTCCACTGTAACCCTCCTTATCACCTTACCCTTGCGGATAATTATGCTCCTATTATACCACACCTTTTATAGCTGTGCAAACAGATGTTCTGTTCTTGTTCAAAGTCAAAAATTCCCGAAGGATGGACTTTCATCCAACTCATCGGGAATTTTCCATATCTTTTTCATATAGAGTTCAGCTGCAGCTTTCCACTATGTCAGCCAGTATCCTGAGGCCTTTTTCACGATCCGGCAGATCAGCGTAAGCATAAGAAATTCTTACGGCATTGCTCCTGGTTTTAAGCTTCTCCTTTTAAGAATTCAAAATAAGTTCCCCTGCCTTTATCTCTGGCCGTCTCATATACCTTCATGGCAGTCACATTGTCCTGAATTCCCATTCCCGTAGTATCAAAGATGGTTATTTCCTCATAGCTTTCGCGTCCAGCCTTTTCTCCTGTAAGGAGCTGACCGATTTCACAATATATATCTTCCTGCTTTATCACACCAGCCATAAGCGGATTTCGGGTTTCGCCTCTGCTTATACATTGAGCAATACTGTCATTGACAATCTTCGCTCCGGCAAAGATTTCGGGATCCCATTCATTCTTTCCGTCCATATCAGCACCTACGGCTACTATGTGCATACCGGGTTTTACAAGCTCTGCCGGCACCAGAAAATCCTTGGACGGTGTGGTGGAGATGGCTATGTCCGCATCTTCCATGGCTTCTTCAACAGTCTGACAGATTATAACCTTCACTCCGGTTTCTTTTTCTACATCTGCTTTATACTGAGGCAGTTCTTCCGGATACGGACTGAAGACCTTAACGGTCTGTATGTCTCTTACCTGGCACAGTCCGTAAATCTGCATTCTGGCCTGTCCTCCGCCGCCTATTACGGCTACAGTCTTTGAATCCTTTCGTGAGAGCAGTTCCGATGAAATCGCTCCTGCTGCTCCTGTTCTGATTCCCGTTATAAGGCTGCCGTCCATAACGCACAGAGGTGCACCTGTCTTTCCGTCGAAAATTTCAATAAGCCCTATCATAGTAGGCAGATCATTTTCTTTTCCGTTATCATAAAAGCCTGAAGCCACCTTTACGGAAACGCTTTCGTTAAGAGCATTGTAACAGGATTTAATGTCTGTCTCCCCATTGTTATGAGGCATTTCCATAGACACTATGTCAGGCTGCTGAACCTTTCCTTTCTGAAATGCAACATAGCCTTCTTTCACAGCTTCTATGACCTCTTTCATGGACAAGGTGCGTCCCACGTCATCCATGCTCAGCAGTAATGTCTTCATTTTCCCACCTCTTTTCCAAGTTCGCGGGCTCTGGCAGGGAACTCAGTCTTCTTGACATCTTCGGCTGTTGAGCATCCAAGAGCCGCAACCAAACCAGCCGGCTCCCATCCGAAATATCCTGCCATTGCTTTGAAGTTATACACAATTCCCTTTATTGTATCCATGGTATCATCACCCATAGACAGAAGCAGTGCTGTCTTTTTGGGTCCTTTCATTCTCTCATCCTTTGCAAAGAACCTGTCGATAACTATCTTCAGCTGTCCGCATATATCATTGTAATAAACAGGTGAAGCAAATACAACCGCATCAGAATCAATGATATTGTCGCAGAGCTCTTCTATATCGTCATTCCGAACACAGTTTCCTCCGTTCTCGAGGCATGTCTCACATGCCATGCATGGGTTTACATTGCGAAAAGCCGCATCAAAACGGTAAATGCTGTGTCCCTGCGATTCAGCACCCTTTATGAACTCATTTACCAGAACTGCAGAGGTACCCTCTTTGTGGGGACTTCCGCTTATGATTGTAATTTTCATCGTTTACACCTCTTTACCTTGTTGCTATTTTGCAAATCCGTTTTCAATCAGGAACTCTTCGAATTTTTCCAGAGCTTCGGGAACGCCCTTGCGTCCGTAGCCCATTCTGAAATATTGTCCCTCAATGCCGTAAATATCAGCAGGAAGAAGCAGTACGCCCTTCTTGTCCACAGCCATCTGGCAGAAGTCCTTGACAGCCATACCCGGAAGCATCTTGTTATAAGCTACAGGTGCTGTCGCCGGAAGGTCTTTCTGAAAAGTTCCTCATCCATATCTTCAATATCTTCTTCGATACTTTTTATCATCCTGTCCCTGTCTTTTCCCATGTATCCCGCAAGAGGAGTGGAGTTGAGAACGTGGCTGGCCCACAGATACATATCGTCCAATATCACATTCTCCAGAATTATTTTTTCCTCTGTAAGAATTTCTTTTTCACCGGCCTCTTCAAATCTGCCCTCTTTAACATCTTTTTCAAGGTCGCTTCCCGGAAATACGGAAAGCGTTGTAAGTCTCGTCACCTTAGGCTTGATCCTGTTAATCAGCTTTGCAGCTGCTTCCCCGCTCTCTGCACCTCTGCCTTTTCCGGCAAGTCCAAGTATCATTAGAGCATTATGGTTTATTCCGGCACGATTAAGCCTTTCGGCCTGAGTAATGCTGTCGGCAAGATCACTTCCTTTGTTCATTTTACTCAATACATCATCCAGGCCTGTCTCATAGCCGATATACAGATCATTCACACCCAGAGCTCTCAGTTTCAGAAGTTCATCATCAGTCTTGGTCTGAATGCTTCTTACGGCTGCGTACATTGTGAAAGTCTCTATCTGAGGCATATACTGCCGTATGAGTTTAACCTTTTCTTCCAGTCTGTCGGCGGAAAGAGAAAAAACATCCCCGTCCATAAGAAATATTCTTTGTACAGGTCTCTGATATATATCAGCCACCCTTTTCCCTTCCCGGAGATTGTACCTTACGATATCTTCATCTATCATATGGAAGCTTTTGTCGCGGTACATATTACAGAATCTGCACTTGTTATGCGTGCATCCTGCTGTCACCTGCAGGAGAAAGGTTTTTGCCTCCAGAGGAGGTCTGTACAGTGTTCCTTCCGTTTTCATCATATCCATGTTCATAGCAGCACCTCAGTAATACAAAAAATCCAAAGCCGCGCGCTTTATAGGAGTGTCGGCTTTGGATCTGCTGTTTAAATATCTGAAATCAGTATACAACCTTGCCCAGCATTGAAAGGATCAGTTCCATTGCCAGTTCTCCGGTCTTGTTTTTGATGTCCAGCATCGGATTTACCTCAACCATATCGAAAGCAAGCACCTTGCCTGAAGTGTACAGTGTCTCAACCAGGTAGAAAGCTTCTCTGAGTGTAAGCCCGCTATGTACAATAGTGCCTGTTCCCGGCGCCGATTCAGGAGTTATAGAGTCTATGTCGAAACTTACGTGAATGCCTTCAGTTCCATCTGAAGCGATTTTTATAGCTTCATCAATTACCGCAGGCATTCCCATTCTGTCAATGTCTGCTATAGAAAACACTGTAACTCCGTGTTCTTTCATTCGGATTCTCTCAAGTTCATCAACGTCTCTTGCCGCAATCTGAACACAGTTCTTTGTGTCTGCAAATACCGGCTCCTGTCCGAAGTCCACCATTATGTCAGGGCCTGCGCCGCATACTGCAGAAAACGGCATTCCATGCATATTGCCTGACGGAGATGATTCAGGATCGTTCCAGTCACCATGAGCATCCACCCAGATAATTCCGATATTTTTGTAATGCTTTGCCGTAGCTGAAATGCTTCCGGCTGCTATGCTGTGGTCTCCTCCCAGGACGATAGGAAAAGCTCCCTCTTCCAGGGTCTTGGTCACCTCATGGTACAGTTTTTCATTGATGTCGTGAACCTGTTCATAGCATCTCATGCTGTCACAGGTTTTGCCCTCAGCCATAGGAATGAGATCACCCTTGTCCCGGCATTCCATACCCAGTTTGCGTATACCGTCAACCACACCGGCATACCTGATTGCTGCAGGACCCATATTAACACCGCGAGTGCCGGCTCCCATGTCCATCTGTACTCCGATTAAATCGACTCTTTTCATTGTTTTAATCTCCTTTACAATATATCAATCAATATCAATCGTTATAATTATATCATAGTCTTTTATTTAAGGCAATTCGTCAAGCCTCCTTTTTACCAGCTGTATAAATCTCCTGCTGGCTACAGGAAGGCTGTCTTTATCCTTATAACATATTGCCAGAGTCCTCTTAAGCGGCGGATCCAGAGGCCGTATGGCTATGTTGTAATTGGTCCTTTGGAGTATCAGTTCTGCCAGTATGCTCACACCCAGACCGGCTTCCACCATGGTCATTATGGCATAGTCATCATGAACGGTATACCTTACATCCGGTACAGCCCCTATGGCCTCAAAAGCTTCCATGGACTCATGATAATGGCCTTCTTTTACAAGTATATACGGCTCTTTTGCCAGTAATTCCATAGGAACCACATCCATCTGCGCAAGAGGATGGTTTTGAGGAAGAACTGCCAGAAGCGCCCCTTCCTTCTGTGCCGTAATTTCAAGCCCGGATGCTACTGACGGTGTCATAAATCCAAAATCTACCGCTCCTGTCTTAATCCATTCCTGAATAAGACTGTAATCGCCCTGATTTATTACAAACTCCACTTTAGGATATTTCTCATTGAATTCTTTCAGTAAAGAAGGCATCCAATGGGCCGTGATACTGCTCATGGCACCCATCCTTATTATTCCTGTATCCAGACCTTTGATATCTTTGGCTTTCTCTTCCATGGCAAAATACCTGTAAATCATCTGCTCTATGTATGGATAAAGCTCGCTTCCTTCATGGGTCAGCACTGCTCCGCTTCTGGACCGGCTCAGCAGCTTTATGGAAAGTTCTTTTTCCAGAGAAGCTATCATCTGGCTTATTCCGGACTGAGTATATCCCAGAAACTCGGCAGCCTTTGAAAAACTACCCATTTCAACAATTTTCTGCAGTGCAAGGTATCTTTGCATAGTGCCTCCTCCTCTCTTTCCTTTATTCTGATTTTAATGTTTGTCTCATGGAGTTGTCAATATTATATATAAGTTTTTCTAATAATAACATTATATATTTTTG
>DCJK01000016.1 GCA_002320005.1 Firmicutes bacterium UBA1702
ATTGTATAATATAGAACGTATTGTTAAAAAGGTAACAAAATAAACCTTGTTAGGAGAAAAAGATGTATAAAGTATCAAGATTACAAGAAGAGTACAAAAAGAAGCTTATTACCGCCGATGAGGCGGCAGCAATGGTTAAACCGGGGGATCGGCTGCATTTCGGTACAGGCTGCGGTGCCATCGTTGATATCGACAAAGCAATCGCAAAACGTGCAGATGAACTTAAAGACATAACCGTAATCAGTACTGTTTCAATTCGCGAAAAACCTTTTGAAACATATTTGGCAACCACAAGCAATGATCAGGTAAGATTTGCATCGGCCCACTTTAACAGTCATGACCGTGCAATGTCAAAAGAAGGACGCTGCTGGTACATTCCTATGCTGTTCTGTGAGCTGCCATTCCTGTGGACCAACAATAATAACGAGCTCGACATTGCCATGTTCCAGGTTGCTCCTATGGATGAGCACGGCAATTTTAACCTGGGGCCTCAGGTGGCAGACATGTGGGGAGTAATTAAATCCGCAAAGAAAGTCATCGTCGAAGTAAACGAGAACATGCCTATAGCCCACGGCTATCAGACACAGCTTAACCTTTACGGAATAGACTATGTAGTGGAAGGCAGCAATACACCGCTGGCAGAACTTCCTGCAAAGGAACCTTCTGAGATTGATAAGAAGATAGCAGCTCATGTAGTTGAGAGAATAAAGAGCCACAGCACACTGCAGCTTGGTATAGGAAGCCTGCCTCTGTGCATTGGACAGATGATTGCAGACTCCGATCTTAGAAATATAAATGCTCATACGGAAATGCTGACGGACGCGTATGTTGACCTGTTTGATGCCGGAAAACTCACGGGAAACAAGCCTATCGACAAGGGCAAAGCGGTATATACCTTTGCAGGAGGAAGCAAGCGCCTGTACGACTTTATTGATGACAACCCTATCTGCTGCAGCGCACCTGTAGATTATGTAAACCTCATTGAAACTATAGCTAAGATAGAAAACTTTGTTTCAGTTAACAGCTGCATACAGGTAGACCTTTATGGACAGGTATGTTCTGAGTCAGCAGGACACCAGCAGATAAGCGGAACAGGCGGTCAGCTGGATTTCGTGCTGGGAGCTTTCCAGTCTACAGGAGGACAGAGCTTTCTGTGCACACCATCAACAAGAGTAAACTCCAAAGGAGAAGTTGAATCCCTTATTTCACCGGGACTGGCTCCGGGATCCATAGTTACTACACCAAGAATGGCAACCAACTACATTGTTACAGAGTATGGTGCCGCAGACCTGAAAGGCAAGACAACATGGGAAAGAGCAGAACTTCTCATAGGAATTGCACATCCGGACTTCAGAGATGATCTCATTAAAGAAGCTGAAAGAATGGGAATCTGGAAAAATACAAGCAAATTACTGTAACCACAAATATAAGAAAGGCAACCTGCTTGGTAGAGCCGGATAAGAAAGTTTTTAAGTAAAGCATGGTGTAACTCCGCAAAGGAGTTACACCGTTTACTTTACAAAAGTGTGAATTGCAGGACATGCTGCTGCAAGGATAATCCAGAGAGGGTGGTCTTTTGAATTTCCATATTGAAAAAGAGATTTTTAAGTACTTTCCGGGCATGAAAGTTATAGCTGTATATGCAGAAAACATCGGCGAGGCTGATACAGAAAAAATAGCGGACATGCTCAGCAAGGCCTGGCAGACTGCTGGCGCTGCAGCTAAAAAATATGGCAATGCACAGTCACATCCATACATTAAACCATGGGGTGAAAGGATGAAGGCTGTGGGTGCAAATCGCAAGCAATTCCCAAGTTCAATAGAAGCTATGGTGCGCCGTGCGGGCAAGGGAGGAGAACCTTTTCACATCAGTCCGATGGTGGATTTTTACAATGCGATTTCCCTGAAGTATCTTGTTACGGCAGGTGCCTATGATGTTGACCGGCTGGAAAACGATATGTGGCTTCGTTTTTCAAAAGTCGGTGACACGTTCACTGCTTTGGACAGTGACGAAAGCATACCCATTCCTGCCGGTGAGGTAAGCTATGCAGACGGAGATAAGATAATCACCCGTCATTATGTTTACAAACAGTCAAAACATGCACTCCTTACAGATGACAGCAAAAATGTTATTTTTGTTTCGGAAATTCTCGGGGAGCTGCCGGAGGAAACCGCTGAAGAAGTGGCACAGGCTATTACAGATGGCCTGAAAACTTGTTTTGGCATAGATACCGCTGCCGTAATTCTGGATGAAGACAATCTCAGCATGTACCCATAAAATTATGCTTAAATAAATTATTGCCCAATTCATCCTCGGGTGCGGCCGGGTTGTCCTAAGGTGTCTGCCTGACGGTCCAATGGAATCGCTAAACAGAGTGTCCAATGACATGAAAGCAATGGCTGTGTTATCCGGGCCATGGCGTGAAGTATGTTTTAATAACGATATGAAGAGAGGGTCATATAATAAGGCTATCAAGAGACTTGAATTAAGGAAATATCTAAATATCTCACTTACTGAAACAGGCAACCGACTAAATGCCGATTGCCTGTTAATTTTTCTTTTAATTTCTCCGAAAAATTCAGCCTCTCTGTTCCTTTAAGGACTTAAGCTTAATTCCTGCCATTGCCAGAAGGATCAGCAGGAAGCAATATGGCAAAATATGGTTCATTGCTGTATCTCCTGTTTCAGGAACCTGACCCTGAATTGTATATGATACTGACGGCTTGCCGAATTCTATCGAAGAATAATTCGCGTTTCCGTTGCTGTCTACAGGGTACAGAATGGCACTTTCATTAGTATATAAAGCCTTGCCTGAATCAACCTGTGTCTGTGTTCCGTCAACTATTCCATCACCATTCAAATCAGTAACGCCATAGGTGCCCGGAGTTGCATCAGGCTTAACAAGTTTAACCGTATATGTCAGCTGAACCGGCGCAAAGTTTGAAACGTTCTCATTTATTGTCCAAATTATTTTTTCTGCAGATGAATCAGATGACGGAACATATTCCAGTTTAAATCTGAAATTATTTGGGTTCACATCGGCATCTCCGAAATAATAGATGTTGCCTTCTTGAGCCTTGGCAAGCTGCTGTCCGTTAACAGTAAGTGTCACTTTGTCGACATTATTGACAAAATCAAATTTCTCACCGATGGTATCTTCAACCCATGAGCCGGCTCCGACGGTATAGAGAATGTCATTTTTAATTTTGCTGAAATCAATTTGCTCGCTTATTCCGGCCATTTCATTTAGCTTAGCTGTAAATAAACCCGGGAAAGCATCTGTTCCATATTTTACATTAATGGTATAGCAATTGTATCCGGAAGAAATCATTTCCCCGTATGTATCCATACACTTAATTACGGAATATTCAAGGCCGTGAGCATATTGCTTGCCGTCGGCTTTACTGATATATTTATAACCGGCAGCACTAAGTGCGTCCACGGTCGAAAATCTTACTCCGCTATAGTTTGTGGCAAACTTTTCCTTTGCTTCACGCACGTTAACAACATAATCATCGTTCATCCTGTCTTCTATTCCGGCAATATATTCGTCCCAATTGCCGGCATTTATATCTTCTGACAGAGAATATCCTGATCCAATATTATACGCTTCTTGCCATCCGTAGAACAAAAGCGATGGATAGGCTTCGCCATTAGCTCTTGAACTGCTGTAAATGCCGTATACATTTCCTTGCGCATCGTTCCAATAGTAGGTCATGCCGTCTGTTGCCGCAACTACATATTTACGACTTCCGACAACAGATGTATCAGCATCAAGAAGCTGCTTTGCTGCCATCAGGCCGGAATGCAGATTTGAACCTTTATTAATAAAATCATCATCTGCATTCAGATATTTTAATACTACTTCTTCTTTATTACCGGAAGCTGCAACTTCTTCGGCCATTTTTTCAAGCTCCTCGCTGGCAGATGCAACACTGACAAGCTTTCCGCCAAACATCGGAAGTGCGCTTCCTTTAAAAACAACTACACCGACTTTGATATCGGCGCCTGTCTGTTCTTGCGCTTCCTTAAGCTGACCAACAGTACCGATAATTTCTTCCATCGTTTCACCCACGCAGTCGGATGTATCAAGAACAAATACAATGTCAGAGGAAAGTGGTTCCTCTGCACTTGGTAAAGAAAGGGTCACCTGAGATGTATAATCACTATCCATCTCAGTGGCTGTTTTTGACCGGGAAACATCCCAGTCATCTTCCTGTGCCGTTGCGCCGAAAGATACCGCCGGCATAAAGCACATGATCATTGTTATGATCATAAGGACTGCAAATGTTTTTTTCATATAATTCCACCTCCTAAAATTTTGTCTGTAATTACTTTTTACTTAATTGAGTAAAAATGTTATCACATATTTTAGCACTATTTGTTATTTTTTTCAATTGGCCAACTGTCCGGTTTTTAAGCCGGCACTAAACATTTTTGCCTTTTTAAATTGCCTGAAAGCGCTTACTTTCTTCAAAACAACCCTTCCGGGAAATAGTAAAACCTCATAAGTTTGTGCTGATGCTCAATTTCTTGCGCACTAAAAAATGCTGAGATAGCTGCAATGCTTTTCAACTGCCCCAACATTTATTATAGAGCTAAATATCTCACTTACTGAAACAGGCAACCGGCTAAATGCCGATTGCCTGTTAATTCTTTAAAATATCCGAACCTTTGCAGGATCTTCATCACTCCCGGTTGTATCTCACCGGAAACTTTGGATAAACCTCAAGAACCCTTGATTACCCAAAATTCTTCGAGCCTTATTTCTTAATTAAGCCTTTCTTCAAAAGAACTTTTCCTGCTAATGCTGCGACAGCCAGCATGAAAAGACCCATGAGAGGTGCCATCGGTGCTGCATCTCCTGTCTCCGGCACTACGGGTGCCTTTTCCCATATGGCTGTATAATATGCGTTGCCGGTTACTCGTTCTGAGACCTCAGGTGACCAACCCTTGAACACATAGCCTTCTCTCGTCGGTACACCTTTAAACTCAGGTGTCAGTTGTCCATATGGAAGATCGCCGTTTACCTGGTCAGAGAAGACAATCTCACCGTCAACCCCGTCGCTATAGATTACGGTATAATATCCATGAGCCGCTTTCAGTTCCTTAAGTCCTGTTACAGTTGTTTGCTCTTTAACAGAGAATTCTTCCATGTGAAGAGGCTCTTCGCCATGGGCGTTCCAGCGGTTTCCTTCCGAATCATCGAACCATCCGGTAATATCATGTGTGCAGTCAGGAGTGCCATCCAGTTTCCAATCTGAGCCTGTTGGTCCGAATGTGATGGATGCACCTTCTGCGTTGTATATGTCATCGCCGGCAGTTGCCGCATGGTTGTTATACAGCTGCACCTCATCGGTAAGAGTTACCTTTCCGCTATTGTTAATTCCGCCGCCCATTTCAAGCTTTTCAGCAGTATTTCTGATTATAGTGCCGGTCTCCATATATAATGATGCATTGGCTTTGACCAGAATTCCGGAACCTTTATTATCGGTGATTTCCACCTCGCATGTTTCATCGATGGAAGAATTTGCGCCTCCCACATATAAAGCTCCCGGTATGGTCCATTGGCTGGAAATAGAACATTCGTTGTTTCGCACACTTATCTTGGAATTATTCTTTATTACCATTTTGCCCGTAGCATGAATTCCGTTGGCACCGTTTCCTATGGCGTTTACTGTTGAATTATCTATAGTAAGAATTCCCGTTGACAGGCCATGAGCAGCATTATCATTGAAGTTTACCTTGGAATCATCAGTAATGATGAAGTGTGAACCATTGGAGCCGTTTCCTGTGCTGTTTATTACATTCACTTTACTGTTTGCAATAGTGGCATAAAAAGTGCCCGTGAATCCGGAGCGGTTGTGGTCGGAAATGAATGTGGAGTTTAAAATATTAACATTGTACCCGCCATCTCCGCCGTCCCACTCCAGTGCATCCTGAGGGTAATTCTTAATTGTCAAATTGCTGCTATTCAAGTTGAGTTTGTTGTTGGAACAGAAATAAATTGCATGAGCGTTTCCTGCATCTGCACCATCCATAGTCATGTCTGTATTGTTGAGGGTCAGTGTTGCGTTTTTGCTTGCGCATATCGCCATCCAGCTCCATTCGCTATACGGCGTTGAACCGATTCCATTCATTTCAACTTTGCAGTTTTCGAAAGTCAGGCTGCTTCCCCAAAGCGCAATACCCTTTTTATTGAAAGAGATTTTATGTTGGTCTCCTACAATGGTAATTCTTTTTGTTAAATTAAACCCTTCCGTCGAACAGTCTTTTAAAAGAACGATAGTATCACCATCCGCTGCGGCTTCAACAGCAGCATCCAGCGTTACGTATGAAATTTCCCCAATCCTTGCCTCATACTCAGTGCCTGCAAAGGCAGCCATAGGCATAAAGCACATGATCATTGTAATAATCATCAGGGCTGCAAATGTTTTTTTCATAAAAATCTTCCCTCCCCAAATTTGTATTAATTTTTTACTTGATTGAGTAAAATGGTTTCACCTATTTTATCATTATTTGTTATGCTTTTCAATACCCCCTCTGTCCGATATATAGACCACCTGTATGATTATAATATATGAATTGCAGCTGAACAAAAGAAATGCGGAAATCATGAATTTGTGTCATGTTGAAGTTACCAACAAGTATATAAATATCTATAAAAAAAGAGGTCAACAATCATAAGATCAAAATCAAGTATCTATTGCACTTTAACGCTTTTTACAAGTTGTCTGATTGCATTCAGTGGAAAACATAAGTATGAAGCTACTTATATAAAGCGTATAGGTAAATAAAACTTATGCGCTTTTGTTTAACTTATGGTTAGAAAGCCAAAGCGATAAATAAGAACTTTGAATATAATCTGTATAATAGAAGGTATACCCATGAAAAAGATTATATAGGTTCGTTCATTGAAAACTGCATCCGTCACTTCAACAGCGAAAGATTATCTTACAAACTCAACTACAAAACCCCTGCTCAATATAGAATTGAACAGGGGTTTGAATAACCGGGTTTTACGGGCTGCTTTTACTTGACAAATTCATTTAACAGGTGGTGTTCTTTTCACAACCATTTTTAATCTTCTTCAATGCTTTTATCCATTATTTTCCCGTCAACAGCATTTATCTCATATTCGTATTCATAGTTTCCGACATAAAATTCTATTTCATATACATATATTCCGTCTTCCCGATCCAGCTTTGCTTTTGTAAAAACCGCGGAAGCAGAAGAAACACCGGAATCAGCCAGGGCGATGGACTTTGCAGCTTCAATGTCTATATACGCGCTTTGCGAAGATGTATTTTGTTCTTGTGAAGCTCCTTCTTGAGAAGAAAACTGACCTGAGTCATCTTCAATGTCAGAAGCGTCTGAGGAAGAGACGGGATTTTTTTCGTATTTAAGAATTTCACCGCTGGTTGATTCTATTACATAATAGAACCGGTAGCCGTCGGCGGTAAATCGGATTTTGTACACAGTGTCAAAATCCTTGTTGCCGTAAGCCGTAGACAGATCTGATACCTGCTGAAGATTATATCCGGCATTATCAAGGGCAATTAAAGCCCCCTTTTCCGGACCGATAACACTTTTATCCGCAGCCGAAGATGAGCTGCGGATAAAGGCTGATGCCAAGATAACCGAAATTAAAATCACGCATATTGTGAAAAACAGTATTCTTTTTGGTGAGTTCAGTAAAGTACTTATCTTTTTCATTTTTTAATCCTGTTTGTTTTCGGCTCCTGAACAGAAGAAGATAAAAGCGTCAGTCATATATGCTTTCTTTCTCCCATTCTGCGACAGAGCCGGTCATGGCATTGATTTCGAAAGAATATTCCATATCACCGCTTATGAACTCGATTTCGTAGATATGGACACCGTCATCCACATTAAGTTCCGCTTCCGTAAATACAGCATTTGAAGCGTCAACTCCCGAGACTTGCAGCGCGATGGATTTGGCTTCATCAATACTTATAAAGTCGGAGTCTGTCATAGTGGAACTCTCGGCAGGAAGTGAAACATTCTGAGAGGAAGAGTGAGCCTCAACAGCCTCCCTGTCCTTTTCAAGAATTGTTCCGTCAGAAGCTTTTATTTCATAGTCATATTCCATGCCCTGGGATACAAAGCGCACATCATAGTGACGTACCTCATCATCAGAATCAAGATTACCGGAAAGGCTTTCAACCTCTGATGAACTGAAGCCGGCATCCTGCAAGGCGACTTCTGCTGCCTGTTGCATACTTATATCACTTGTATCACTTGCACTGCTGGAAGCACCTGCCTGCATAACAGAGAAGGCTCCTGCGGCAAGAAGAAGCAGCACACACAGCACAGCGACAATAAGTTTTATTGCTCCGGGCATCTTTTTTGTTGTGGTTAAATTATTTTGCTTATTCATGATAATCCCCTTTCGTTTAACACTAAGATTCTTGTTTACGAGGTCATTTTACGAAAGGAAGATTAAAATAACATTAAAAAGAAAAAAATTTTTTTAAGGAAGCACCAGGGTGAAACAGCTTCCTCCGTCAGAAGGACAGCTCACCTCCATATAGCCGCCGTGAAGCCTGGCTATTTCTTTTACCATTGCTAAGCCCAGGCCGAAGCTTCCTTTTTCGGAAGATGAACGGGAAGGGTCAACCTGATAAAACCTATCCCATATCTTGTCCATGTTTTCCGGTGCAATGCCTATACCGTGATCCCGCACAGAAAGCTTTATTGCCGTGCCGTCACGAAAGAGAGCTGCTTCTACGGGCTCATTAACATCGCTGTATTTTATTGCGTTGTCTATAAGATTGTTGATGAGACCTGTCATCAGACTCTCATCTCCCATCATGTGAATATCGGGCTCTATATCTGTATTGAGCAAGCGGGTTCCTTCTGTGAGGATTCTGCGGTCTTCACACAGGTTTTCAAGCAGACGGCTCAAATTCATATCTGTCTTTGAGATGCTGAAATCCTGTTGCTGATACCTGGCAAAGAACAGCAGCTGATTGAGAAGAGAAGACATGCTGTCTGCCTGACGGGCAATCACTTCCAGAGCCTCACGGTATTCCTGCTCGTTGCCGGCAAATTCCAGAGCATACTCACAGTTGGCTTTTACAACAGCCAGAGGGGTCCGGAGTTCGTGGGATGCATCAGAAGTAAACTGTTTTTCAGCATCAAAGGATTTTTCCAGACGATCAAACATGGCATTGAAAGTATGGGCAAGATTGTGAATCTCGTCCTCTCCAGGGCCGATATCTATTCTTTTGGTCAAATCACTGCCTTCCGCTATTTCGTTGGCAGCATCGTTTATTTTTTCCACGGGAAGAAAGGATCTTCTCGTGATAATAAAACCTCCCAGGAGAGTTACCGCTGCCAGAAGAGGAAGAATCCATACGGAAGCACGGAAGGTTTTATAAAGAATGTTGGTGCTTTCCTTTTCGGACACTATGCCTCGGAGCCACAGATCCTCCAGTCCCGGGTCTTCAAGTTTTTTTTCGTATACATAGTATTTATCGCCGTTATGAATCACTGTTCCCACTGTTGAAAAAGAAAAAATTGCGTCAGAGGAAAGGCGGATAGGTGATTCACCATACAGGAGGTTGTTTTGCGAATCTACCAGCGATGTGCATATTCCCGCATAGTAATCACAGAAATTGTCATCTATGGCAATGGCCCCGTTTTTATAAGAAAATAACAGATCCCGTGTATTACTGTCGGCATGGTAGCTATCGTAATATTCAATTTCTTCGGCATTTGAAGATACGATATTAACCAGCCTTTCCCGGACAGACTGATCCAGAACCTGCCTGCTGACAGAGAAGTTTATCATGCCGGTTCCAAGAACCAGCAGCACCAGAGCACAGGTAAACCACAACATGATTTTGGTTTTAATTGATATTTCTTTCATGGCAGCACCTGATTTTCCTTCAGAACATATCCGCAGCCGCGGACGGTATGTATCAGCTTTGGCTCAAAGCCGTCATCAACTTTCTTCCTTAAATATCTTATATATACATCTACGGCATTGGTGCCTCCGGAGTAATCGAAATTCCACAGATTATTTTCAATCATGGTTCTGGAGAGAACATGGCCTTTGTTACGAAGAAGATATTCCAGCAAGGAAAACTCTTTGGCAGACAGAGCAATTTCCCTGCCCCCACGGGTCACAGTATGGGAAGCCGTGTCCATAACAAGGTCTGCGACAGAAAAAATATTTGATGAATTTCCGGCAGATTTGCGGGTCATGGCTCTTATACGCGCTATGAGCTCATCGAAAGCAAAAGGTTTAACCAGATAGTCATCGGCTCCGGAATCAAGCCCCAGCACTCTGTCCTCAACGGTATCCCTGGCAGTCAAAAAAAGCACGGGCGTGCCGATACCTTTTTCTCTAAGAGAATGCAGCACAGAAAGTCCGTCTCTTTTCGGCATCATTATATCAAGTATTATTCCGTCATATTCAGCCATCTCAATATAGCTGAGAGCTTCTTCTCCATCAAAACAGCTGTCAACATAGTAACCTTCTGCTGACAGCCGCTTGGTGATTATGCGATTAAGATCTTTTTGATCTTCTGCTATAAGTATGCGCATGAAAAACCTCACTTTTAGAGCAGTGCGAGAATATCCTCCTTGGAAATAAGACCGATAGATTTATTGGCGATTTCTCCGTTTTTGAATACGATCAAAGTCGGAATGCTCATTACCCCATAGCGTATGGCCAGTTCGCCTTCATCGTCAATATTTATTTTGCATACCTTCACATCTGAGCGCTCTGAGGCAACCTGATCCACAATAGGTGAAAGCATCTTGCAAGGCATACACCATGCAGCCCAGAAGTCTACGAGAACAGGTTCTTTGGCCATAAGCACCTCTTGGTCGAAGTTTTCTTTTGTAACGGTAGTGATCATAACAAAACCTCCTTATATTTCACAAAAAATTCATAGTAATTTAACCTTATTATACCCTAAAACCATAGGATTAAAATAGGCATAGTGTGAAATTTATGTTATAATAAATCTCACAACTTGCAAGGGAGAGTATGAAAGAGATGCCAAAATACAGCGTAAAGAAACCAATGACGGTTTTTGTTGTAGCAGTAATTATAATAGCGCTTGGAATCGTGTCTGTGACAGGAATGACGCCGGACCTGCTTCCCAATATAGATCTGCCCTATGTGGTAATAATGACCGTTTACCCGGGTGCAACACCGGAAGAGGTCGAGGCTACGGTGACAAAGCCTTTGGAACAGAATCTTTCAACTATGGAAGGGCTTAAAAATATTCAGTCAATGTCTTCGTCCAACTACTCTCTGGTTATGCTGGAGTTTGAAAACGGCACGGATATGGATACCGCAGTGGTAAACATACTGCAGAATACCGACCTGGTAGAAGGCTCATGGGGTGATAGTATCGGCTCACCATATATAATGAAGATAAATCCCAATATGATGCCTATTGCCATAGCGGCAGTGGACATGAAGGGTTACGATACTCAGCAGCTGTCCGACTTTGTGAAAGAAACATTGCTGAATGAACTTGAAGGAACCACCGGTGTGGCAAGTATCAACACCGGAGGACTTATCGAGTCCAAAATAAATGTTTCCATCAGCGAAGAAAAAATAGAAGCAATTAACGAAAAACTGCTGCGCCGAGCCAGCGAGTCTCTGGCTGACGCCAAAGCGCAGATAAATACAGGCCTTACCGAAGTAAAGAAGGCCGAAGCTCAGTTGGCAGATGCCAGAACACAGCTTGATGCAACAAAAGAAGGAACTTATGATCAGCTGGCAGGAATAAGTGCGGAACTTGATGCGGCAGTAGCGCAGGCAAGTGCCTTTGCCACTCAGATAAAGTCGCTGGAATACGTTAAAAATTCCATTAAGGCTCAGATAGAAGAAAGTCCGCTAAACGAAGATCTGAAAAAGCAGTTAGACGAAATTGACAAAGAGCTTTCGGAACTTATTATAAGCAGTCAGGAAGCGGACGCTCAGGTGGAACAGCTTAAGGCGGCCTATAAAGAGGCTGAAAAAGGAACATATGTCGCGCAGGATTCTCTTGATGCGGCTTATGGGAAGCTGGAGACCGCTCAAAGTGAGCTGATAAGCCAGAAAAGCATGCTGAACAGCGCCATGGTACAGCTGGATGAAGCGGGGAACCAGGCCCTTGCCAAGGCTGATCTGGGTCAGATGATCACAATGGAGATGGTATCCGGGGTCCTTCAGGGACAGAATTTCTCCATGCCTGCAGGATATATACAAGAAGACGGAGCAAGATATCTTGTCAGCGTAGGAGACGAATTGACAAGCCTGGAGGACGTGAGCAGCCAGTTCCTGTTTAACATAGAAGGAATCGGAGATGTAAGGCTCAGTGATGTGGCAGATGTTTTTGTTACAGATAACAGCGATGCTGTATATGCCAGCATCAACGGAAATCCGGGGATAGTCCTGAGTTTTTCTAAGCAGTCAAACTATGCAACGGCCACGGTATCCGACAATATCAGTGATAAGTTTGAGCAGCTCAGTGAAAAGTATGACGGTCTAAAGTTTACCACTATGATGGATCAGGGGCAGTACATTTACCTGATCATAGGTGCCATAGCACAAAGCCTGGGATTTGGAGCGATATTTGCCATTGTGGTACTTCTGCTGTTTCTCAGAGATGTAAGGCCTACGCTTATTACCCTTCTGAGTATACCTATCAGCATAATGTTCGCCCTTGTTCTGATGTATTTTTCCGGAGTCACTCTCAACATGATGTCCCTTTCGGGACTGGCGGTGGCTGTAGGAATGCTGGTGGATAACTCAATAGTAGTTATAGAAAATATATTCCGGCTGCGCAGAATGGGAGTACCGCCTAAGAAGGCGGCTGTCGCCGGGGCAAAACAGGTATCCGGTGCCATTGCATCCTCTACACTTACAACTGTGTGCGTATTTGCACCTATAGTGTTTGTGCAGGGAATTACCAGACAGCTGTTTACGGACATGGCACTGACTATAACCTATGCGCTTCTGGCCAGCCTGATTATTGCTCTCACGCTGGTACCAGCCATGGCAGCATCTTTGTTCAAGAAAGACATGAAGGGCGAGGGCAGAAGATTTGGATCATTCAAGCGTTCATATATGAAGTTCGTGTCATGGAATCTGAAGCATAAGACTCTGGTGCTGATACTTTCAGTCGGCCTGCTGGTATTCAGCGTCGTTGCCTCAATCTCAAAGGGATTCATCTTCATTCCGGATATGGCTACTCCGCAGCTGTCAGGAACCATGACTATGAATAACGAAGATGCAAAGCTGGAAGACACTAAGGCGATGGCAGATACTGTAGTTGAGAGAGTACGAAAGGTGCAGGGTGTTGAGACGGTGGGAGCCATGCTCTCGTCTACAAACAATCTGACAGGAGAAACTTCGTCAAACACAGTCAGTCTGTACATACTTGTCGATGAAGACTCTGACCGCAGCGGTGGAGAAATATGTAAAGAGATTGAAAAAAAGTGCGGGGACCTGGACTGCACACTGCAGATGATAAGCTCTTCATCCATAACAAGTTACACAACCGCCCTGGGAGGAAGCGGTGTTGAAGTAAAGGTGTATGGCTCCGATACGGGAGACTTGCAGAAAGCTGCCGAAGAAATAGGAAAGAAACTTGAAAAGGTTAAGGGAATTAAATCCGTAGATAACGGTCTGGAAGAAACAGAGCCGGAGATTCATTTTGTGGTAGACAAAGAAAAAGCCATGAAAAACGGGCTCACTGTGGCGCAGGTGTATATGCAGGTGGCTGAGGCTCTTAAAACTCAAACCAGTGCGACAACTCTTTCCTGGGAGGGAGATAAATATGAAGTTGTGGTTTCTGAATCAGAAATTGATGCAATTGATATCGATGCGATAAAAAATCTGCCGGTGGAGGGAACTGACACTGACGGAAATAAAGTTACGGTAAAACTTTCGGAAATAACCGAGGCCAAAGAAGTCAGCACACTGCCTTCTATCATGAGGATAAATCAGAGAACTTACCTTACGGTAAGCGGCGAAGTGGATGAAGAACATAACGTCACGCTGGTAACCCAAGAGGCTGAAAAAGCCCTTGCTGACTACAGCTCACCAAAGGGTATGACCTTTGAATTCGGCGGGGAAAATGAGATGATAATGGATGCCATGTGGGATCTTCTCAAAATGATGGCTCTGGGAGTCCTTCTTGTATACCTTATTATGGTTGCACAATTCCAGTCGCTGCGCTCGCCGTTTATAGTCATGTTTACCATACCTCTGGCCTTTACCGGAGGACTTCTGGCACTCCTTATATTTGATAAGGAAATAAGTATAATTGCCATGATAGGTCTTATCATGCTGGTGGGTATAATTGTAAACAACGGCATAGTAATGGTAGACTACATCAATCAGCTTCGTGCCAAAGGCATGGAAAAAAGGAGAGCGATAATCGAAGGAGCGGCAACAAGGATAAGACCTGTGCTTATGACCAGCCTTACCACGATACTGGGGCTTGTTGTGATGGCAGCAGGTAAAACGGCGGGAACCGATATGATGCAGCCTATAGCACTGGTATGTATAGGAGGTCTTACCTATGCTACCGTACTGACGCTTCTGGTGGTGCCGGTCATATATGATATTTTTACCGGAAGAAAATATAAACACATCAAAGAAGAAGACCTGGATGTAAGCGATCTGGTAGTAAAATAAAAATCAGAAAATCCCGGATTTCTCTGTCCTGAGACAAAGAAACCCGGGATTTTTACAAGCATAAAACATCACGCTGCGGAATGTGGCTGCAGTGGCTGCTGCAGCGGAAAATCATGGTGTTACTGAAAATTTCTTCGCTGCATTAAGATATTGCATCAGCAGCCCAAGGTTAGCATAATAATATGAATACTTATCTTTCTTTTTTACTTCTATGAGGCCTGAATCAGCCAGTTTTTTTGTATGCTGAGAAATTGTGGCCTGAGCATAGTCGAAATGCTCCACCAGGTCCTTGTTGCAGACCAGTACCATGGCTCTGTTTGACTGCATTATATACTTGAATATCCTGATTCTGGCCGGATGGGCGAGAGCATCGGAAACTCTGGCAATAAGCAATATTTCTTCCTCCAGCATTTCGTCAGGGTCTTTTCTCAATCTCATATTAATGGGTCCTTTCTTGGTAAACTACCAGTACATTATGACAGAAACGCAAAAGATTTTCAAGGCGGAAAAGATGCAAAAATATTTGCACCAAAAAGAAAAATGTGATAAAATGCTAACAGGTAAAGATTATGAAGAAAGAATACTACGAAAAAATAATAGAAGAACTCATAAAGCTTATAGATGAGGGCGTATATATTGTAGACAAGAACGGCATAGGTCGGTTTTACAATGATACCATGGCCTCAATGGAGAAGGTCAATGTGGAGGACGTCCTCGATAAAAAGTTTCATGAGGCTTTTCCTGAAGTCAGAAAAAATGACAGTACAATGCTTAAAGCTCTTCTGAAAGGTGAGCCTACAGTCAGAAAACAGCAGACGTACAAGAACTTTTACGGGAAAGAGATAACTACCGTCAACAGCACCATACCCATCGTTGTCGAGGGACAGACTGTGGCGGCTATTGAGGTGGCCAAAGACATAACCGATATCAGAAGAATGTCTGACACTCTGCTAGAACTTCAGAAAGAGCAAAACAAGAGAAAGACAGCAACCCAGAGTGCATCACCTGCCGGAACGGTCATAAAGAAATATACTTTTGACGATATCTTCGGGGAGAACGAGGATTTTGAAGTGGCACTGAACCGTGCCAGAAAGGCAGCTGAAAATGACGCCTCTGTATTTATATACGGTGAAACCGGAACAGGTAAGGAACTTTTTGCTCAGAGCATTCACTACTGCGGAAAGCGCAAAGATAAACCTTTTCTGGCACAGAACTGCGCTGCCATACCTGAATCTCTGCTGGAAGGAATTCTTTTCGGAACGTCCAGAGGAAGTTTTACGGGAGCAGTGGACAGGGAGGGGTTGTTTGAGCAGGCCAACGGCGGAACCCTGCTGCTGGATGAGATAAGTGCCATGCCTTATGACCTTCAGAGCAAGCTGCTGAGAGTCCTCCAGGAGGATTACATAAGAAGAGTGGGCGGCACAAGAGATATTCCTGTCAATGTCAGGATAATAGCAACAGTAAACGAGCCTCCCGAAGATCTCATTGCGCAGGGTAAACTGCGAAAAGACCTGTTTTATAGATTAAATGTAATAAATATTCAGATACCGGCTCTGCGAGAAAGGCCGGATGATATACCTCTTCTGGCAGAGAGGCTGTTGGAAAAATATAATAAAAAATTCGAAAAAGAAATATGGATGCTTTCGGAAGGCGCCGTAAAAAAACTTAAAAATTATGATTATCCGGGAAATGTAAGAGAACTGGAAAATATAATTGAACAAGCTGTCTCCATGGGGGATAATGAGCACGTACTTACCGAAAAGAATCTTGCTATGCCTACAGCTGCCAGAAAGGGCAGGATACCTGCCCCGGAGTACGAAAAAAGTATTCCCCTCGACAAGTATATGGATGAACTGGAAGCCAAGATAATTAAATCTGCGCTTATCGAGGCCGGCGGAAATATATCCAGGGCAGCTGAACAGCTTCAGATAAAACGACAGACCCTTCAGCACAAACTAAAACGGTATAACCTTACCGAAAAATAGCAAAAAAATTTGCATTTAAATAGCAAAAAATTTTGCACCAATCAAAAATTTTTAACCATGATTTTGAAAAAAAGAAAAAGATGTGTGGCTATATTGCAGAAGATTTGGTTTTATAACCAAAAAAAACGGTATAAATGCAAAGGTTGTGGTGAACATGTCACAAAAATGCCAGGGTTAAGTATACAATATTCAACCAGACACATGGCACGGACTTTGCTTTATATAATTGGCAGTTACAACTTAAACTAAAATTTTAATTAAAAAGGAGAAACTAAGATGAAAGAAGTAAAAGTAATTATCTGGGGACTCGGCGCTATGGGCGGCGGAATGGCTGACATGCTTCTGAAGAAGAAAGGCGTTGAAATCGTTGGAGTTGCAGGAAGAGGCGCTAAGATCGGAACTTCCATGTATGACTACATCAAGACTGAAAGAGGCGACAGACCTGACGTTATCATTCAGGCTGCTGAAGACATTATCAAGCCAGGTGCTGCAGATATCGTACTGCTCTGCACAGATTCATTCACAAAGAATGCATTCCCAAGATTAAAGTTCATCATGGAACAGGGACTGAATGTAATCACTTCTGCAGAAGAAATGTCATATCCTAAGGCTCAGAGCCCTGAATTAGCTGAAGAACTGGACAAGATTGCTAAGGCTAACGGCGTTTCATGTTTAGGAACAGGCATCAACCCTGGACATATCATGGACTTACTGGTTCTGGTTATGACAGGATGCTTAGTAGACGTAGAAGAAATCACTTCAAGAAGAGTTAACTCCCTGTCACCGTTCGGACCGGTTGTAATGGAAGAACAGGGCATCGGTATCTCCGTAGAAGAATTCAAAGAAAGAAAAGCTAACCACACTATGTCAGGTCACGTTGGATTTGCTGAATCCGTTGGAATGATGGCAGAAGGTATGGGATTAACTGTAGAAGAATTCGCTCAGGACATGAACCCTATCACAACTGATGTTGACAGAAAGTCACCTTATGGCTTTGCAGCAGCAGGTTCATGCGCAGGTGTTGCTATGACAGCAGAAGCTAAATTAAGCAACGGAATGCCTGTACATATGGATCACCCACAGCAGATCGAACCTGAGCAGGTTGGCGTTCAGACTGGTGACTATGTAATCATCAAGGGAACTCCAAATGTAAACTTAGTAAACAGCCCTGAAATCGAAGGCGGACTGGGAACAATCGCAATGTGCGTTAACATGATTCCTCACGTAATCAACGCTGAACCTGGTTTACACACTATGATCACTCTTCCTATTCCTAGAGCTATCATGGGAGACTTCAGAAACCTCGTTAAAGAAGAAAAGAAGATCGTAAAATAATTAAACTTTGACTTTATGCGGCAATGCCGCGATGGCGGCGTTGCCGTAATGGAGATTTTTGAATGATTCCCGCCATATATGCGACGGGGATTAAATCATCAATCCTTCGATATGCGGCATCGCCGTTTTTTATCGGCGCTGCCGGATGAAATTTTAAAAATAGGAGAATTAGAGAAATGGCTAAAAAAGGCGAATGGGTTCGTATCCACAAGGTTGTTTTAGCTGCTGCTGACAGAACAGCTAAGCTTCCTGATGACACAAAGAAGGTTGACTTCGAAATGTGGGTAAAGGGAACTCTTCAGAACGAAACAGCAGAAATCGGCGATGAAGTTACAATTATCACCGCAACAGGCCGTGAAGAAACAGGCAAGTTACTTGAAGTAAATCCTTACTACACTCACAGCTATGGAAAATTTGTTCCTGAAATCATCGATATCGATAAAAAATTAAGAGAAATCATGCAGTTTGGAGGTGAAAACTAATGAAATTAGCTAAAGATTACGATTCCGTAATGGGAAGATCAGCTGACATCATGAAAGCTTCACTGGGACTTGACTTCAATGATTTCGAATCCGGGTCAGTTGCTTTCGACTATGAAGGTTTAATGAAAGCAACAGGATACACTATCGAAGAGGTAGACAAAATCCAGTCAAGAACAGGTGTAGGACACACCCAGCTTCTTGAATTAAGAAACATCACAAAACTTGCAAGAAAGTATGCTAAGCCTGGATACGGCGCAAGAATTTTTGCCAAGGACGAAGCAGCCAATGCATCAGGATCCTTCAAGGACAGACGTGCAGCATGTGCAGTAGCACACGCTAAGAAACTGGGCTATAAGGGTGTTATCGCGGCTACTTCCGGTAACTATGGTGCAGCAGTTGCATCCCAGGCAGCAATGCAGGGAATGAAGTGCATCATCGTTCAGGAATGCTATGACTCCCACGGAGTTGGACAGCCTGAAATCGTTGAAAAGGCCAGAAAGTGCGAAGCATTAGGCGCAGAAGTAATTCAGCTGACAGTTGGACCTGAATTATTCTACGAACACCTTTCAGTAATGGAAGATTCCGGATACTTCAATGCATCCCTGTACTCACCATTTGGTATTGCAGGTGTTGAAACTCTGGGATATGAAATCGCAATGGACTGCCGTGAAAAGTTCGGCAAGGACCCTGACATGGTAGTATGTACTCAGGCAGGCGGCGGTATGGTAACAGGTACTGCAAGAGGTCTCATCAAGGCAGGCGCTACAGATACTACAGTAGTAGCAGCTTCCATCGACCTTACAGGTCTGCACATGGCATCAGATGAGCAGTTCAACAAGAAGTCCTGCACAACAGGTCACACAGGTTTCGGAGTACCTCACGCTACAAACCCTGACACAGGAGATGTTCCTCGTTCAGCAGCAAGACCTCTGAGATATATGGACAGATATGTTACAACTACTCAGGGTGAAGTTATGTACATGACAGAAATGCTGGCTAACCTTGAAGGTCTCGAAAGAGGTCCTGCAGGAAACACAGCTCTGGCTGCAGCATTCGCACTGGCACAGGAACTTCCTGAAGATGCAATTCTGGTAGTAACTGAAACTGAATACACAGGTGCCGGCAAGCACATTCAGCCTCAGTTAGACTTTGCAAGAGACAACGGAATTGAAATCGTATTCGGAGATCCTAAGGATGACGTTCCTGGAAAGAACATCGTTCTTCCTTCCGACCCTGGTCTCTTCAGAGTAAAGGATATGGACCTTGACAAATTAAGAAAGTCCTTAATCAAGAGATCCGTACCTAGAGCCAACGGCAAGAAACTCACAGCTGAAGACATCGCATTCCTGGCAGCAGATACAAGATCTGACGAAGCATTTGTAAAAGCTGCACTTGATGAATTAGGCGTAGAATACTAAAAACATTTAACCTTTCGCGGATATTTCTTCCGCGGGAGGTGCTTTAAAAAATATTACTACACACGAAATTCCGCATTATGCGTTGCAAAAGCCTGATGCAGGGTTTTGGGAAATTAAGGAGAAAACAGGATGAAAAGAGCAGACGATTTCGAAGTAAGAAGACAGCATATTGCAAATCTTACTGACGAAGAACTTTACGCAAGATTCTGGGAGCTGACAGATCAGGTTGTTGATCCGCTTCTGGAACTTGGCAAGAAGAACACTACTCCTTCAGTTGAAAGATCAGTTTTACTGAGAATGGGAGTATCCTCTCTGGACTGCATGCCTATCGTTAACCATGCCATCGACCACGGCCTGATGGGAAAGGGATGCGGCCACTGCGTTTACAAGTTATCAAAGATGGAAGACATCTCAATCAGAGACGCCAGCATTAAACTTGCAAAGGGTGAAGGCTGGGACAAATTAGTAGAAGCATTCAAGGGAGGTAAGTAATAATGACAGAATTAAAAAGAAATGAAAAATTAGATATTGTCAATATTCTTAAAGACCTTGACAAATACGAACCGAGAAGAAGAGGCTGGACATGGAGAGAAAAGGCTGAAGATCAGCACATGGGACCTTTTGAATATCATGAAATCTCCAAGCCGCTGAAGCAGAGTGTACCTCTTCCTCCTGCAAAGTTCATGGAAGATGTTGACCCGCAGCCTATGCAGACAATCACTACTGAAATCGCTTCCGGAAGATTTGAAGATGATATCAGAAGAATGAGAATGGGTGCATGGCATGGCGCAGACCATCTGATGGTAATCAGACATATGGGTCAGTCACATATCGACGGTCTGATGGAAGGTACTCCACAGGGTATCGGTGGTGTTCCTATCACAAGAAAGCAGATCAGAGCACAGAGAAAAGCTATCGATATGATCGAAGACGAAGTTGGTCGTCCGATCAACTATCATTCATATATCTCCGGTGTTGCCGGTCCTGATGTAGCCGTACTCTTCGCTGAAGAAGGTGTAAACGGAGCTCACCAGGATCCTCAGTACAACGTACTTTACAGAGATATCAACTGCGTAAGATCCTTCGTTGACGCTTGCGAATCCAAGAAAATCATGGCATGGGCAGGCATCCTTCAGATCGACGGAGCTCATAACGCAAACGCTACTGCAAGAGAAGCATGGAAGGTAATGCCTGAACTTATCGTACAGCATGCCATCAACTCCAGATTCTCAGAAAAAGTGGGCATTAAGCCTGAAAACATTTCACTGTCAACAGTACCTCCTACAGCAACTCCTGCTCCATGCGTATACATGGATTTACCTTATGCAGTTGCTCTGAGAGATATCTGCGACAGATATAAGATGAGAGCTCAGATGAACACCAAGTACATCCAGTCCTCAGCAAGAGAAGCTACAGTTACTCACGTAATGAACATGCTCATCTCCAAGCTGACCAGAGCTGACATTCAGTCAACAATCACTCCTGACGAAGGAAGAAACGTTCCTTGGCACATCTACAACATAGAAGCCTGCGACACTGCTAAACAGACACTTATCGGTCTGGATGGCCTGATGGAAATGGTTGAACTGAAGAAAGACGGTCCGCTGAGAGAAATGGCAAGAGACATCAAAGAAAGAGCTCTTCTGTTCATGGAAGAAATCGTTGAAAACGGCGGATATTTCCAGGCTGTACAGGACGGATTCTTCGTTGATTCCGCTAAGTACCCTGAAAGAAACGGTGACGGTATCGCTCGTAAGATTGAAGGCGGCGTAGGCTATGGATTCATATTCGAAAGAGACGAAGACTACATGGCTCCTGTAACTGCTCACTATGGATACAACAACGTAGAACAGTACGGCGGAGATCCTGAAAATCCATCAGCTTTAATCGGCGGATGTACTTTCGAAGACAGAAGCAAGATCGTTTATATTGACGAATTAGACGAAAACGACAATGTAAATGTAAGACTTGAAAAGGTTGCCAAGTACAGAACCGGTAATGTAATCACACCGGAAGTTGAATGGTGCGGCGACAGAGTTATCATGATCACAATGATGCTCCCTATCAACAAGAGAGTTGCAGAAGCAGCTGCTGTTGAATTAGGTAAGAAACTGGGTCTGGTTGATCCGGAAGTTATTTCTGCAGAAGTTATGCAGGATGCAGAAGGTACCAGAATCGAACTGAAGGGCAGAGTTGACTTTGATATCGATCTGACTACTCTGGAAATTCCGCCTGAACCACACTACATGTCCGACAAAGAATTATATGACGAATTCGAAGGTCATGAACACATGAAGGTTGTATGCGGTACTGTAGGCGAAGACGAACACTCCGTAGGTATGAGAGAAATCATCAATATCAAGCACGGCGGAATCGAAAAGTGGGGTATTGAATGTATCTACCTGGGAACTTCCGTTCCTGTAGAAAAGATGGTTGACGCTTGTATCGAAGAAAACGCAGAAGCAATTCTGGCTTCCACTATCATTTCACATGATAACGTTCACTATAAGAACATGAGAAGACTCCACGAGCTCTGCGTTGAAAAGGGCATCAGAGATAAGGTTATCATCTGTGCCGGCGGTACTCAGGTTATTCCTGAAGAAGCTGTTAAGACTGGTATCGATATGGGATTTGGAAGAAACTCACACGGTATCGACGTTGCTACTTTCCTGGCTGAAGAAAGACAGAGAAGAAGAGGCGAAAGATAATAGAACCTGTTTCAAAGGGGCTGGGCCGTACGCCCGGTCCCTTTTTTGCAAATGTAAAATCACAGGAGGAAGCTCATGATAGAAACTGCCAGAATGTATATATCAGATGCGGAAGAAAGAGACATCCCTGACATTATCGAGCTTGAAAGTCATAAAGATAACCGCGACTTCCTGTGGATAGGTACAAAAGAGGAGCATCGGCAGGAAATCAAGGACCCTGACCATATGCTACTGATCTTTCGTGAAAAGGGTGACAATAGGATTGTGGGTTACGCCCTTGTAAGATTAAATAAAAAGTCGGAAATATTCGAACTGAGAAGAATTGCCATATCCGAAAAAGGAAAGGGATATGGAAAAGAAGCAATGAAGGCATTGCTGAAGGAAGCCTTTGAGAATATGAACATAAACCGGTTCTGGCTGGATGTATATCCGGATAATGTGATAGGAATAAAGCTATACGAAAGCCTCGGAATGCACAGAGACGGCATACTCAGACAAAACTACAAAGCAGAAAGAGGATATCTTGATCAGATAATTTATTCAATGTTAAAAAGCGAGTATTTTAGTGAGGGGTGATCTTCTATGTTGAAAAAGGCGCAGGCCACAGACAAGGCCATATGGATAAAGCTGAACAGAGAATTCATGGAATTTGAGATTCAGGATGATAATCTGTGGAATCATATAGATAAGGCAAAAGACGAAGAACTGGGCGAGGTTTTCGACGAAGCCCTTGAGACACCTGAACTTATAACTATCTTTATGATAGAGGACCGGGGAAAAATTGTGGGATTCGCAAATCTCATGACAATTTACAGTGTGTGGTCGGAAGGACGCGCGCTGATTATAGATGATCTGTACATTGATACCAGAAGCCGCGGCAGAGGTTTGGGCAGACAGACAATGAAAGAAATCGAAAATTACGCAAGGAGCCATGGATATAAAAGATTGCAGTTTCAGTCAGAAGAAACAAATCCGCAAGCCAAAGCCTTTTATACAAAGATAGGCTATACACCGGCGGCCATGAGCTTTTACATGCGATATTTATAGAATCAGAAAGGAAAATGAAAAAATGAAAGTAGACGTATTGGTAGCGGAAATAGGCTCAACTACGACGGTTGTAAATGCATTCAAAGATCTTGACAGTGACAATCCGGTGTTCTGGGCTCAGGGTCAGGCACCTACATCCGTTTTAGACGGCGATGTAAGAATCGGCCTCCAGGGGGCAATTGATGATCTGTGCAGAAAAAAGGGCATCGATAAGCTGGAATATGATCAGATGCTGGCCACATCCTCAGCCGCCGGTGGCCTCAAGATGACCGTTCACGGACTGGTGTATGATATGACGGCAAAAGCAGCCAAAGAAGCCGCACTGGGTGCTGGAGGAATTATTCATGATATTACCGTAGGAAGGCTGAGAAGAAGCGACCTTGCAAGAATTAAGAACATCAACCCTAACCTTATTCTCATTGCGGGAGGCGTGGATTACGGAGAAAGAGATACGGCCATATACAATGCAGAAATGATCAGGAGCCTCGGCCTCAAAACGCCGGTAGTATATGCAGGTAATATTGAAAATCAGGATGAGATGAAGCTGATATTTGATGAAGAAAGCGGTCAGTATCTCTACCTTGTAGATAATGTATATCCCAAAATAGATACTCTCAATGTCGAACCTTGCAGAAAAGTAATTCAGGAAGCTTTCGAAGATCATATCACCCATGCACCGGGCATGGAACATGTGAGAGAGATGGTAAACGGACCTATAATCCCTACACCGGGAGCGGTAATGGAGTGTACAAAGCTTCTGTACGATTGCCTTGGAGATGTCATGGTGATAGATGTGGGAGGAGCTACCACCGATGTACATGCCGTAACCGAAGACTCTGATGCGGTGGCAAGAATCCTCACTGCACCGGAACCGAAGGCAAAGAGAACCGTGGAAGGCGATCTAGGCGTCTACGTAAACAGAATGAAGGTCATCGAGTCCATAGGCGAAGAAAAACTGAGGGAAGAATGCGAAAATAAATTGCACATAGATCTGGATAAAACACTGGAAACCTATGTGGCAATTCCAAAGAATGATGACGAAATAAAGCTGGTAGAGCGCCTGACTAAAGAAGCCGTTCTCAGAGCGGTGGAAAGACACGCCGGACAGATAAGATATGTATATGGTCCGACCGGAAGGCAGACTCTGGCAGAAGGCAAAGATCTGACACAGGTAAAATATATTGTGGGAACAGGCGGAGCCCTTACAAGACTTCCTCACAGAGTTGATATAATGGAAATGATCCCAAAAGACAATGAGACAGGCATGAAGCTTTATCCAAGCGAAGCCGTCAAGATTCTTGTGGATAACGATTATATCATGGCTTCTCTGGGAGTTCTTTCTAAGACTCACAGAGCCGGAGCCATCCGACTTCTGGCAAAGAGCCTGGGCGTGGAACTTAAAGAGCAGGATCATACTGCCAATAAAGCTCAGTTCATAGAAGAACTTCAGAGAATGACCGCAGCAAGAAAAGCAAAAGAGGAAGAAACGGCTCATCACATTGAAGAGATGGAAGCCATGGGCTATGATATGTCCGAGTACAAAAACCCTGAAAAGATCGGAGGTGCAACGGCTGAGGAGGTTGAAGCTGCCAAAAGAGAAGCCCTTATGGCAGACAGAACCATTAAAAAGGGTGCCGACCTCATAGAGAATGCCGGCGAAACGCCTGTAAATCCCCACGTTATGAGAGCCTGCGGAGAAGTGGACGGAAGACCTAACTGCAATCATGATTGCAGGCACTGCACTCGCAGACATTGTCCTTACCGTCAGGAATAGTCACCGGAAATAAAGGAGGAAAAACATGTATCCGAGATTAGTGATTGATTTAAAAAAACTTAAAAGCAATCTGGACGCCGTAGCCCACATAACCAAAGACGAAGGGGGCTGCTCGCTGATGATTGTAACAAAGGGTCTTTGCGCAGACAAAGAAATGGTTCATGTTGTTGCAGACCATCCTGCTGTAGACTTTGTTGCAGATTCCAGAGTGAAAAATATCAGGACTTATGCCGATGAAGTGAGAGAGAAGGGCAAAAAGACCGTTCTTCTGCGTATCCCTATGCACGATGAAGCGGCAGATGTAGTCAGATATGTGGATCTCAGTTTTAACTCAGAACTTTCCACCATCAGACTCCTTGATCAGGAAGCCGGAAAACTGGGTGTGAAGCACAGTGTACTCCTGATGATAGACCTTGGCGACCTGAGGGAAGGAATTTTCTATCAGAATGAGGAACTCATTTTCCAGACTGTTGAAGAAATTCTCAAGATGGAGAACATTCAGCTGTATGGAATAGGCGTAAACCTTACATGCTACGGTGCAATAATTCCAAAGAATGATAACCTCTCTAACCTGACAGCAATAGCTTTAAAAATAGAAGAAAAATTCGGAATAAGCCTCAAGATGGTCTCCGGCGGAAACTCCAGTTCAATTTATCTGGTAGAAAAGGGAGAACTTCCTGAAGGAATCAACAATCTGAGACTGGGTGAGTCGTTCCTGCTGGGAAATGATACCGCGTACGGCACCAAACTTCCGGGTACGACCGGAGATGCCCTGGTACTGGAAGCACAGATTGTAGAACTCAAGGAAAAACCTTCTCTGCCGATAGGTGAAGTAGGTGTGGATGCCTTCGGACAGAAGCCTTACTATGAGGACAGAGGTATCATAAAAAGAGCCATCATTGCAGTAGGCAAACAGGATACCGACATTGACAGTATGGAGCCTGTAGATGATAAGATAGACATTCTTGGAGGAAGTTCCGACCATATTATACTGGACGTGACCAAATCCGACACTGAATACAAGGTGGGAGATGTGGTAAGATTTACTCTTGGGTATGGAGGAATGCTTAAGACAGCCACCAGTGCTTATGTAGAAAAAGCATATATACGCTAAATGAAATAGCCATTGAGACAGCCTCAGGCAGCATAGAACTGCGAGGCTGTTTTTTTAAAAAAAATGTAACGAAACAGAGAGTGAGTTGTATATGTAGTAAAAGGGTTAAAGATAAAAACTGCAGTGAAAGGAGTATTGAGATGTTGAAGGGTCAAGGGAAAAAACTGGGCAGAGCTGCATATTCGATGTTTGTATTTTTTTTCATTGCCATAAGTTCAGCCATGAGAGGGGCAACTCTTCCGGGAAGATTTGATTATGCGCTGAATTTTTTGGCAATCATGGCCATGGGGCTGATATTTACCGTCCTTGAAATCGTTGTGGAAACAGTCTGTGAAAACAGGATTAAAACAGCAACTGCTCAGGGGTGCAGCAGCCGGTTGATAGTACGCATAAAGACCATGAAGGGAATGGGAGAGGTCATGCTTATAATACTGGCAGCTTTTACATATGCAGAGATCCTCAGGATGGTAGGATTCTCAGATGTTCCCGAGGCAACCACATTGTTCACTGCCGCCTGCATATTTTTCCCTGTGGCGACGGTAGGAATACTGATATACAACAGAAAGAAAGTGTTGTAAAAATACGAACTTCAAACCACAGATGTTTTAAATATGCAATGCATATGTTAAAATGTCTGTGGGGGAAGGGAAATGTCAAAAGAACGCGAGAAGTATTACGGTACATTCGAAGAACTGTATCTGGAAAATTACAGATTACTGTTTGTCATGGCAGGGGACTACAGCAGGGATGATCATGAAAAAAAAGACATCTGTGCTTTAGTATGGGCAAAAGTTGCTGAAGACATTCCAAAGTACATGGCTAAAAGTGAAAAAGAGCTCCGCAATTATCTGAGGATAATGATAAGAAACACAGCATTGAATTATCTGCGAAAGGAAGAACGTGAAAAAATAAAGCTGAAAGAAGCATATGAGCTGGATACAAGAGAGAGCGCAGGGCTCAAGACCGAAGTATTTTACCTCCGGGAGGAGAGATATCTTAAGGATGCAATAAAGGTCCTTTTACCGGAAGAAAAAGAACTTATAATATTGAGATTTTACATGGGGAAAAAGGCCGGTGAAACAGGAGAACTTCTGGGAATCACCGAGGGCAACGTCAGAATAAGACAGATGAGGATTCTGGCAAAACTCAAAAGAGAAATACAGAGATTGATGAAAGAGGAAGAAGTGGAATGACGAAAAAGGACAGGCTGACAATTTCATCAGATGGGATATTAAAAAAGGCGGCTCTTGAAGCAGAAAAGGAAGCTCGCCGGCAGATGGGCAATTATTGCAGCCGGGCGAGAGAACTCCCTGATGACTGTGAAGCCATAGATGAAGAGTTTCTTGCATTTGCCAGAGCGTATGATGCCAAGCATAAAAAGCCTCCAAAAAAGACCTTTGCAGGCATGAACCGCGTCGCAAGATTTGCAGCAATATTCATTGTGTGCATTGTGAGCGCCGGCGTGATTACGGCAGGCGTATCACATGCGTTTAAGTATAAGAGCTTTGATGTGGTATTCTATCAGGAAGAGGGAGGAGTAAGCCTGACTCCCGAAGCACCTGAAGAGGATTTCATGGCAGTTGACATAAAAGGATACTGGTACCCTGATTATCTGCCTGAAGGATGCAGTCTGGATTCATACACAGAAAACAAATCATCGACCGTATTATATTTTAAAAACGAGGAACAGAACTATGATGTGAGACTTTTTGAATATAGAGCAAAGGGATTTTCCATGACAAACAATACCCGGTGTCAGACCATGGAAAAGGTTGTAATAGGCGACTCAGAGGCATATCTGTTTTACAACGGGGAAGACAGATATTGTTATGTGGTATGGCAGGCAGACGACAGAGTGTTAACTTTGCGGGCTGACAATTTCACGGACACCGAAGAACTCCTTAAAATAGCAAAAAGTGTAACTCACCATAATTGAAAATTGTCGCAAGCATCGCCCTGCTGTAACATATCATACAGGCAGAGCGGTGCTTGTGACTTGGAGCGTATAGAAAGCGGGCTCTGATTTTACAGAACCCGCTTTTGATCTGAGATTAAATTTTTTCAAAATCATCAGCGCCATGTTTACAGAGAGGACAGATAAAATCATCCGGCAGAGTATCGCCTTCATAAACATATCCGCAGATCTTGCAGACATAACCGTGTTTTTCCTCCTCTATCTTTGGCTGCGGCTTCGGTTTGATATGATCAAAGTAATATGCGTAAGTAACCGAAGGATCCGTGTTGAGAATCTGGGCCTCAGTAACCTCAGCCACAAAGAGAGTATGCGAGCCATAGTCGTAGGAGTCCACAACTTTGGCAGACATAAATGCATTGGTTCCTTCCGTAACATATAAAAGACCGTTAGCGCTGCGGGCAACGCTGCTTTCAAAGCCTTCAAATTTATCGGTATCTCTTCCGCTCTGGAATCCGAAACGCTTAAACGTATCAAAAGATGTCTTTTCCGACAGGAATGAGATGTTGAACATGCCGGTGGCCATTATCATATCATGAGTGTGATTAGCTTTGTTAACCGCAATGTTGATTCTGTTAGGAGAGGAAGTCAGCTGAGCTGCAGTATTGATTATGCATCCATTGTCTTTTCCGTCAGCTTGAGCAGAGAGGACAAACAGACCGTAAGAGAACTTCTGCATGGTTTTAGGGTCAACCTCTGCAGCTGCCACAGCAGCTTCATCGACTACAGGCTTTTCGAAGCGAGGGATTGTTGCCGAAATGGCTTCAACCAGTGCGTCGATCTGGGCTTCCTGTTCAGGCTTGAGTGATGACTTGAGAGTGAGGGTCTCATCAAGGATTGTCATATTGGAACAGGAACCTATAATATCTTTCATGAGCTTGCCGCTGGTAGGCGCCCACGATCCGTTCTCCACGAAGGCGACGGTTCTGTTCTGGATGTTATGAGCAGCAAGATCGTGAAGCAGTTCCTCCATAGAAACGAAAATGCCTGCGTTGTATGTGGTTGAAGCAAAGAGCAGGTGGCTCCATCTGAAAGCGGCAGCAATAATTTCTGAAGCAGGGGTAACAGAAACATCGTACATTACCGTGTTTATACCCCGGTCGCGGAGCCTTGAAGAGATGATCTCCGCTGTATTTTCAGTGTTGCCGTATACTGATGCATAGGCAATCATCACACCCGTGTCTTCCGGAGTATAGGTGCTCCATTTTACATATTTATCAAAGAAATCCTCCAGATTTCTTCTCCATACGAAACCGTGAAGAGGGCATATCATTTTCAGGTCAACAGCATGAAGCTTCTTTAAGAGAGCCTGAACCTGATTTCCGTACTTTCCGACGATATTGCAGTAATAGCGACGAGCTTCGCTCATGTAGTCATTGGCAAAATCCACCTCATCTGCAAAGATTGCTCCGTTAAGGGCTCCGAAAGTTCCGAAGGCATCGGCGGAAAAAAGAGTTCCTGTAGTCTCGTCATATGTAACCATTACTTCAGGCCAGTGAACCATAGGCGCCATAAAGAATCTGAGCGTATGGTGCCCTGTGTTGAGGGTTGTGCCTTCTTTTACAACAAAAGCTTTTTTTGAAAGATCCAGATTAAAGAACTGAGTTATCATGTCCAGAATCTTCTGATTGCATACAACCTTGACATCTGGATATCTGAGCAGAAGTTCACCGAGAGTTGCCGAATGGTCCGGCTCCATATGTTGAATAACTACGAAATCAAGATTTCTGCCACCTAAAGCGTGCTCGACATTCTGGAAAAAAACTCCTCCTACGGCCTTGTCCACCGTATCGAAAAGAACCGTTGTATCGTCCAGCAGCAGATAAGAATTGTATGAAACGCCGTTGGGAACTGAATACACTCCTTCAAACATTGCCAGACGCCTGTCGTTGGCGCCGACCCAGATAAGATCATCTGTTATTTTTTTTGTACAGTACATAGGGAAATCCCTCCTTTAAGTTAGCTTGAAACGTATATAACAAATATACCCTTTTATAATAACCCAGTAACATTAAAAAATAAATGCCCATACCTTAAATTTTAATGATTTTTAATTCCGCGCAGGATTCTTCGGACATAAGGAGATCTGGGCATAGATTTTAAGCGTTAGGCTGTGGTCATACCTTGCCGCTACATCATCTGCTGACCGTTTATGATGAGGGAGAAGGACACGTTGAGAGCTTCTGCGGCTTTTCTGCACAGCATCATGCGGCCGAGAAATATCTCGAAATACTCCATAAGGGTACACCCTGCAGTATCTATGGTCAGAGAGAGACATATATCATCCTTGGTCACATGAACTTTGGAGGATGTGACAGAATAATTGACACGGTCATGTATATCAAACTGCGCTTGAGAGCGGTTGCGGACACGGCTTCTGCGAACATCTGTCTTGTCAGCGATAATCAATGCCGCAGCCACAGGGTTGACAGGGAAAGCCGTAGACTCATCGTGATTGCCTATGGCCGTGACAACTGTGGCGATGTCATCGGAATCCATATTCATTCTGTCCAGCAGTCTGAAGGCCATTACGGCTCCGCTCTGAGCGTGATCCACTCTGTTGACTACATTTCCGATGTCGTGGAGATAGCCTGCGATGCGAGCCAGTTCTACCTGATGTTCGGAATATCCCAGAAGATGTAATATACGTCCGGCCAGTTCCGAAACTTTGTGAACATGCGGAAAACTGTGTTCGGTATATCCCAGAGCCACCAGAGATTCATCAGCTTTTGTGATATATGTTTTAATGTCCTTGTTTGCTTTTATATCTTCAAAAGTTATGTTCATTTTGTCACCATTTGTTAAAAACCTTTTCGGCGAAGCCTATAAAATCCTTAATTTCTATAACCTTACCGTCGTCAAGAATCGCCTTGCCGCTGAATCTCCCGAACACTTGATGCTGATCGGAACAGATAAGCTTGATGTCGGTGCAGGATGCTCTGTCTATAACAGGTACAAAATCCATTTCAAAGCGGCCGTCGTCGCTGGTGAAGGTCCAAGGGCTCATGTAATCCTCTGTCATTTCTGCCGTGTCAGTTTCCATGCCGCCTGAACCGCAGCAGCCTCCCCTGGTGACAAACTTTTTGCTCTTCATAGGAATATTGAATGTCACCTGACTGAGCTTATGAGCTTTTCCACCGTAAAAAAGCATGTTTTCACTGGCAGCAGAAGTGTCTCCGAAACCGTAACCTATATTGAACCCGAAAGGGATTCCGTCTACGCTGCCTGAGGCGCTTCCCCAGTACCAGGTATTTTTGTAGGTCCATACACCACGGCCCCAATCAAGAACACCGAAAGCCTCGCCCTCTTTAAATTCATACAGCTTTTCACCCCAGGTCACGATGCCGGAAGCAGGCATGCAGTTTATCTTCTGATTGTAATAAAAAGCGGTGTCCTTCTCAGCAAAAGGAGTGGCGATGACCATGGACTCGGTTTCCGGACATTCCAGTCGGATGAGTCCGTTTAAAGGTTTTCCGTCGCAGAAATTTTCCATACGGAAGGAAAGAATGCGATGATCACCATTATGTTTATACTCAATGCTGTATTTTTTATTTCCGCTGGAGACATTGCCCATGTCGCTGGATGGCGGAAGATTGCGCTTGCCCAGAGTCATGAAGGACATGGGACTTTTTGTGTGACACCATGGAATTCTGAAATCCAGCAGCGAAATGCTGTCCAGACCCATGTAGGAGTTGTCGGCAACTGTCAGTGCTACGGCAAAGTCATCGGTGGTGATCAGATAGTAATCCCACTCTTTTATTCTCAGCTTGCCGGCTCTGATAGCTTTTCTGTCATAATCCATAAGAAGTCCTTTTGTGTATCCGGGCTCCATCAGATGTCCCTTTTCATCAAGAAGAGGGTGACGGGAAGTGATTTCATGCTGATTCATATCTTGTCCTCCCTTTGTTTTTACTATATTTATAGCATAGCAATTTTTTAAACGGATATCAATAAAAGCAAATAATTTTATAAAAATTTTACCTCTTTCGGCAGGCTGTGCTATAATTAAAAAAGTATGATATAAAGGAGGCGCGAAATGGTATATTTAGGATGTCATCTTACATCCGCGAAAGGATATGAACACATGGCAAAGGACGCGATTTCAATAGGTGCGGATACTCTGCAGTTTTTCACCAGAAATCCCAGAGGAGGGGCGGCCAAGGACATTGATGCGGCAGATGTGGACCGTTTTCTGAAGCTTTCGGCTCAGCATGACTTCGGCAGGATTGTGGCTCATGCGCCTTATACATTGAATCCATGCTCCAAGGAGGCAAAAACCAGAGAATTTGCTCACATGGTCATGACAGATGATCTTCAGCGAATGGAATATGTCCCGGGAAATTACTACAACTTTCATCCCGGCAGCCATGTAGGCCAGGGCACGGAGACCGGTATCAGGATGATAGCTGATATGCTCAACGACATTATGAAGTCGGAGCAGACAACCACGGTACTTCTTGAAACCATGGCCGGCAAAGGCAGTGAAATCGGCGGCAGATTTGAGGAACTTCGCGCAATTATAGACAGGGTTAATCTTAAGGACAAAATAGGTGTCTGCCTCGATACATGTCATGTTCATGACGCAGGATACGATATAGTAAATAACCTTGACGGGGTTCTGTCAGAGTTTGACAGAGTTATAGGACTTTCCCGGCTCAAGGCACTGCATATAAATGACAGCAAAAATCCCATGGGGGCTCATAAGGACAGACACGCCTGCATAGGAGAGGGCTTTCTGGGCAAAGAAGCTTTCATAAAGGTGATCACTCACCCGCTGCTTCAGGGACTGCCATGTATCCTTGAAACGCCGCAGGAAAGCCTGCAAGGCTACGGAGAGGAAATAAAAATGCTTAGGGAGATGATATAAATGACAGACATTTTGGCTGTAAACCCGGGTTCTACAACTACCAAGATAGCGCTTTTCAGAGATCTTCAGGTGCTTTTTGAGGAGACTATTACCCACGACCCGGAGGAACTGAAAAAAATGGGGGATATTTTCGGCCAGCTGGGTTTCAGAGGAAAGCTCATAAGAAAAGTCCTTGACGAAAAAGAATATGATACGGCAATGCTTTCCGCTGCTGTAGGAAGAGGTGGAATGATAATCGGCCTGCACGGGGGAGGTTATCGCGTCACTCCAAAACTGTGTGAAGCAATGAGAGATCCCGGCAACCCGCCTCACGCATCCAGCATGGGCGCCCAGCTTGCGTACGATATTGCTGAGCCGCTGGGTATTCCGGCCTTTATATATGACTCCACCATGGGATGTGAACTCAGTCAGGTGGCAAAGGTTTCAGGTCTTGAGGGACTGGACAGATATGGATGCTGCCATGTGCTGAATTCAAGAGCTCAGGCGATAAACTATGCCAAATCTACAGGAAGAAATTACAAGGACCTTAACCTTATAGTATGTCATATGGGCGGAGGTATTTCCGTAAGCGCTCACAAAGAAGGCAGAATAATCGATGACAGCACTTATGATAATGGGCCTATGGCTCCTGAGAGGACCGGGGGCATCCCTCTGATTCTGTGGACAAAACTGTGCTATTCCGGCAGATATACCGAAGAAGAAGCAGGCAAACTTATAAGCGGCCGGGGAGGTCTTATGTCTTATCTGGGAGTCACCGACTGCAGACAGGTAGAGGCAATGATAGATAAAGGAAACGAAAAAGCTGCCATCGTATACGAAGCTATGGCTTATCAGGTGGCAAAAGCCATCGCTGAGATGTCGGTTCCGCTGAAAGGAAAAGTGGATGCGGTGATACTTACAGGAGGAGCAGCTCATTCTGAAAGACTCACGGGGATGATAAAGGAGTATGCACCGCACATAGGTGAGTATGTGGTTATGCCGGGAGAGGACGAACTTCTGGCATTGGCGTCGGGAGCAGACAGAATCCTCAGAGGGGAAGAAGAGGAAAGGATATATTAAATGAAAAAACTTCTTTTTGTAAACGGATGTATCAGAGGCGAGGATTCCAGGACATACCAACTCTGCAGATATTTTATTGAGAAATTTATGGAATCCGGTGCCTCCGGCAGCTGGACAGTGGAAGAAATAGAGCTGGACAAGTCCGGAATTGAACCTCTTGACAGAGAAACTCTGATCTTGAGAGACAAGCTTCTGAACGGCGGCAATCTGGATCATCCCATGTTTGCACCGGCAAAGCAGCTTATTGAAGCAGACATGATATTGATAGGCGCACCCTACTGGGACCTGTCTTTTCCTGCAAAGGTCAAGATATATCTGGAGAGATGCTCTGTTACAGGACTCACTTTTATATATGACGACTGTGGAATTCCTGCAGGACAATGCAGAGCCGACGCCCTGGCATATCTTACCACGTCAGGCAGCGCCATAGGCAGCTTTAATTTCGGATATGATTATGTACGAGGACTATGCTCACTTTTCGGCATTCCGGAAACATATTTTGCTTCGGCAGAGGAGCTGGATATAATAGGAAAAGATGTTCCGGCTATTATGGAGTCGGCTAAGGATAAAATTACCGAAATCATAAAGGAAATGAAGCGGTATATTTAGAAACTCATCTCCGATAATAAGGATTATGAGTGAGAGATTTTTTGAAATAACGGTGTTTATATTAGGCGGTATGGCATATGGACTTATGGAAGTGCTTTTCAGGGGGCATACCCACTGGTCCATGGTTATTACAGGCGGAGCCTGCGTTCTTACATTGTACCTTATTATGGACTGGACCATGAATCTGCCCCTGGTAGTGGCAGCTTTGGCCGGTGCAGGCATAATAACCTTTTACGAGTTCTGTGTGGGGATGCTGGTGAATGTCAGCTTCGGCTGGCATGTCTGGGACTATTCGTCCATGCCGGGGAACATTCTGGGGCAGATATGCCCGCTGTTTACCGGACTGTGGTTTGCCATGTGCCTTGTATTTTTTGGCTTAGTAAGATTATTTGCATAGAAGGAGAGTTTTATGAGCACAGATTACAGCAAGCTTCAAAACGGCAGCGATATCAGAGGTATAGCCATGGTGGGAGATGACGGAAAGGAAGTCAATCTGGGTAAAGAGGAAGCCTTCAGACTGACAATGGGGTTTGTTAAACTGCTTTCCCGAAAAACGGGAAAACCTGCTGAGTACCTGAAAATTTCCGTAGGCCATGACAGCAGGCTTACTGCCCGGGCACTGAAAAATGCCGTCATATCGGCCTTGCACCATGCAGGAGCTGAAGCAGTGGACTGCGGGCTGGCATCTACGCCTGCCATGTTCATGTCCACAATCTTTGAGGAATTCTGCTGCGACGGTGCAATAATGATAACTGCCAGCCATCTTCCTTATAACCGCAACGGCTTCAAATACTTTGACAGAAAAGGCGGTCTGGACAAGGAGGATATAAAAGAAATAATAAACAGCGCTGAAGAGGAGCAGATGCCTCGGGGACTGCCTGAAACGCCGGAGACATCAGAAGCCGGACTTATGAAGGCATACGCGGCTCATCTGAGAGACAAGATAAAAAAGGAGACGGGAGGAATTGAGAAACCTCTGACAGGTCTGAAAATAGCTGTAGACGCAGGCAACGGCGCCGGAGGCTTTTATGCCAGGGAAATCCTGGAGCCTCTGGGTGCAGACGTTACCGGAAGCCGATTTCTGGATCCTGATGGAAATTTTCCCAATCACGCGCCCAACCCGGAAGACAAAGAGGCTATCGATGCTCTGTGCAGCGCCGTGAAAGAGACCGGAGCAGATCTTGGCATAATTTTCGATACCGATGTGGACAGAGCCTCTGCCGTAGACTCGTCGGGAAAGGAAATCAACAGAAATGCCATAGTTGCCATGGCTGCGGCGCTTATAGCCGTAGAACATCCGGGGACCACTGTGGTAACGGACAGCATTACCAGCGATCAGCTGACGGTATACATAGAACAGTGCCTGGGCCTGAAGCATCTGCGCTTCAAAAGAGGCTACAAAAACGTTATCAATAAGGCCATTGAGCTGAATAACATGGGCATTGACAGCCAGCTGGCCATAGAAACTTCAGGTCATGCAGCGTACAAAGAAAATTATTTCCTGGATGATGGCGCATATCTTGCCACAAAGATAGTTATTAAAGCTGCCCAACTGAAGAAGGCAGGAGCCGATATATCGGTTCTTCTTTCAAGCCTGGAAGAACCTATTCAGGCCGAAGAATACAGATTTTCCATAGATAGGGTAGATTTTGCGGCTTATGCCGACGAAGCTCTTGAAACTTTACGAGACTGGGTGAGAAGTGAAAGAGGCAGAGCTCTGGGAGCCTCCCTGGCAGAGCCTAACTACGAGGGAGCCAGAATAAATTTTGACAACGAAGAAGTTCAGGGATGGTGCCTTCTGAGAAAATCCCTCCATGATCCAAAGATGCCGCTCAACATGGAAGTAAACCGCGGAAGCTGCAGAACACTGTTTGGATATGTCAGAGAGGCTCTAGAAGAGTACAGCGATTTGAAATAATATAGTAATTAGGTAAAAATAATAAAAAAATGAAGTTTTTTTGGGAAAACACAATAAAAAAGTGTTGACAAGGCTTTATTGATAGGTTATTGTATTTACAATGAGTTTTGAGGAAAGGAGAATCACGATGTACAAGGATCTGAGCGGAGCAATGATGATGATGGGCATGTGCATGGCTATGATGAGCATGTGCAAGTCTTCGCGTGCGTTGCTTCCAAACTTATGATACTTTGCAGAGTGAGTCCTTCACATAGACAAAGACCAAGCATAAGCAGGAGCGCGCGTCTCCTGCTTATTTTTTTCTAAGAAAGGAACCTGAAATGATTGAATTAAAACATCTGAGCAAGGTTTATGACAATGGCAAGACCAGAGTTGAGGCAATCAGAGACATAAACCTCACCATCGAAGACGGAGATATCTTCGGAATCATAGGTCTGTCAGGTGCCGGCAAGAGCACCCTGATACGATGTATAAACTTTCTCGAAAAGCCGACAGAGGGCCAGGTGATCTTTGACGGAGTGGATCTTGGAGCCATAAGCCACAAGGAACTCCTTAAGAAGAGGCAGGACATGTCCATGATATTCCAGAGCTTCAATCTGCTGAGCCAGAGAACAGTCATAGACAATGTGTGTTTTCCCCTGGAAATTGCAGGTACAGGCAAGAAAGAAGCCAGAAAAAGAGCAACAGAACTTCTGGAAGTAGTAGGACTTTCGGATAAGCAGAAGTCTTACCCGGTTCAGTTGTCGGGAGGCCAGCAGCAGAGAGTTGCCATAGCAAGAGCGCTGGCTACCAATCCTAAGGTTCTGTTATGTGATGAGGCCACCAGCGCGCTGGATCCTAACACAACTTCATCCATTTTAAACCTTCTTAAAGAAATAAATCGCACAATGGGTGTAACCATAATAGTTATCACCCATGAGATGAGAGTAATCGAGCAGATTTGCAACAAGGTTGCTGTAATTGACAGCAGCCGAATCGTAGAGGAGGGACCGGTAAAAGAGGTTTTCACCGCTCCTAAATCCCAGATAGCAAAGCAGTTGATTCTGCCAAAGAACGATTTCGTGCAGGAGGTGGAGGGCCTTAACTGCCTCAGACTGGTATTTGACGGAACATCGGCATTTGAGCCTGTCATATCCAGCCTCAGCAGAGAATGCGATACAGATGTGAACATAATCTGGGCCAACACCAAGAGCATCGAGGGACGCACTTACGGTCAGATGATAATACAGATCCCTGAAGAAAAAGAAAAAGAGACAGCAATCAAAGCTTATCTTGACTCAAAGAAAATTACTTATAAGGAGGAAGGCATCAATGTTGAATAGTGCAATGGTAGGGCTGCTGGGTGTATCCCTGTGGGAAACCATTTACATGGTAATAATATCAACGCTTCTGGCATATGCCTTCGGCTTGCCTATCGGCGTAATCCTTAATATAACCGCAAAGGACGGCATTTGTCCCAACAAGCCGGTTAATTCCGTGCTGGGTGTCATAGTGAATGTTTTCAGGTCGGTTCCTTTCCTGATACTTCTTATATGGATGCTTCCTTTTACCAAAATGGTAGTGGGAACCATGGTGGGGCCTACTTCCGTAATAGTTCCTCTGGTGGTTTCGGCAGCGCCTTTCGTAGGCAGAATGGTGGAATCTTCACTTAATGAAATAGACGGAGGAGTCATAGAAGCTGCTCAGTCCATGGGTTCAAGCTCATGGCAGATAATATACAAGGTACTGATACCTGAGGCTAAACCTTCCCTCATAATCGGAGCGGCAATATCCATAACCACCATCCTCGGATATTCAGCAATGGCCGGTATAGTGGGAGGCGGCGGACTTGGAGCAGTTGCCACCAACTACGGCTTATATCGTTACAATAACGAAGTAATGCTGATCACAATAGTTATAATCGTTGTAATCGTACAGATTTTCCAGGAAATCGGAATGATGGCGGCGAAGAAATTAGATAAAAGACTTAAATAAATAACAAAAAGGAGAAAAATCATGAAAAAGAAAATTGCTGTTTTATTAACACTGACGCTGACACTGACTTCAATCTTTGCATTGACAGGCTGCGGAAGCAAAGACTCAGATGACAAGGTAATCAAGGTAGGAGCAACTCCTGCACCTCATGCAGAAGTTCTGGAAATCATAAAAGACAACCTGGAAGAAGAGGGATATACTCTTGAGATTGTAGAATATAATGACTACATTCTGCCTAACAAAGCTGTTACAGAAGGTGAACTGGATGCAAACTACTTCCAGCACATCTCATATCTCAACAACTATAACGAAGAAAACGGTACAGACCTGGTAAGTGCAGGTGTTATCCACTATGAACCATTTGCACTTTATGCAGGAAAGACTTCAAGTATTGCTGACCTTAAGTCCGGCGCTCAGATTGCAGTTCCTAATGACGGTACCAACGAAGGCAGAGCATTAAAGCTCCTGGAAGCTCAGGGTCTTATCAAGCTCAACAAGGATGCAGGCTTCCTGGCTACTAAGGTAGACATTGTTGAAAACCCTCTGAATCTTGAAATCGTGGAAATGGAAGCAGCTCAGCTGCCAAGAGTTCTCGCTGATGTCGACATGGCTGTAATCAACGGTAACTACGCAATTGACGGCGGTCTCAAACTGGCTGACGCCATCGCCATCGAAGCAGGAGATTCCGAAGCAGCCCAGGCTTACGCAAATATTGTTGCAGTAGCTAATGGCAACGAAAACAGTGACAAGATCAAGGCACTGGTAGCAGCACTTCAGTCCGACGAAGTTAAGGAATTTATGGAAAAGACTTATGGCGGCGCAGTAGTACCTTTATTCTAACAGAATATTGAACTGGCACTTAAAGAGGCAATCAAATGTTGGATGTTGGAATGAAAGCTCCTGACTTTAAACTTCAGGACAAAGACGGAAGAGAAATTACCCTCTCCGGATTCAGGGGCAAAAAAGTAGTACTTTATTTTTACCCCAAAGACAACACTCCGGGCTGCACAAAGCAGGCCTGCGCCTTTGCATCAGCGTATGACGGTTTTAAGACTAAGGGCGTTGAGGTAATCGGAGTGAGCAAAGACAGTGTGGCTTCTCATGTGAAGTTTGCCGAAAAATATAATCTGCCCTTCATTCTGATTTCTGATCCGGAACTTAAGGCAATCAAAGCCTATGATGTCTGGCAGGAAAAGAAAATGTATGGCAAGGTAACCTTCGGCGTGGTGAGAACCACATATGTGATTGACGAGGAAGGCATCATTGAAAAGGTCATGCATAAGGTCAAACCCGACACCAATGCCGCAGAAATCCTGGAATATCTGAAATAAATACGATACCGCCGCCTTTGACGGGGAACTTTGAAAATAAGATGACAGAGCCCCGCTAGAGGCGGCGTTTTTGCTTGTGATTATTCGGCAGACAGGGCATCTCTTTATGATGACATGTTAAATATTGGAGTGGAGGAAACTGCAAATAAAATTTGCGTTGATGCTCAATTTCTTTTGCACTAAAAAATGCCGGGATTGCTGAAATTTTTCAGTGCCCGGCATTTTTTACAGAACGCTTTTATTGAGCCAATAACAAGCGCCATTTTTTCACCTTTATAAAAATATATTTTAGCGACAGATGGCAACTCTCTACAGCTCCGAATATGATACAGCTTTTCCGTCCCGGAAATAAGCGGTATAGCCCCGCCCCGGAGCAGGTATCCATTGCCAGAATGTATCGGCAGGCTTTTCAAAGAGAGTGCACATGGAAGCGGCGATAACTCCGCCATGGCAGACAGCTATGGACACGGAGTCCAGGCCGGAATGGCGGTGAGACAATTCCAGCAGCCTGTGATACCCTATGAGTTCATTTAACCCCGCTGTAGCCCTTGCATAAAAAGAAGCAGAGGATTCCCCCTCAGGAAAGGTAAAGGTACCGGAGGTGTCATTTACCCAGGTTTCGAAGCCATCCAGTTCCTTTAACTCATCAAAGGTTTTGCATTCCCACTTTCCGAAGTTCATTTCCTTAAGATTTTCGATTGGTCTGTAAGGTGTTTTTCCGTATATAACTTCCAATGTCTGATTGGCACGAGTCATGCCTGAGGTGTAAAGCTGCGCCCCCCGGGCAGAAGGATAGATACCGCTGTTCCTGAGCTTTTCCAGCTCATCCACGCCTTCCTGTATAAGGGGCAGGTCTACCCACCCGTAATACCATTTATTTTTAATTCCTTCTGTTATACCATGCCTTATAAAGTGAATACAAGATGTCATATCGTTTACTTATTTTATCCTTTCTTCAATACCACAGAAAACTCTGTAGACCTGACAGGAATTGGAGGCCAGAAAAAGCATCGCTCTGCCTGTAGCTTCCCGCCAGGCTCTTAAGGTGCTGTCTATTGGAACCACACCCTGAGATACATCGTTAACGGTGATTATTTTATCTTCCAGTTTGTCAATATTGTCGCTCAGGAACCGGACCACATCCACATTATTCTTCGTAAGCTGCAGAAACAGCTGCTCAGCATTGCACAGAGCCTTTGCACCCCAGTCGGGAGTGTTATCCACGGTGCAGAAGAACAAATCCTTCTCTTCGAGACCGAAGGTACGAAGTGCGAAATCCGACTTGCCCTGATATGCGCCTCCGAAAATTAATACCATAGCAAAACCTCTCTTTAAATTATAAGCATTGCAAGAATTCCGGCAAATTCTCCCCATACGATAGAAAAACCGGCAATATCTCCGCTCATTCCGCCCAGTTTGCGTTTCGCAAATACAGCAGAAAGATAAGAGCCCAGTGCAGCAGCAGCCATGACGGTCAGAGTAGGAATCCGGTCAGTAGCGAAAACCATCGCTGCAGCTCCGAAAATAATAACCTGTACGCTCATTATGATGAGAGCGTTCTTTTTCTGTTTTTTGTCGTCGGCTCCGGCGCCCTGTGAATACTGACTGTGACCCAGGGGCTTTCGCAAGATTACATTGACCCCTGCTGCAGCGCGGCTGATGACCGGTATGATGCACAAGTCCACAAAGTCAAGCCCCATGCTGAGAGATGTGGAAATCATGGAATAAAACCCCAGAATCATGAAGACAAGGCTCACTACGGAAAAGGCACCGCAGTGTGAGTCCTTCAGAATCCTCTGCTTCTCCTCCATGGGTCTGCGGGACATGATGGCGTCACAGCAGTCCATAAAGCCGTCCAGATGCATGAATCCACACAAGGCAAAGAGCAGGAAGGTCATTATAAAAGACAGTACAAGGAAAGGAGTTCCTATCCATATCAGCAGCAGGCATGCGGCGGCCCACAGAAGGCCGATGATAAGACCCACGGAAGGCAGACATGCCAGCATATAGTTTTTAAGATCGCTGTCCCATTTTTTGCATGGGCAAGGTACGCTCAAAAAGTTCCCCCATGCCATAAATAATCCTGTAATGAACTTCATAATACACCCCTTTTTTTATGTTCTTTTGTAAATCCGTAAGAAACCTCTATGACGCTGCTACATATGCCGGTCAGGGTCCGGTCAAGGAGCGCCAGCCCGCGGCGATATGCCTCTGTCAGAGGGTCATAGATAAAAGCGTCTGAATATATGTAGTCTGAAACGAAGACTGTATTGCCTGTAAGTCGGGCAAAGGCTGCCAGCTGTTTTGCCAGTCTTTCGGGGGCTTCCATGTCGGGCGATCCGTCCGGAGGAAACATCTCGTTGGAAAGCAGTGCCGTAACGCTGTCCAGCAGAAAAACGCCTGAAGCCGATACTGCATTTCCGGAAAGAGTTCTGCTGCTGAGGCAGGCGCAGATGTCGGTGCCCTGCTCTATAGTGTCAAAGCCCCAACCATCTCTTTCGGAAAGATGTCTTTTTATGCGTGCCCGGTCTTCGTCGTCGACGGGTATCATAGTGGCCAGATAGTATAGAGGCAGATCTTGCTCCGCAGCCATTTCACGCGCCAGCTTCTGAGCATGAAATGACTTGCCGTTCTTACAGCCTCCGCTTATAAAAACATTCATTAAAAGAAATTTCCTTTCTCCGCTTCGGCAAGATAATCTGCGTCTATGGCGCCTTCTGCAAAGGTGGCCATTCCGTTCATGCAGGCACAAGCCGTTTCGATTATGTTGAAGCTTATCGGGCAGCCGCTGCCTTCACCCAGGCGCATGCCAAGATCAAAGTACGGACGTATTCCTATTGCATCTACGGCTATTTTGTAACCCTGTTCCTTTGAGAGATGAGAGCCGAAGAGAAAATTCAGTGTGTTAGGGGCAAGGCGGACTGCTGCCAGTGCGGCAACAGCGGAAATATAACCGTCCACTACTACCGGAATGCGATAGTATGCCGCACCCAAAAATACTCCTGTCATTGCACATATATCAAAGCCGCCCACTCTGGCAAGGATGCCCACGATATCTTCTCCGATGCAGCCGGCAGCTGCCTCGGTTACGATCCTGATTTTTTTAGCAAGGCCTTCGTCGTTGAGACCGCCGCCTCGACCTACAACTGAATCCCCGCTTTTCCCGGTTATGGCTGACAGAACGCAGGCGCTGGTGGTGGTGTTACCTATGCCCATCTCACCTACACCGAGAATATGGTAGCCGCAGTCTTTTACGGCTTTTGCCGCGTCGAGACCGCAGTAAATGGCTTCAAGAGCCTGTTCCCTTGTCATGGCAGGCTCCTTGGCCAGGTTTCGGGTTCCGTCTCCCAGGTGCTTTCTGAATATTTTGTTAGTAAGTCTTCCGTTTTCCGTCATGGAATCTGTATAGAGAACTTCCGGAACAGGAAGCTTTATTCCCATGTCAACCACCAGAAGATCTATGTCGAAGTGCTTTGCCATGGAACTTACGCCCGTAAGGCGTCTTGTAAAATTGACAGTTTGTGACAGAGTGACGGACTGTGGGGCAGAAGCTACGCCTTCTTCGACTACGCCGTTATCGGCAGACATTATTACGATAGCTTTCTTTTCTATGGTATTTTTCACTTTGCCTGTTATTCCTGCCATCTGAATAGAGATGTCTTCAAGGGTTCCAAGGGCGCCGGTAGGCTTTGCCAGAACTTTCTGCCTTTCCCGGGCAAGATTAACGGCATCGGAATCCGGAATACCGGCAGCAGATATTGTTTCAAGTACTTCTTTCAAACGAGTTTCCATAATTTTCTCCCTTATGTGATGATTATATGTATTTATGTTTCTTAAGCCAGGCAAGACATTCTGCACATTGGCGGGCTTCAACCGTAAAAGTGAGATTGCCGCGGCAATTTTTTTCTATGGTATCAAGAAGGTGTTTCATGTCAATGGTACCCTCATCGAAGCTGCTGTGAGAGTCGCTGTACCCATCATTGTTATGAAGATGGAAATGCCTGATATAAGGTGAAAGTACGCGAACCCAGTCATCTATGGAGACGCCGGCAGAAGTCATGGCGTTGGCATGACCTGTGTCAAGACATATGCCTATGCGAGAATCCTTTATACGGCTCATCATATCAGCCAGCATGAAGGGCTCATCTTCCAGCACGTTCTCTATACATATATTGAAATCAACAGGCTTGTCAGCCATAAAGGCCTCCCAGAACATGGCCCCCTTTTCGACCTGCCATTCTTTGAAATATATAAAGGGCATCCAGCCGTTATGAACAATCATACGACTGACACCGAGAGCTCGGCATACTTCGTAGGCCTCTTCCAGACGATCTGCGGCCATCCGGCGCGCTCTGTAATCTATGGCAGCCGGGCATATTTCCGTGAAAGGCCCATGGACAAGAGCACGGGAAGTTCCGGCAGTTTCCAGATCTTTTCGCATTTCCGTTAGAAGATTATTTCTGTTGGAAGAATCAAGAGCTTCAGATATGCAGGTGTGATTGAATTCAAGACCGCACCCGTAGAGCCGGGCCGTTTCAAGAGCATTATCCTCAAAAGTCGCAATATACAGATTATCTTTTATATTTAACATATTAAATCCTTTCTGCTAAGTATTCATTATAACACAGAAAGCAGTAAAAAAAAAGAGTATGCGGTGTGCCGGCGGTGTTGCACAGACGAATATTTTTTGATAAAATTAAACCGTGGCTTAATAATTTAAGGAAGAGGAAAAATTATGAGCAAAAAAATGCAAAGCAACATCTTGCTGCTGCTGACTGCCATCATCTGGGGTTCAGCATTCGTAGCACAAAAAAGCGGAATGGATTATGTGGAGCCATTCACTTTTAACGGTATCAGAACCTTCATCGGAGGTCTGGTGCTGATTCCGGTGATTTTCTTTATGGAAAAAAAGAATCCGCCGGAAGAAATAAGTAGAGAAGAAAAAACAAAGAAAAACAAGGAGCTTCTCATAGGCGGCATCTGCTGCGGACTGGCGCTCTTTGCGGCAAGTTCTCTGCAGCAGTTCGGCGTAAGCTATACCACAGCCGGAAAGGCAGGCTTCATCACAACACTCTATGTGGTCTTTGTTCCTATCATAAGCGTGCTTCTGAGGAAAAAAGTAAGACCTATAATGTGGCTGTGTGTCGCCATGGGGGCGGTAGGTCTGTATCTGTTATGTATGACAGATGCTTCTTTCAGACTGACTTTCGGAGACACTCTGGTTCTGCTCTGTGCAGTGGCCTTTGCCGTACATATTCTTACCGTGGATCACTTTTCACCTAAGATGGACGGAATAAAACTTTCCTGCATCCAGTTTCTGACAGTGGGAATTGTAAGTATGGTATGCATGTTCATATTTGAGCACCCGGACATCCACGCCATACTTGACTGTGCGGTGCCGCTTCTGTATGCCGGCGTGCTTTCCTGCGGACTGGGATTTACATTCCAGGTAGTAGCGCAGAAACATGCAGAGCCTACTGTTGCATCTCTGCTGATGAGTCTGGAATCGGTGTTTGCCGTCGTATTCGGGGCATTACTGCTTCATGAGACGATGTCAATGAGAGAACTTTCGGGATGCCTGATAATATTCATAGCAGTAATAATTTCTCAGCTTCCTGAGAAAAAACCACAGAAAGAAGGCGAGGCATAAATGATTGGCAGAGAAGAAGCTTTTGAACTGCTGAAAAAATATAATAAAGACGAATTTCATATTCATCATGGCAAAATGGTGGAAGGGACAATGAGATACTTTGCCGGGAAACTGGGATACAGCGACGAAGTAGAGTTCTGGGGAATAGTAGGCTTGCTCCATGACATCGACTTTGAGATGTGGCCGGATGAGCATTGCAAGAAAGCACCTGAACTGCTTAGAGAGGCCGGAGTGGATGAGAGAACCATACATGCGGTAGTTTCTCACGGCTATGGACTGTGTGTGGATGTTGAGCCGGAGCACGAGATGGAAAAAGTGCTTTTTGCCTGCGATGAACTGACAGGGCTCATCGGAGCAGCTGCGTTGATGAGACCTTCCAAAAGCTGCAAAGATATGGAACTCAAGTCACTTAAAAAGAAATTCAAGGACAAGAGATTTGCAGCCGGCTGTGACAGAGATGTAATAACAAAGGGAGCTCAGATGCTCGGGTGGGAGCTGGATGAGCTGCTGGGCGAAACTCTTGAGGCCATGAAAACCTGCGAGGAAGCTTGACGGAATTAAGTACTATAAAAACAATAAAAGCGAACCTTATTTTGCGAGGTTCGCTTTTTTGTTCGTGAAACATAAGGATAAGTTCATAAATATGCAAAATATCAAAAAATATTTCACGATAATCCGTATAAAATGTTGCAAAAAACCTACAAAGGTGGTATAAATTTTATGTCTTATTTTTTGGTATTATTGAGGAATTATTTTGGAGAAAGGAAAGCAAAGATAATGGACAAGTTTTTCAAAATCTCTGAGCATGGCTCAACGGTAAAGACAGAAATCATTGCAGGTCTTACCACATTCTTCGCAATGGCATATATTGTGTTTGTAAACCCTAACCAGGTAACGGGATTTACCGAAGGTCTGGGCAACATATGGAATGCTGTATATGTAGCATCGATTTTAGCAGCAACAATCGGTACACTGCTCATGGCCCTTTATGCAAAGAAGCCTTTTGCACAGGCTTGCGGAATGGGTCTCAACTCATTCTTCTTCGTAAGTTTCATACTGCCGCAGGTAATTGCCGGAGGCGATTGCGTTCAGGGATATCAGGCAGGTCTGGTAATCATTCTGATTTCCGGTATCATTTTTATGGTACTTTCCCTGACCGGAGCAAGACAGTACATAGCAAAAGCTATGCCTGAATGTCTCAAAAAGGCTATCCCTGCAGGTATCGGTTTATTCATAGCTTTCATCGGATTCCAGAATGTAGGAATTATTCAGGCAAATCCGTATACTCTGACTCAGTTTGTAGATATCCACGGAGCAATCAACGGAGATGGCATAATGACCGTTATGCCTGCAATACTGGCTCTCGTGGGATTCCTTATCATTGTAATTCTGCAGAAACTTAATGTGAAGGGAAACGTAATAATCGGAATCCTGGCAACAAGTGTTATATATTACATAGTTACAGGTACAGTGCCTTCATTTGATATCGGACAGATCGGACAGTCATTCAAGGATTTCACAGAAGTCGGTGTAGTAGGTGTGTTCAAGGCTTCTTCCTGGTCCCATGCTTTCAGTGCGGAATTTGTAGGCGGCGTGTTTAGTGCAATAATGTACATCATCACCTTCTGCCTTGTAGACATGTTTGATACAATCGGAACTCTTTACGGAACCGCTTCACAGGCCGGAATGCTTGATGAAAACGGCGACCCTGAAGATCTGGACAAGTGCATGACTTGCGACTCAGTTGCAACTGTTGCCGGTGCTGTTTTAGGTACTTCAACATGCACAACTTTCGTTGAATCCGCTTCCGGAGTTGCTGCAGGCGGAAGAACCGGTCTCACCAGCCTGGTGGTTTCCATCTGTTTCTTCATCTGCCTGTTCCTGTCACCGCTTGCAAGTATAGTTCCTTCATGCGCAACTGCACCTGCTCTTGTTTACGTAGGTGTTCTGATGCTTGGAAACTTCAAAAAGGTTGACATGTCAGATATCAGATCCGCAGCTCCTGCATTCCTGACTCTGATAATGATGCCGCTGTCATATTCCATCGCCAACGGTATAGGAATCGGTTCAATAGCATACACTCTTATCACTCTTTTCACAGGAAAGTTTGAGAAGAAAGACATAATGGTAGCTGTAATCGGCGTGCTCTTCTGCCTGAAATTCGTATTCATCACCATGTAATACAAGGTCAGAAAAGAGATAAAAAACGAAAAGTCACGGCTTGACGAAATATTATAAAATGCTCCGGACCCTTTTTGGAACCGGAGCTTTTTTATCTCCTGATTCCGCAGGACATGCAGAAAATCCGGACTGCAGAGGTATTGAAACAAAGAGAAATTCTTGCAAGGGAAGCGGCAAAGGAGTATAATCAAAATGTACTATTTCTTTAGTGAAGAAAGGAAGCAAATATATGTTTTACGAAATGACCATAGCAGGATTAAAGAGACAGCTGCCTTTGTGCAAAGTTACGGATGATTTATATATCGGAGCATTTATTATGTTCAGTGATGTTGAAATAACTACTGCGTCAGCAAGAGAACTTCTTAAAAAGGCGCCGGAATTTGATATTATGATTACAGCTGAGTCCAAGGGAATTCCTCTTGTTTACGAAATGGCGCGTCAGGCAGGCGTCAATGACTACATAGTTGCACGAAAAGGTCCTAAGCTGTACATGAAGGATATAATAACTACAGAAGTTGATTCCATTACTACCGATCACATACAGACTCTTTGCATAGGGAAAAAAGAGGCCGATCAGATGAGAGGAAAAAGAGTTCTCATAGTCGATGATGTTATCAGCACCGGTGAATCCCTCAAATCAATAGAAACTCTGGTAAACCAGGTAGGAGGAAACATCGTGGGCCGCATGACTGTTCTTGCCGAGGGAGAGGCTGCAGACAGGGATGACATTATATTCCTCGAAAAACTTCCTGTATTTAATCCTGACGGCAGCATAAAATAAACGAATGAAAAGAATTTTACTTGTGCCTGATGAACCGTTTTATAACTATGTGGATATTGTCGTGATGGATTTTCCCAAAGGGGAAGAGGAGCCTCCACGGCAGCGTTGCAAGGTGACTGCAGACTTTGGACCGTACGATGTGAAGCAGCTTAAAATGCGCGGACTTGATCTCGACGGAGCTATGGAGTACTACCGGCAGCACCTGTATGACGTTGTGAGATTCCATATTTCCCAGGACTGGGAGTGTGTCGGCGGCATGGATAAGGTGATGGACATCATAGAAAAGCACATCAGGACATATTATCAATAATAATATTCAAAAAAAATCGGGACAGCTGAATAGCTTTCAGCTGTCCCTCTCTTTTTATTAAGCATTATTAAACAAGACAATCTTTCAGTTACAGTGATATGCTGCTGTTATCAGTTCCGGAGATCTCGGACAGGGAGCTTCCTTACAAGCAAGGCTACGGCCGCTATTTTAACGGCATCTCCCGGCAGGAAAGGAAAAATGCATGCCAGGAATCCTGCCCAGAGGGATGATTTTGTTACAATCATATACCAGATAAGCCCCAGACCGTAGCAGCAGGCAAGGCCGCAGAGCATCAGCAGAACATTTCCCAAGATTCCACCGGCCTTGCTGACGGAGGAAAGCTTCTTGGACTGCAGACCGCAGATAACAGCGCACACAGCGTAACCTGCAATAAATCCGCCGGTCGGTCCCACAAGTTTTTCCAGGCCTCCGGTGAAACCTGCAAAGACAGGGAGGCCGATAGCCCCCAGAAGTATGTATATAACCTGACTCATGAGACCATACCTGCTGCCCAGAAGAAGTCCTGCCATATATGGACCTATGAGAGCCAGGTTTATGGGAACCGGAGTAAAAAACAGGTTTATATTTATCCATGAGCATACGGCAGTCAGAGCAGCAAAAATTCCTGCCAGTATGAGTTTTTTTGTTTTAAGAGATTTATCTTTGGAAGTATTTGATTCTATATTGTTCATATTATTGCTATATATCCTTTCTGATGGTTACTTCACCGCTGGTGATGGTTTCCATCTGGCGGGAGCGGCGTCCCTCCATATATTCAACGATAAGACCGCCGTTTTCGTCTATGTCGATAGCACGAGCTCTGACACCCTTTCCGCCATGCTCGGGCATATCGCTGTAGGAGGTGCCATAAAGCAGAATCTGCTGCCCCAGAATCATAGAGCGGGAACGGTACTCTCTCAGAAGCTTCTTTTTGTCAAAGTTATTGAGCATGTCAAAGAAATTGTTGACTATGGAAGCCGCCAGAGCCATGCGATTAAAATCCTTGGGAGCATCTTTTATATATGTGGCGCTGCCGGCTATATCTTCCGGGAAATTCTGCTCAAAGCAGTTTACGCCTATTCCGACGATTATACGGCTTATATTGCCTGTCTCGAAATTTGTCTCAGCTTCAGTGAGGATTCCGCACACCTTTCTGCCGTGGAGATACACATCATTAACCCACTTGATTTTCGGACCGAGTCCTGTGACTTCCTGGAAAGCACGGCATACAGCCAAGGCAGAAACTGCGGTGACAAGCATGGATTTGTCCAGACTGAAATCCGGACAGAAGGCTATGGTCATATAAAGCCCTTTCGAAGGAGGTGAATAAAAGCTCCTTCCCATGCGGCCGCGGCCTTTTGTCTGTTCATTGGCTATTATTATATTTGGAATGGTCACATCACCCAAGGTCTTTGCATAGTTGTTGGTGGAATCTACTGAGTCAAGTATATGAACCTTGCAAGGAATATTTACTGCATCTCTGATGCAGGAGGCAGAAAGCACATCCCCCTTTTGAACCAGGCGATAGCCCACACCGGCTCTGGATTCTATTTCGAAGCCCTCATCCTGCAGTTTACCGATGGCCTTCCATATTGAGTTGCGAGAAAGCCCCAGAGTGGATGCCAGTTCCTGTCCGGATATATATTCTGCGTCTCTGCCATGTAAAATTTCTAAAATCTGTGACTTGGTTGACATGATTGCCTCCTCATTAAAAGTATAGTAACAGTATAACTGCGACAGAAAAAGATGTCAACCGATATTTTTCGACAAGGTGACAACGTAAAGCTTTCACTGAACATCACTATAAGGACATAAAAAAATGCTAAAGTTGCAGATAAAGCCATTGAAGGCATGTAAAAAATTAACACAAAGCTTTATTGTGAAGAAAAATCATGATATAATATAAAAGCTTATATTCATTATAAAAATGAGGGGAGTATTTTGATGTACAGTATAATAGCGATAATAGTGCTGGTATTTTTTTCGGCGTATTTTTCCGCAACAGAAACAGCCTTTACATCGCTCAACAGAATAAGAATGAAAAATATGGCTAATGACGGAAATCAGAAAGCCAGAGAGGTAATGGAACTCTCAGAAAACTATGACAATCTGCTTTCCACAATTCTTGTGGGAAACAATATTGTAAACATAGCTCTTTCGTCAATTTCCACAGTGCTTTTCATCAGCATCTATCCCAGATACGGGGCAACGCTGGCGACGGTTTTTGCAACAGTGGTGGTACTGATTTTCGGCGAGATTTCACCAAAGAGCCTGGCCAAGGAAAATCCCGAGAAGTTTGCCATGATTTCGGCTCCTTTTATAAAATTCCTTTCGGTGCTGCTGAAACCCATAAACTGGCTTTTCGCGCAATGGAAGAAGCTTCTGGCCAAACTTTTCAACGCCAATGAGGCAAGACCTATAACAGAAGATGAGCTTCTGACCATGGTGGAGGAGGCGGAAACCGAAGGCGGCATTGACGAAGGACAGAGCGAGCTCATTCAGAATGCCATAGAATTTAATGACCTTGAAGCCTGGGATGTTCTTACGCCCAGAGTGGATATAATAGCCATCGAAGCAGATACCCAAGAAGAGGAGATAGGGAGACTCTTCCTTGAAACAGGTTTTTCAAGACTTCCGGTATATGACGGAGACCTGGACAATATAGTAGGAGTTCTGAATCAGAAAGATTTCCACAACTATATCAAGGGAGGAAGAGCCTCCGTTTCAGAATATATAAAACCGGTAATCTTTGTAGCGGGATCCATGCGAATTGCGCAGCTCCTCAAAAAACTTCAGACGGTAAAAACCCACATTGCCATAATAGTGGATGAATACGGCGGAACCTATGGTCTTGTCACCATGGAAGACATACTGGAGGAGCTGGTAGGAGAAATCTATGACGAGCATGACGCCGTGGAGCTGCAGGACATAGTACAGCAGCAGGACGGAAGCTACAGAGTCCTCTGCGGAACCAACATAGACAAGATGTTCGACTATTTCGACGTAGAAGAAGAAATAAACGCCACCACCGTTAACGGCTGGGTAGTCCTCCAGCTGGATAAGCTTCCGGAGGTAGGAGACAAATTCATATATGAAGCCGATTACAAGAGATTCGATGTCATTGTGACCAAGGCTGACGAGAGAAAGGCTCTCGAAATCAATTTTACGGTAGAGGAACTTCCTGAAGAGGAATAGAAAGGGGAAAACATGGGTTTAATGGAAAAGCTTCTGGGCGATTTGAACGCCAAAGAAGTGAAAAAAATCGAAAAGATTGCAGACAAGGTAATGGCTCTGGATGGTGAAATGCAGACGCTCAGCGATGAACAGCTGAGAGAAAAGACCGCAGAGTTTAAGGAAAGGGTGGCACAGGGAGAGTCGCTGGATGATATTCTTCCGGAAGCCTTTGCCGTATGCCGCGAAGGCGCATGGCGAAGCGTGGGAATGAAACACTTCCGTGTGCAGGTCATAGGTGGTATTGCGCTCCATCAGGGCAGAATATCCGAAATGAAAACAGGAGAAGGTAAGACGCTGGTAGCAACTCTTGCCGCGTACCTCAATGCCCTTGAAGGCAAAGGTGTTCACGTTGTTACAGTTAATGACTATCTGGCCAAGCGTGACGCAGAATGGATGGGTAAAATATATACGTTCCTGGGACTCACAGTAGGCTGCGTTGTTCACGGAATGTCTGATAAGGCTAAAAAAGCTGCTTATGCAGCAGATATAACATACGGAACAAATAACGAGTTCGGTTTTGACTACCTGAGAGACAATATGGTCATATACAAGGAGCAGCTGACTCAAAGAGAACTGAATTATGCCATAGTGGACGAAGTGGACTCCATCCTCATAGATGAGGCCAGAACTCCTCTGATTATTTCCGGAAGAGGAGACAAATCCACTGATCTGTATCAGCGCGCAGACGCATGTGTAAAAAAACTTCGGCCTGAAGAAGATTTCAAAATAGAAGAAAAAGATAAAAAAGTGACGCTTACAGACGAAGGCGTTGCAAAATGTGAAAAATTCTTTGGAATTGAAAATCTGGGAGATCCGGAGAACATGGAAATCAACCACCATGTTGTGCAGGCTCTCAAGGCAAGAAATATAATGAAGCGGGATGTTGACTACATCGTTAAAGACGGTGAGATCATCATCGTCGATGAGTTCACGGGACGCTTCATGTTCGGAAGAAGATACAGCAATGGTCTGCATCAGGCTATTGAAGCGAAGGAAGGGGTACTGGTGCGCTCCGAATCCAAAACCCTGGCCACCATAACGCTGCAGAACTACTTCCGCATGTACAACAAGCTGGCAGGTATGACCGGTACCGCCAAGACCGAGGAAGAAGAGTTCAGAGAAATATACAATATGGATGTTGTTGAGATTCCCACCAATAAACCTGTAGTCAGAAATGATATGGACGATGCCGTATATGCCACTTTGGATGCGAAGTTCAAAGCTATAATAGAGCGCATAGCCGAAGTTCACGCCACAGGGCAGCCGGTGCTGGTAGGTACTATATCCATCGAAAATTCAGAACTGCTCAGCAGCCTTCTGAAAAAGAGAGGCGTCAAGCATAATGTTCTCAATGCAAAGCAGCATGAGAAAGAAGCTCAGATAATTGCAGAGGCAGGAAGGTTAGGGGCTGTTACCATAGCCACCAATATGGCAGGCAGAGGTACGGATATCATTCTGGGAGGAAATCCTGAATTTGAAGCCAAGAGAGAGATGGAAAAAGAAGGATATACTGCCGAGCAGATTTCCTTTGCCACCAGTTTTGTAAGCAGTAACGATCCGGAGCTGAATAAGGCCAGAGAGGTTTTCTCCGGACTTCTTGAAAAATATACTGTAGAAAGAAAAGAAGAGCAGGAGGAAGTGCGCAGGCTTGGCGGACTGTGCATAATAGGTACGGAACGTCACGAATCAAGACGTATAGACAATCAGCTGAGAGGTCGTTCCGGACGTCAGGGAGACCCGGGATGCACACAGTTCTTCATCTCTCTTGAAGATGACCTGATGAGACTCTTCGGCGGAGAGAGAATTCAGGGACTCATGAACAAGCTGGGAATGCAGGAAGAAGCCATTGCAGCCGGAATGCTTTCAAAAACCATAGAAGGTGCACAAAAGAAGGTGGAAGGCCGCAACTTTGAAATTCGTAAATACGTGCTGCAGTACGATAATGTAATGAACAAACAGCGTGAAATCATATATGATCAGCGCCGTGAAGTTCTTTTCGGAGACAACATAAAAGACAATATCATGGAAATGATGGAGCAGATTGTTTCAGACATTGTCACCTCCATAACCGTAGCCGGTAAATTTGCCGAAGAGTGGGATTTCGACATGCTTAATCGTAACCTGAAGCAGATTACCCCAAGATTTACGGGCCTTTCTTACAGCGAGGCGGAAAAGCAGGAACTCACCGAAGAACGGTTAAGAGAAGATGCTCTGGAGGCTTTCCGCAGACTATACAGTGAAAAGGAAACGGAAATCGGTCAGGAGAGAATGAGAGAAGTGGAAAAAATGATACTTCTCAGAGTTGTTGACAACCACTGGATGGATCACATAGATGCCATGGATGAACTGAAGCAGGGTATCGGTCTCAGAGCACTGGGACAGGTGAACCCGGCCAATGCATATGCAGCGGAAGGCTTTGACATGTTTGAGACCATGGTAGGGGAAATCAGAGAAGAAGCCGTGCGGTACTGCTATAATGTAACCATCAATACAGGAACCGAAAGACGGCAGGTTATTGTCGGAGGAGAAGGCAGAAAGGATGAGTTCAGAGACGAGGAGATGAGAAGCCGTCCGGAAGCGTCTCAGTCCATGCCGAAGCAGGCACCTAAGCCCGAAGAGCCAAAGAAACCAGCGACGGTAAGAAGAGAGGCCCCTAAGGTAGGACGAAACGATCCTTGCCCATGTGGAAGCAAAAAGAAATACAAAAACTGCTGCATGAACAAAGAGCAGTAAAATAATCTGACTTTGTGACCGGGCCGGGCCGCCCGAAGGAAGATAGCGCAAAGTGCCGGCAAATTGCACCGAGAGCAAATTTGCCGGCATTTTGGATTTTTTAATGAAAAAAGAGTCTTAAAGCAGCTTTATTAAAAATTTTTTGACGAAACCGTTGACATTTGCATAAACATGTATTATTGTACTAATTAAATAATACAACAATACATGAAAGGAGGGAAGAAAATGGATAAGAAACTGGAAGCAAATATACCTATTTATATTCAGATAATGAACAAAGTCCGCAAGGCTGTAGCTTCGGGAGAACTTAAGCCGGGAGACAGGATAGGATCTGTAAGAGAACTGGCATCGGAATTTGAAGTCAATCCCAATACCATACAGCGTTCATTGACGGAGCTGGAAAGGGAGGGGCTGCTGGTTTCCGAGAGGACAGCCGGCAGATTCGTAACTGAAAACCGCGCGCAGATTGAAGAATTGCGCAGCACGCAGGCGGAAGCCGCGGCGTCAGAGTTCAGAGAGGCCATGAATGAACTGGGATATGATGACAGAGAGGCAGTTGAATTTTTTCGTTGCATTTGCCGGCAAGCCGGGAAAATGAACACAAAAGATGCAGGATGATACGATAAAATCTTCGGTCATATATGCAGATTTGAGAGGAGATTTGCAGACTGTCGAAAGAAGAGGTGAAATAATGAGAGAAGGAAAACTCAGACTGCTGGAACCTGAGCCTGTCGTAGTGACGGAACATCTGACAAAACGGTTTCAAAGTGTTACAGCTCTTGATGACATAAGCCTGTCCATACCCGAGGGACGCATAATCGGCATGGTGGGGCCAAATGGCAGCGGAAAGAGCACTTTTCTGAAGATTCTGGCAGGACTTTATGCTGAATATGGCGGCGAGGTCAGGATATGCGGACATAAACCGAGCGCTGCCACCAAAGCAGTGACAGCCTATCTGCCTGACAAGCCGGGAATTCCCTATGACTTCACTCCGGAGGACGCCATAAAGATATATGAGGGATTTTTCCGGGATTTTGATACAGAGCAGTGCAGAGAGATGCTGAAACTCTTTGATATCAAGGAGACGGCACCTGTAAAAGAAATGTCAAAAGGGGTTGTTGATAAATTACAGATCTGCCTGCTTATGGCCCGGAAGGCCAGACTGTATCTCCTGGATGAGCCCATAGGAGGAGTGGATATAGCAGCCAGGGATCACGTTCTGGATATAATCCTGGAGGAATTCAATCCCGGAGCTACCATGATAATTGTCACACACCTTATCAGCGAGATAGAAAGGCTGTTTGACTCGGTCATAGTGCTGAAGAACGGAAAAGTTGAAGCCTTCAGGGACAGCGATTCCATAAGGATGCAGTATGGTACTCTGGAAGAAGGGCTGAAAGAAATATTTGACGGCCGAGAAATATGAGCAAGTATGGAGAAAAGAAAATGAAAGAAGAGATTTTAAAGAGTCGGTATGTCAGAAGGTTTATTGCAGCTATGCTTCTGGTTATGGTGTGCGCATATGCAGTAGGAGAATTTGGCATCAAGAAAGAATATGAACGTCTGGGAACAGTTGACGCCGCTCTGATGCAGATAGGAGACAAAGATATTTATCTTGTTCAGGGAAGAGAAGGATACTGCAATCTGGTGGATGGCGAAAATAATATGTTGGCATCTCTGAAGCCTTATAGAGCATACGTCAGCATAGTAGGGGAAAAGCTCCTGATGGAGAGTTCCGACGGCTATGGCATGGTGGACTTGAAAAAAGCTGTTGATACCGGTACAACTGATGCTCCGGTTCATGACTATATCCGTCTGGCTGAAGACATGACATACATGATTGTAACTGATGCAGGAAAGAGCCGTATCTGCACCCTCGACGGAGATAAGGTTCTGGATCTGGGAAGGGATACCGGAGTGTTTTTAGGCGAAGGCTATGCAGCAATAAACGGACAAGACGGAATCTCCAGGGTAATCAGCGTGCCGTCCGGGGAAAAGCTGTTTGAGGCGCCGGAAGGAGAACGTATAACAGGAAGAGGCGCCGGCATGTGGATAATCGAAGGCGATACGGGAGAAAAGAAAACGATAATGAGCTTTTTCTACCTGAGGGATGATGACTTCCGTATAGCCCTTGACGGCCTGCTTTTTTCCTCCGTGGAGGGATCCGAGAAATATGTGGGCGGCTGTGCCATAACCAATGTGGATTATGATAATCGCCGGAAGATTGCTGATTTTGAGCTCATAGACCCAACTATGGAAACAGAAAACCGGATATACAATCGCCGGAAGGAGCTGATATTCAGCTCACATACAGAAACCATAGAAGGTTTCAAAGGCGACTGGTTCTACAGCAGGCAGGGTAACCGAAAAGGGGTTGTCCCGCGTTCTCTTGAGCCGGGGCGCATTGGAGAAACTGCCACCGAAGAAGAATGCATAAATGCATAAGAGAGGGTTTGTGATGGGAATGCTGGATAAATATATAAAAATGAATTTTGGATATGTATCAAATGACTTTGGTATAAGCGGAATCTGCGCAGCAGCCGTAATGCTCTGTCTCATATTTCTGAATCTTTTTCCTCTGGCAGCCTTTTTCATAGCTGTTTCCATGATTTTTCTTGTGAAATCATATAAAAAGCTGTTCTCGGAAGGTTTGTACGGGGAAAGAGCAGCTCTTGAAAGGACCCTCCCGGTATCTGAAGAAGAGGTGGTGTTTACCAAAGTTTTTGTTGCTGCCATAGGAAGAATTATTTTCGGCATAGCACTTTCGACAGCGATAATTTTTGGGTATAAAATGAGCATAGCGGATTTACATTTAAGCGGTATGCTGGTTTATCTGGTACCGGAGAGCGTCACACCGGGTGTGCTTCCGGCTGCTGTTGCACTGAAGGTTCTGATGACAGTTACAACGTATTTTTTTCAGACAGCAGTCATATTGTTATGTGTTATCTGGTATCACCATCAGAAGAAACAAGGATCTGCAGCTGCGTGGAAAGTGGTGGCATCAGCAGGAGGTCTTCTGCTTTGCTGTATGCCGGTATTGATCAATTATATTACGGAAGGAATCAATGCAATAGGTGTGGATATTATTTCCATTGCAGCGGATTTTGTTCTGACGATACTGCTATGCAGAGTTTCGGCAAAGCTGCTGAAAGAGAAATATGAGATAGAGTAGGATAATTACAGAAGGAACTGCCGGCAAAATGCCCTGTGGGCAAAATTTGCCGGCAGTTTGGATTTTTTGATGAAAAAGAATTTTAAAGGAGGCGCTGTTTTGCCAAATGGCAAATGCCTCTGCCGGCTTCGGAACAGGAAAAGAAAAAGGTTTTCGTATACTAACGGACGCTTTTGTGGTAAAATATAATATCAAAATCTGAAAGGAGAAAGATATGATTAAACTCGACGGTATAAAAACCGAAATTCCTGCGCTGCAGGCCACTCTGATGGAAGTCGGTGACTCTCTTTGACCTGGCTGCAACAGAAGCAGAACTTGAAAGAACAAACAGAGAAATAGAACAGGAAGACTTTTGGAATGATCCCGAATATGCCCAGAAGGTAATGAAAAAGAAAAAAGCCATGGAGAACACTCTGGACTCCTATAACAATCTGGTCAAAAACCTGAAAGATGTAGAGGAGCTTATTGAGCTGGCAGAGATTGAAGAAGATGAAGACATGGCAGACGAAATACAGAGCATGTTCGATACATTTAAAGAATCACTTGAAGAGATGCGCATCAAGACCTTGCTGACGGGCAAATACGACAGATGCGGAGCTATAGTTTCCATCCATGCCGGAACCGGAGGAGTGGACGCCATGGACTGGGCTTCCATGCTCATGAGAATGTACACCCGCTGGTGCGAAAAAAAGGGTTATGATGTTAAATTGACAGACCTGCAGGACGACACCGAAGCCGGAATTAAAAGCGCCACTTTTATTGTGGAAGGTGAAAATGCCTACGGCTATCTGAAAAACGAAAAAGGTGTCCACAGGCTGGTGAGAATCTCGCCTTTTAATGCAGCAGGCAAGAGACAGACTTCCTTTGCACAGCTGGAAGTTGTGCCGGAAATTGAGGAGGATCTGTCAGTGGAAATTGATCCCGAAGACCTGAGAATCGATACCTACCGAAGCAGCGGAGCCGGAGGACAGCATGTAAATAAGACGGATTCAGCTATAAGGATAACACACATACCTACCAATATAGTTGTAACATGCCAGAATGAGCGAAGCCAGCACCAGAACAAGGAAATGGCCATGAAGATACTCATGTCCAGGCTGGCGGAACTTAAGGAGCAGGAACACAAGGAAAATCTCAAAGAACTTAAGGGTGACTATTCCATGAACACCTGGGGTTCTCAGATAAGATCCTATGTTTTCCAGCCATATACCATGGTAAAGGATCACAGAACGGGAGCGGAAACCTCCAATGTGGGGGCCGTGATGGACGGTGATCTGGATTACTTTATCAACGAAAAATTAAAGCAGAAGGAATAAGGGAATGGACATAATACAGAAACTTGCGGCGGAATTTAAGATAAAGGTGTCTCAGGTGGAGCACACCGTAGAACTCATTGATGAGGGGAACACCATCCCCTTCATAGCCAGATACAGGAAGGAAGCTACCGGAGGCCTCAGCGATGTGACATTGCGTGACATGGACGAAAGGCTCAAATATCTGCGAAATCTGCAAGAACGAAAAGAAGAGGTGCTGCGCCTTATTGACGAGCAGGGAAAGCTCACTCCTCAGCTGGAGGAAGAAATAGCCAAGGCAGAGGTTCTTCAGAGAGTTGAAGACCTTTACAAGCCTTTCAAACAGAAAAAAGCCACAAGAGCATCAAAGGCAAAGGAAAAAGGCCTTGAGCCGCTGGCCATGATCATATATGCACAGCTCAAGACAGAAGGCGATCCTTTAACGGAAGCGGCTGCCTTTGTGAATCCGGAAAAAGAAGTGACAACTCCGGAAGAAGCTCTTCAGGGAGCGCTTGATATAATTGCCGAGATGATAGCTGACGATCCGGAGATTACCAAGGCTGTCAGAGAAAAAACCTTTGCATCAGGAGTGATGACTACCGAGGCGACGGATCCGGAGGAAAAAACAGTTTATGATATGTACTACGACCGCAGCGAAGCTCTGGCAAAGATACCAAACCACAGAGTTCTGGCCATAAACAGAGGCGAAAAAGAAAAGAAACTGAAGGTTAAGGTTACGGTTAACACCGAAGAGATCCACAGCCTTATTGCCGGCTCGGTAATAAAAAACGAAAAATCCATATTTTTCTCCTTGCTGACAGAGACCATAGCTGACGCATATAAGCGGTTAATGGCTCCGTCCGTCGAAAGAGAAATGCGTAATCAGCTTACGGAACGGGCCGAGGCGGAAGCCGTGAAAATATTCGCTAAAAATACGGAGAGTCTGCTGATGACACCGCCGGTTAAAGGAAAGAGGGTGCTCAGCATAGACCCGGGATACAGAACCGGATGCAAGGTGGCCGTTCTCGACGAGACGGGAAAACTCAGAGCCTATACAACCATTTATCCGACAGAACCCAAAAACGATATCGCCGGCACTGAAGCCGTTCTCAAGAAGCTCATCGAGAAATACGGAGTGGATATTATCTCCATAGGCAACGGAACCGCTTCCAGAGAGACAGAGGAAGTTGTAAGCGACTTCATAAAGAAAAACGGATATGATATAAGCTACACCATTGTAAACGAAGCCGGAGCATCTGTGTACTCGGCTTCCAAGCTGGCAACGGAGGAATATCCCGATCTGGATGTAACCACAAGGGGCGCCATGTCTCTTGGAAGACGTCTGCAGGACCCTCTTGCAGAACTGGTTAAAATAAACCCCAAGAGTATAGGTGTAGGACAGTATCAGCATGATATCAACCAGAAGCTTCTGGAAGGAGCCCTGACCAATGTGGTAGAAGACTGCGTAAACCGCGTGGGAGTTGATCTCAACACTGCATCGCCGTCTCTTCTTTCGTATATATCGGGAATAAACATGGGCATAGCCAAAAATATTGTGGCCTATCGTGAAGAAAAGGGTAAGTTTACCGACAGGAAGCAGCTTATGAATGTCTCCAAGCTTGGAGAAAAAGCCTTTAAACAGTGCGCAGGATTCCTGCGTATAGCCGACGGAGACAATCCCCTGGATGCCACTTCTGTTCACCCTGAATCCTATGAGGCAGCCACAGCCATGATGAACAAGCTGGGGGTAAGTCCGGACGCCATACGCAGAGGCGGAGACAAATCCATTGAAGAAAAAATCAGAAGCACATACGGAACCAAGAACATTAAGCAGGGAATTTCAGCCATGGCGGCTGAATTGGGAATAGGCGATATGACCCTTGCCGATATAGTGGAAGAAATGAAAAAACCTGCCCGAGATCCCAGAGAAGACGCGCCTCCTGTTGTCTTCAGAAAAGATGTAAAGAGCTTCGATGACCTTAAAATCGATATGGAACTTACGGGAACAGTGCGCAACGTGGTAGACTTCGGCGCTTTTGTGGATATAGGTGTAAAAAATGACGGGCTTGTACATATATCGCAAATGAGCGATAAGTATATAAAACATCCTATGGACGTGGTTTCCGTAGGGGATACCGTCAAGGTGAAGATTATCTCCATAGACCGGGAAAAGATGAAAGTCGGATTGACAATGAAGATATAAAAAAGACATAAAAACAGAGGAATAGTATGATAGATACCGTAATTTTTGATTTCGACGGCACTCTGGTAAATACCAATGATGTGATTATAGATGCCTGGCAGCACACATACAGGTATTACATAAATAAAGAGATGCCGGTTGACCATATTACAAAATGTTTCGGGGAGCCCCTCCTGATAACCATGGCAAGGGAATTTCCTCAGGTTCCACCGGAAGAGAGCGCAGAGGTGTACCGCAGCAGACAGAGAGAAATGGCGGATGACCTGGTAAGACTTTTCCCGGGAATCACAAAGATGCTCCATGCCGTAAAGGAAGCCGGATATAAGATGGGAGTGGTTACATCCAGAACCACCGAGTCCACCATGTTCTACATGGAAAAATTCGGAATAGCGGATCTTTTTGATGCACTTGTAAGCTGCGACGACACGGATAAGCACAAGCCGGATCCGGAACCGCTGCTTCTGGGCCTCGAAAAACTAGGAGCAGAGGCAGATAAAGCTATAATGATAGGAGACAGCCCTTTCGATATGAAGTGTGCCAATAATGCAGGAGTCAGGACAGGGCTGGTAAGCTGGCGTATTGCCGGAACCGAGGAAGCTTTGGCTCAATGCGTCATAAACTGTATAATAAATGAACCGGAGGATCTGCTCAAAAAGATAGAGGCGCTGTAATGCTCAATATTTTTTACGGAAGAGAAAGCATCGATAAAGAAAAATTCATATTCGACAATTTGCAGGAAAGAGCACTGATAATGGTGCCGGAGCAATATACCCTTGAGGCGGAAAGACAGGCTTTCCGCCATCTTGGCGTATCTGCCCTTATGGATGTGGAAGTGGTTTCTGCTTCCAGTCTGGGAAGCAATGTTCTCAGAGAATGCGGCGGAGGCCGGAGAAACTTTATAAACAAATACGGCCGGCACATGCTTCTGTACAAAAGCGCCGCCCAAGAGAGGGAGAATCTTCAGGTCTTCAGGGGAATGGAAGAGAAAAATTCATTTCTTGATGCGGTGAATAATTTTATTTCCGAGATGAAGCAGTATGACTGCTGTGCATCAGACCTGAAAGCCATGGCAGAAAGCTTCGGCGAAGACTCGTATACCTGCAGAAAACTCATGGACATATATCGTATATTCTCGGACTATGAGAGACAGATAGAAGGAAAATACACTGACTCAGAGGATTATATCGATCTGTTTCTCCAAAAGATGGATGAGTCGCAGCTGGTAAAGGGAAATCATATCTGGGTTTACGGCTTTGACAGCGTCGCCCCAAAAACCATGGCGCTGCTGGGAAAACTCATGACAACAGCAGAGCAGGTAAATCTTGTTCTGACATGGGATGACGAAGCCCGTGACAAAGAGCTTTTTCAATTGACCGGAATTGTCATGGATAACGTGGTGAAACTAGCAGAGACACTGGGGGTGCCATGGAAAAAAAGCAGAGTTCCTCAGGAATATCAGATAAAAGACCGTAAGGAATCCATCAGCCATATCGAAAAAGAACTCTATGCCATGCCTGCATGCAGAGCTGCCAACAGCGACGGCATAACCCTGGTGGAGGCGGCAAACCTGTACAATGAAGCAGAAAGCGCTGCCGCATATGTCCTTCATCTGGTGAGGGACAAGGGACTCAGATTTCGGGACATCAGAGTGGTGTGCAATGACAGCGGTCGCAGAGGGGCAATAATTGAAAGAGTCTTTCAGGAATACGGAATTGAGATATTTTCAGATGCAAAAAGAGACATAATGTCCAACCCGCTGACGCAATACATTACATCGTTAATAAGCGTTGTAACTGAAAAATACAGCACTCAGAGCCTTTTTGCCATGCTCAAATCGGGATTTGGCGATTTGACAGGAGAAGAACTCGCTTCTCTGGAGAACTACGGAATAAAATACAAAATAAAAGGGACCATGTGGAAGAAGACCCTGCGAAGAGGAAAGGCAGAGTATGGAGAGGAAGGGCTGGCGGCTATGGAGGAACTCCGGCGGAGAGCTGTTGAAAAAGTACTCCCTCTTGAAGAACTTTTTAAAGCAGATGATACAGGCCGGTTTCTGAAAAGCTTCTACAACTATCTATGTGATGACCTGCAGCTGAGAGAAAAGACACTGGACTTTATAGCGCGTCAGGAAGAGAAGGAACTTTTTGATCTGGCAGATGAGACAGCCGCCATATGGGAAAGCCTCTCCGATATTCTCAATCAGATATACGAAATTATGGGAGATGACCCCTTTGAGGCGCATGCCTTTGAAGATATTTTCAGAACAGGGCTGTCTCAGGTTGAAATCGGTCTGCTGCCACCTACTGAAGATGGGCTTGTCATGGGAAATATACAGCGAAGCAGAAGCGGCAGGGTAAAAGCGCTGGTTGTAGTAGGCGCCAATGAAGGAGTCCTTCCTCAGGAGAGACCTTCCGGAGGCCTGTTCAGTGCCGAGGAAAGAGAAAGGTTCAGAGAGGACGGAAAGGAACTGTGCAAAGTGGATTCCGTCAGAACCATGGAAGAAAAGCTGGCCATTTACAGAACACTTTCGGCACCAACGGAATATCTGTGGATGAGCTGCAGCATGTCTGACGAAGAAGGAAACCAGCTTAAGCCGTCAGAAGTATTCCTGAAGATCAGGGAACTGTTTGAGGAAATTACAGTTGTAGAGGATGTCATTAACAGTCGGCAAGACAATATGCTGATTAACAGCTGCACTGCAGGGCTGAGAAATCTCAGCAGAGCCCTCGAGGCGTCTGCTGAAGGCAGACCACTGAGCCGGCAGTGGCAGGAAGCTCTCAGCTGGTTTGAGAAAAACAAGCCTCAAGAACTTAAACTGATAAGAGAAAGTATAGAGTTTACCGGAAAGCAGAACGCCATCGGAGAGGATATGGCGGCTGCGGTTTTCGGAAAGGAAGGTCAGAAGGAACTTTCCCTGAGTCCCTCCAGGATTGAGAAGTTCTCTAGATGTCCTTTTTCTCACATGGTTGCCTATGGCCTGAAGCCCGAGGAAAGGCGCGTATATGAAGCGGCGCCCAGAGAAATAGGAGACATATATCATCGGTGCCTGATGAAACTCACAAAGGAACTCACAGAAGAAGGAAAGGAAATCACCGATCCGGAGTCGCCATGGATGACCGTGACACGTCAGGAATGCCGCAAAATAGTGGAAAAAGAAATAGAAGCCATTGCCGGAGAATACAAGGAAGGTCTTCTCAAGGCCGGTTCCGTTGAAGACTATCGCGGCAAGAGGCTGTCAGATATATGCAGCCGGGTGTGCTGGACAATAGTGGAACAGGTAAGAGCCGGGAACATAAAATCCATGATGGCGGAAGTCCCTTTCGGCCGGAGAGGAACTCTGCCTCCGGTGGAAGTGGATACAGGAAAGGGAAAGGTTTACATCGAAGGAATTATAGACAGAGTGGATTATCTTCCGGATGACAGAGTCAAGATAATAGACTACAAAACAGGAAACGAGACCTTCAGCGTAAGCGAAGCGGCGGCCGGCTACAGACTGCAGCTGATGATGTATCTGCAAGCTGCCTGCACAAAAAACAGGAAACCTGCCGGCGTGTTCTATTTTAAAATAAAAGAGCCTATGGTGGACTTCTCTCAGAAAGAGCCGGACCGGGAAACCCTTGAGAAAGAGATCAGAAAGTCTTTCAGGTTGGACGGAGTCATGGTAGACGACCCGCAGATTATAAAAGATATAGCCGGAGAATTTGAAGGCTTTTCGGAGATAGTTCCCATAAGAAATACAAAAGAAGGCATAAAAGATACAGGAAAAGAAGGACTGATGTCCCCGGAAGATTTCCATAAACTGCAGGAAGCAGTGGAAGAGAAAATAAAAGAGGCCGCAAAAAAACTCATGGAGGGAAATATAGAAGCTCACCCCATGAAAACCGCACAGACGTCAGCCTGTGCATATTGCAGCTACAAGGGGATATGCCGCTTCGACACGATATTTGAGGGATGCAGCTATAATATTGTAAGATGAGGAGGAAAGACATGATTGAGACGAAAAACCTTATTATCAGAAAATCAGAATGGGGTGATCTGGAAGACTTTTACCGTTGGGAGCAGGATCCTGCAGTAACGGAGTTTTTCAGTATCAGAGACGGGCAGACTAAAGAAGAGGTTGTACGAAAATACGTTGCTGATGACGAGAATCCGGCGGCGGAGCAGTTTACCATAATGCTTAAGGAAAAGGACGATGCCAGAAGAATAGGCAGGATAGTTCTGGCTGACATCGAAAAAGGATGGAAAGCAGAGCTTTGGAGAATATACATAGCCGATACTGCCCTCAGAGGCAAGGGATACGGCAGAGAAGCCATGGAGGCCATAATGGAGTACTGCTTCTGTCAGCTTGGGCTGGAAAGACTGTATCTTGATCACTATACGGGAAATCCGGCGTCATATCTTTATCTCAGTCTGGGATTCATATATGAAGGCGTTCTCCGAAAAAACTGCCGCAAAAACGGGGTGCTTTATGACGTGCACCTGATGTCAATGCTCAAAGAGGAATATCTTCAGCGGGGCAAATAATAATACTTGTTAAATCAACAAAAATTATGTAAAATAATATAATAGCGTAAATATCGGAAAAGAATAAAAAGAAAGGGGAATACTTATGTCAAACATTCCTACACCTCATATAGAAGCTAAAGCAGGAGATTTTGCGGAAACCGTGCTGATGCCGGGAGATCCGCTGCGAGCCAGATTCATTGCCGAAAATTTCCTTGAAGATGCGCTGCTGGTAAACAATGTCAGAGGGATTCAGGGATATACAGGCACATACAAAGGTAAACGCGTGTCCGTTATGGCTTCCGGAATGGGCATGCCTTCAATTGCGATTTACTCCTACGAATTGTTCAACTTCTACGGAGTCAAAAATATAATACGTGTAGGCACTGCCGGTGTGGTTGACCCTTCTCTTAAAGTAAGAGATATAGTGATTGGAATGGGTGCGTGCACCAATTCCAACTATGCGGCGCAGTTCAGACTGCCGGGAACATATGCACCTATATGTTCATATCCGCTGATGAAAAAGGCCATAGAAGCTGCCGAAAAAATGGGTATTCAGCCAAAGGTAGGAAATCTTTATTCTTCGGATACCTTCTACGATGATGCCGCAAGCCTTGCCCAGTGGCAGAAAATGGGAGTGCTGGCTACTGAGATGGAGGCAGCTGCCCTTTATATGAATGCAGCAAGAGCAGGTAAGAATGCGCTGGCCATAGTGACAATTTCCGACAACCCTTTCACAGGCGAAGCAACGACTTCCGAAGAAAGACAAAAGACCTTCACTGCAATGATGGAAATTGCTCTTGAAATAGCATAAACAGACAAAAATACGAGGCATAAAAAGCAAGGAGAGAATATAAAATGGAAAACAGATACCCAAGACTCGAAATAAATCTGGCACATCTTCAGCATAATGTTTCAAAAATAGTTGAAAAGTGCGGCGGACGCGGCATACAGGTGGCAGGCGTAATCAAAGGAGCCACAGGACTGCCGGAAGTTGCAAAAGCTTTTGACAAGGGTGGCGCTGCAATGATAGCCTCCTCCAGGCTGGAGCAGATAGAGGATGCCATAGATGCAGGAATCGAAAAGCCTATGATGCTTATCAGAGTACCTATGCTCAGCGAAGTAAAGGATGTTATAAGGCTCACAGACATCAGCCTTAACAGTGAATTTGAGGTTATCAAAGCTCTCAACGAAGAAGCCAGAAGACAGGGCAAGCTGCATAAGGTGATTCTTATGGCAGACATGGGTGATCTGAGAGAAGGATACTGGGACAAAGACGAAATAGTTGATGTTGCCGAATACATCGAGAACAAGATGATCAACATACAACTGGTGGGAGTAGGAACAAATCTCGGATGTTACGGCTCCATATCACCTACAGCCGAAAAGCTTGAAGAGCTGGTGGAAGTTGCCGAAAAAATAGAAGCAAGATTGGGACGTGAACTGGAGTACATATCCGGAGGAGCAACCAGCAGCCTTATGAGAGTATGGGACGGAGATATCCCTAAGAGAATAAATCTGCTGAGAGTAGGCGAAGGAATCCTTCTGGCCCGTGACCTTGATGTGTTCTACGGATACGATATGTCCGAGCTTTATCAGGACATATTCCGTCTGAAAGCCGAGGTCATAGAGCTTAAGAATAAGCCGTCCTATCCGGTGGGAACCATTACCGTAGACGCTTTCGGACACACTCCGGAATACATTGACAGGGGCATGCGCAAGAGAGCACTGCTGGCCATGGGCAAGGTTGACTACGGTGATCCGGGAGAACTCCTTCCGATGGAAAAGGGAATTGAAGTGCTGGGAGCATCCAGTGACCACACTATCATAGACGTTGAAGACGCTGAAAGAGATTATAAAGTCGGCGATATAATGACCTTTGATGTATGCTACGCTACAGTGGTATACCTGACAAACTGCCGAAATGTAAATATTGCATATGTATAAACAGGAAGCAGAATAAAAGCTGAAAGGAGACAGTAGATATGTCAGAAGAAATTCTGTTGACCCAGGAGGGTTATGACAAAATTGTTGCAGAGCATGAAGAACTGGTGTCTGTAAAAAGAAAAGAGGTTTCCGAAAGACTTAAAGAAGCCATCTCCTATGGAGATTTGTCGGAAAACTCCGAGTATGATTCTGCAAAAAACGAACAGGCAGAGCTTGAAGAAAGAATACTCAAGCTTGAAAATATGATCCGCAAAGCCAAAATCATAAACGAGGAAGAAATGACTATAGACAGAGTCAGCGTCGGCCTCAAGGTAAAAGTAAAGGATATGAAGTCCGGCGATGAGATGGAATTCAGCATTGTAGGCTCCACCGAAGCAGATCCTTTTGCCGCAAAAATATCCAACGAATCTGAGGTAGGCAAGAACCTTCTCGGAAAACAGAAAGGTGAAGTTGTGGACATCGTGGTTCCTGACGGACTTTTAAGCTACAAGATAATAGATATAACAAAATAGATAATAAAGAACAGATGTATTAGAGAGAGGAAATTGTAAGATGAGTATGGAAGATACAAGGGATAATATGATCCCCGAGCCCGAAGAAAATACGGAAGAAAATTTAAACGAACTGCGAAGAATCAGAAGAGAAAAGCTCAAAGCGCTGCAGGAAGCCGGCAGAAACCCTTTCCTTGAGGAAAAATGGGAAGTTACAGCCCACAGCATGGACATAAAAGAGAATTTTGATGCCATGGAGGATCAGGAGGTTTCATGTGCAGGCAGAATTATGGCCTTCAGAAATATGGGAAAGGCTTCATTTATTGACATTCAGGACAAGCAGGGAAGAATCCAGTGCTATGTAAGAAGAGATGCCATAGGCGAAGAAGAGTATGACTGGTTCAAGAGCTATGACATAGGAGACATAATCGGAGTAGAAGGAACCGTATTCAAGACAAAACACGGAGAGGTATCCATAAAAGTTCAGAAAGTGGTTCTGCTGACCAAGTCGCTGCAGATTCTGCCTGACAAATGGCACGGTCTCAAAGATCAGGACCTCAGATATCGTCAGCGTTATGTAGACCTGATTGTAAACCCTGAAGTAAGAGAAACTTTTATCAAGCGTGCAAAGATCATCAAAGAAATAAAAAGAGTTCTTGAAGAAGATTACGGTTATCTGGAAGTTGATACTCCTATTCTGACAACAATAGCGGGCGGAGCCAATGCAAGACCTTTCAATACCCATCACAACACACTGAATCTGGACATGAAGCTGCGTATTTCCAATGAGCTCTATCTGAAGAGACTTATTGTAGGCGGACTTGACAGAGTATACGAAATGGGAAAGATGTTCCGTAACGAAGGCATGGACAGAAATCACAACCCTGAATTCACCAGCATGGAATGCTATATGGCCTACGGTGACATGGAAAGCGTTATGGATGTAACTGAGCAGATTATTTACAAGGCCGCCATTGCCGTAAACGGAACGCCTGTAATCACTTATCAGGGAAAACAGTTTGATGTGACTCCACCATGGAGAAGACTGGATATGACGGACGCCGTAAAGGAAATTACAGGCGTTGATTTCCACAAGATTGACAGCGACGAAGACGCAAGAGCTGCGGCCATCACCTACGGTATGAATGAAGAAGATGTGAAAGAATGGACCCGCGGCAAGATAATCGCCGAAATGTTTGAAGAGTATTGCGAAGATGTTCCGGGATATCTGGACGGACCTGTTTTCGTTGTGGGTCACCCTGTTGAAGTATCTCCGCTTTCAAAGAGAGACCCTAAAGACCCGAGAATCACCAGAAGATTCGAAGGATATATCAACGGCTGGGAAGTATGTAACGCCTTCTCCGAACTTAATGACCCTATCGACCAGTATGAGAGATTTGCAGAACAGCAGCATCAGCTGGACTGCGGAATAGATGATGAAGCTCATCCGATGGATCTTGACTTTGTCAATGCTCTTGAGATAGGCCTGCCGCCTACCGGAGGACTGGGAGTGGGAATAGACAGGGTCATAATGCTGATCTGTGACGCACCGAGCATCAGAGATATAATCCTCTTCCCCACAATGAAGTCCTTACCGAACGACAAGTAAGAAAACCCCAGTATTTATGCGGGTTTCGGGACTTTCCAAACCGAATAAATTTACCTCTTTACACCAAATTTACACCAATCGGTGCTAAAAACGGTGCAGAGACTAAAAAATCGCATAATTTACGGAATGAATGGGCAGTCCCATAGTGGGATTGCCCATTTCTAATAAAGGATACATTCGTATCTGAGTGCAAAAGGAATGTTTATTATGGAATTAAGTGAAAAATTACAAGAGTTGAGGAAAGAAAAAGGACTCACGCAGGAAGAACTTGCGGAAGCGTTATTTGTGTCTCGCACTGCAATTTCTAAGTGGGAATCCGGCAGAGGAGTTCCCAATATCGAGTCATTAAAAGCAATTTCAAAGTTTTTTTCAGTGTCAATAGATGAGTTATTGTCCGGTGAAGAAATACTTAAAATTGCTGACGAGGATAATAAGCAAAAGGAAAAACATACAAGAGACTTAGTGTTTGGTTTACTCGATTGCAGTTTGATTATGTTTCTGTTTCTGCCTTTCTTTGGACAAAAGGGTGATGAGATTATAAAAGAGGTATCTTTACTTTCGCTGACAGGTACCCCGCAGTATATCAAAATACCGTATTTAATTATTGTATTTGGAATTGTACTTACAGGTGTTTTGCTTCTCGCTCTACAAAATTATGAAGCAGTGTTTTGGTTGAAACACAAACATCAAATATCCATTGTGTTAAGCACAGTTGCTACAATAGAATTTATGATAACACTTCAACCTTATGCAGCCTTTTTCACTTTTGTTTTCTTGGCGATAAAGTCTCTGATGCTGATAAAATGGCGATGATACGAAGCGTGTCGCCAATGTGACGGTGAAATTCTTTTCATTTTTATTCATTCCGCCTATATTGTAAACAGGCGAAAGCCAAATAATTATGGCAAAGGATTGATAAAAATGAAAAAAGAAAAAAGTCAAAAAGTATTGCTTTCAGGAATAGCAATGGTAGTGTTATTTATTTTGTGGACAGTGGCAATAAGCCTTATTGATGTTCAGCCCATCGGGCCACAAAACTCTTCTGTTGGATTTGCAACCTTGAACGGCTTTATCCACAGCCTGACAGGTGTGCATATGGCAATATATACCGTTACGGACTGGTTAGGACTGATACCGCTTTGCTTTATTTTGGGATTTGCGTTGCTTGGACTTATACAGCTTATTAAAAGAAAAAGCTTATTCAAGGTCGATTCCAGTATTTTGGTGTTGGGAGCATTCTATATTGTTGTAATGGCGGCATATTTGTTTTTTGAATTTTATGTTGTCAATTACCGCCCGGTATTGATTAACGGTTTTCTTGAAGCTTCGTATCCATCATCGACAACCTTGCTTGTTATGTGTGTTATGCCGACAGCTGTTATGCAGCTAAACAGTAGAATTAGAAATACAAAAATGAAAAGAGCATTTGCCTTTGCTTTAATTGCATTTACTGCTTTTATGGTAATTGGCAGGTTGATATCCGGTGTTCATTGGATTACTGATATTATTGGCGGGGCAATTTTAAGTGCGGGTTTAGTGATGATTTATTATAGTGTAACCACTCTTATTGCCCGACAGGAAAGATAAAATTCTAACTGAGGAATCACTTATTGACCTTGAGAGATATTTTCTCCCAAGGTCTTTCTTATTATTCGCAAACTACACCAATCCCGATTTTCTCAATATAATTGGGATAATCACAAAGGAAGGGGTGGTTGTACTATGACGGGCAGTTTAGCAAGCGTTCATCCGGAGCTTATTCCTGAATGGTCAGAGAAGAACTTACCGCTAACGCCGGATAAGATAACCTTCGGTTCAAATAAAAGAGTGTGGTGGAAAGGTGCTTGCGGACACGAGTGGGAAACGAGCGTCAAAGCTCGTTCAAAGGGCGAGAAATGCCCGATATGCTCAGGAGCGAGAGTAATAGAGGGTATCAATGATTTAGCCACATTGAAGCCCCTGTTGGCTCAGGAGTGGTCTAAAAAGAACAAATTAAAGCCTACCGAGGTATCTGTCGCTTCTCATAAGAAGATTATTTGGAAATGTAAACACGGACACGAATGGGAAGCAAGCGTTAAAAGCAGAACGGTAAACGGCACAGGCTGTCCATACTGCTCACATAATAAAGTCCTTGCCGGATTCAATGACCTTGCTTCACAGTATCCCGATATTGCTGCTGAATGGTCTGACAGAAATCTTCCGTTGCGCCTACAATGGTAACAGCCTTTGCAAACAGTAAGGCTTGGTGGAAATGCAAAGATTGCGGAAACGAGTGGTACACTCTTATTTCAACCCGTTCCGGTGGGAGCAGATGTCCGTATTGTAGCGGATATACATTGCTCAAAGGATTTAATGACTTGGCGACTACGCACCCTGACCTTGCGGCTGAGTGGTCAGAAAGAAATTATCCCCTAATGCCTGATGAGGTAAACGCAAAATCAAGACACAATGTTTGGTGGAAGTGTAAGACCTGTGGCAATGAGTGGAAGTCCGTTATCAATGCTCGTGTAAAAGGAACAGTATGCCCGGTTTGTGCGGACAGGGCGGTTCTTGCAGGATACAATGATTTAGCCACAACGGACAGGAAACTGCTTGCTGAATGGGATTACGAAAAAAACTCTCTGCTCCCGACACAAGTGTCAAGAAAGTCAATGAAAAGTGTGTGGTGGAAATGTTCACTTGGACACTCTTGGAAAGCAAAAATCAGCGACAGAACAATTATCGGAGAAAAATGCACTGTGTGCGAAAACGAATATCGCTCCGTGTTCCCCGGCTTGGCTGTCGCCTATTACGCCAATCAAAAAGGACTAAAGGTACAGCTCGGTTCGGATAAACTATTGGGAATACCTCTTGAAACATACATTCCGTCAGAAAAGCTGGCGATAGAATTTACGAACGGCTCAGAACATATGGAGGTTCTCAAAAGCCACTTATGCAAGCAACGAAATATAAAACTCGTAAAACTCCCTTTTAAGACAACCGAAACGGAAGCGGAGTATGCCGACAGAGTAAAAGCAGTTTTCAAAAGCGTACATATCTTTATTTATTCTGATGTCGAAGCAGATGTTTCGGTAATCAGAGCAAAATTCAATGAATGGAGGAAGCGACTGTGAGAGAAGAAAAGTTCCATATCTATCTTAATGATGACGAATATAGCAGAGTAATACAAACACTTATCCGCTTAAAGAACAGTCTGATTTCACAAGGCAGATACACCGACGGAGTTGACGATGTTCTCTGCAAGGTGCTTTCAACCAAGAAAAGAAAGCTCAAAATCAAATATATCTGAACACGAAAAGAGACCGCCTACACGATGTAAGCGGTCTTTGCTAATTTAGAGTAAGTTCGACAAATTGGAATTTGAAAACTAACTTTTCTTAAATCATTATCGCTTATTGTAGGGCGTTAATGAATTCCTCTGAAAGCCTTGAAAATAAAGGATTTTTCGCAATCTGCTCACCTTATCCCTTTATACGATTTCACACGACTTTACCCTTGCTCCGAAAGATTATAAGGGCAAAAGCAAGGGCAAGAAAAACTGATAACACGATATAACAAAGTGTGGTGATCGGGAAACTGTGATGTATGTGCGAATATATTATTTTGGAGGATTACATAATGGAAAAGTACATTTATAACGAGCAAAACGGTCTTTGGTATGAGTTGCAGGGCGATTATTACATTCCTTGTTTGGAATTACCCGCCGAAAAAGAAGAAAGGCATATTGGTGTATGGGGACAGCGGCATTTGCGGTATATCCGTGAGCATAAAAAGGTGTTCTACACCAATCTGCTGATAAGCGGCAAACTGCAATCCCACCTTGCCGATGTTGACGAACAGGCACAGGAACTGTTTGACCGTCTTATGAAGCAACGGGCAGAGCGTGAAGGCATTACCGAAAAGCTGAAAGCCGACAATCAAATGGAATGGGTCGGCAGGATGAATGCTCTGCGGTCAGCGGTTACGGAAACTGTCAATGCCGAGGTGATCTTCGTATGAGAAAGCGGAAGTATTACCTTTATCTCACGGCAGAGGAACGGCGGTATATCTT
>DCJK01000022.1:0-122026 GCA_002320005.1 Firmicutes bacterium UBA1702
AAGTCAGCAGAAGCCATAGTAGTGTGGAAGCTTCAGTAATGGAAGTGGAGCGAAGGGCTGAACAATTCAAGAGTCAAATGGACTTGCAAAAGTAAGTACTCATGTCTGACGAGGAAGATAGTAGCGAAGACGTAACGGAGAGAAGCTTCCATAGGAGGTAGGATTTAGAGAGTGCGAAGCATAACGAAGAAAGGAGACAAATCTATGTCACAACTGTTAGAGGAGATTCTCAGCAGAGAAAATATGAGACTTGCATACAAGAAGGTCAAAGCCAATAAGGGTGCAAGTGGAATCGATGGAATTAACATAGAGGAAATCGACGACTATCTCAAAGAAAACTGGGTAAATATCCGAGACAAAATCCGAGAGAGAAAGTACAAGCCAAAACCGGTAAGACGAGTAGAAATACCAAAACCGGATGGAGGAGTACGAAATCTTGGAGTACCGACGGTAGTAGACAGAATCATCGAGCAGGCAATTGTGCAAAGACTGACGCCGATAGTTGAACCACACTTTAGTGAGTACAGCTATGGGTTCAGACCAAATCGCAGGGCTCAGCAGGCGATTGTGAAACTACTGGAATACTTCAATGATGGATACACTTATGTAGTGGATATCGACCTCGAAAAGTTCTTCGACAATGTACCACAGGACAAACTTATGACATTAGTGGGGAAACTCATACAAGACCCTGATACCGAATCACTCATTAGGAAGTACCTTAATGCAGGAGTAATGGTAAGGGGCAGATATGAAGAAACCAACAAAGGAACCCCGCAAGGTGGCAATCTTTCACCGCTGTTAAGCAACATAATGCTTAATGAACTGGATAAGGAATTAGAAGCCAGAGGACTGCACTTTGTAAGATATGCAGATGACTGTGTGATAGCAGTAGGAAGTAGTGCAGCAGCTAACAGAGTAATGCACACAATTACAAAGTGGATAGAGAAGAAGCTTGGGCTAAAAGTGAACGCAACCAAAACAAAGGTTACGACACCAAGCAAGCTGAAATATCTGGGTTTTGGATTCTGGAAAGGAACAGAGGGCTGGAAGGCAAGACCACACAAGGATTCAATTAAAAGGTTTGAAAGAAAGCTGAAACAGCTGACGAAAAGAAGCTGGTCAGTGAGTATGGACTACAGAATTGAGAAACTCAATCAAGTCATACGTGGATGGATAAACTACTTCAGAATCGGAAGTATGAAGAAAAACCTCATCAGAATAGATGAACATCTGCGTACAAGAATGAGAATTGTCATATGGAAACAGTGGAAGAAAAGTGGAAAACGCTATTGGGGATTGAGAAAACTGGGAGCACCCGAATGGATGGCAAAACAGTCTGTTGGACTTGGAGACCACTATCAGGCGGTGGCAAAGACAACAGGACTACACCTCATTAGCAAAGAAATCCTCGCAAAGCGAGGACTTCTCAGTTGTTTAGATTATTATTTGAATTGAACCGCCGTATGCCGAACGGCACGTACGGTGGTGTGAAAGGGGCTACTAGTTAGCCCCTATTCGATTTGCATCAATATATTTTGAGATTATACTAAACCTTGAGCCATCATAGCTTCTGCAACTTTTTCGAAGCCTGCGATGTTGGCACCTGCAACCAGGTTGTATCCTAAGCCATACTTTTCGCTTGCTTCTGCAGCATGCTTGTGAATGTTAACCATAATAGTTTCCAGCTGTTCATATACCTGTTCAGGTGAGAATACGGTATGACCTGCGTTCTGACCCATTTCGATGCATGAGCAAGCTACGCCGCCTGCGTTAGCTGCCTTTGAAGGTCCTACTACTACACCGTTGTCCATTAAGAACTTAAGTGCATCGTTGGTGGTAGGCATGTTAGCTCCTTCGCAGAGGAACTTGCATCCGTTTGCAACCATCTTTTCAGCGTCTTCCATGTGGATTTCGTTCTGAGTTGCGCAAGGTATGTAGAGGTCAGCCTTAACTTCCCAAGGCTTCTTTCCTGCAAAGAACTTAGCACCAGGGAACTTTTCTGCGTAAGGTGCGCAGACATTCTTTCCGGAAGCTCTCAGTTCAAGCATGTAGTCAACCTTTTCGCCTGTTACGCCATCTTCGTCAAGGATATATCCGTCAGGACCGGAGATGGTGATTACTTTTGCTCCTAATTCGTTAAGTTTCTGAACTGTACCCCATGATACATTACCGAAACCGGAAACTACGACCTTTTTGCCTTTTAAGTCTTCTCCACAGTGTTTCAGCATTTCTCTTGCGAAGAATACGATGCCGTAACCTGTAGCTTCTGTTCTTCCTGCCAGTCCGCCGTAAGCAAGACCTTTACCTGTAAGAACGCCTTCATATCTGTTTACGATTCTCTTGTACTGACCGAAGAGGTATCCGATTTCTCTTGCACCTACACCCAGGTCGCCTGCAGGAACGTCAGTTGAAGGACCGATGTGTCTGTATAATTCAGTCATGAAAGCCTGGCAGAATCTCATGATTTCAGCGTCGGACTTGCCGTTAGGATCAAAATCTGCGCCGCCTTTGCCGCCGCCGATTGGAAGACCTGTAAGGCTGTTCTTGAAAATCTGTTCAAATCCCAGGAACTTGATGATTCCTGGATATACGTTTGGAGCAAATCTCAGACCGCCCTTGTAAGGTCCGATTGCGCTGTTAAATTCATATCTGTATCCTCTGTTAACCTGAACTTTGCCGTTGTCGTCAACCCATGTTACTCTGAAGCTGATTCCTCTTTCAGGTTCGATAAGTCTTTCAATCAGACCTGATTCAACATACTCAGGATGTGCTTCCAGTACCGGTTCGATTGAAGAAAGAACTTCTTCTACTGTCTGGTGAAATTCAGGTTCACCGGGATTTCTTTTTTTTGCAATCTCAATGTACTTGTCAACAATGTTTGCCATGATAGTTAATCTCCTCTTCTCTTTAACATAGAATATGGTTGTTTTGTTATTTATGAAACAAAGTTATTTACATTCTCAATTTAACACTAAGAAATGACCTTGTCAACACCGTGTATACAATATTTTTTTGTATTTTTTTTAGACCATAAAACAAGCGGAGTCCTGTTAAATGCAATGGCAGACAGATGCTGATACATTCTCAGCCATCCGGTGCTTTATATTTCATTGGTAATAGTGAGTATGCCGTAGCACCGTCAATTGATTTGCCGTATTTCGTATTAAAAACTTGCAAAAAACCGTGAAAGTGAGCTATAATATAGAAGTTAGGATTCACTATTAAATTATGAAAGGAGTAAAAGAAATGGATAGCGTTCCCGACGGGAAAAACTACACCAAAAGAATTAAAAAACCCGCTTTTGCTCCGGCCTTTAGAAGATAGAATCCCTTTTTCCTTTTGAATCCCGGGCATCCGGGTAAAGAAAGGAGGAGATTGCAATGGATCCAAACATTGTAATGCAGCCGGAAGCAGCAGTAGAAGAATCTCTCGAAAAAATATTCGGCTGGATAGGAGAAAAGAAGTATTTCAAAGTCAGAGATGAACTCCTCAAGTACAACGAGGCGGATATAGCGGAAATGTTTGAGGAGATGCTGGAGGATCCGGGCATACTGGAGTCCACAGTTGTAATATACAGACTTCTTCCCAAGGATATTTCTGTGGAAGTATTTTCCTACCTTCCGTCTGATGATCAGCTTAAGATTGTTGATGGCATAACTGATGCAGAATTAAGCTATATAGTGCAGGAGCTGGATTTTGATGATAAGATAGACATTCTTGAGGAACTTCCTGCAAACCTGGTAGATAAAATTCTGGAAAAGACTCCAAAAGACGAAAGGCGTCTTATAAATACGTTCCTCAACTATCCGGACACTTGTGCCGGAAGCCTGATGACGCCTGATTACATCAGCCTTCAGAAGGAAATGACCGTGGCTGAGGCCATGGCATATATAAAAAAAGAAGGTATGGATGCTGAAACCATATATACCTGTTATGTAAAGGATACAGGGAGAAAGCTTATAGGAATAGTATCCCTAAGCACTCTTGTGGTTTCTGACGATAATTTAAAAATAATGGACATAATGCACACCGACTATGTGTGGATAAATGTTTACGAAGATCAGGAAGAGGTAGCGGAACAGTTTAAAAAGTACGGATTTCTGGCAATACCTGTAGTTGATAATGAGCACAGACTGGTGGGAATCATAACCGTTGATGATATTCTGGAAGTAATAGAAGAAGAAAACACCGAGGATATCGAGCGTATGGCAGGTATCATCGACTGGGAGGATTCAGACAAGGAATATCTGGACATGTCAGTATGGCAGCATGCCATCAACAGACTTCCGTGGCTTCTTATACTCATGGTGGCATATATATTTACGGGAATGATAATAACCAGCTTTGAGGCGAAGCTGTCAGAGATAATATGTCTCGTTGCATATATGCCTATGCTGATGGGAACAGGAGGAAACACCGGTTCTCAGGCAGCCACACTTATAATAAGAGGTCTGGCCATGGACGAGGTGGAGCCTTCGGACGCCTTGCGCATACTATGGAAAGAAGTGCGCATCGGAGCTGTGATAGGCCTCATACTCAGCGTATTTAATTTCGTAAGGGTATGCTGGTTTGATGGAAACGGACCTATGATAGCGCTTACTGTATGTTGCGCTATGCTGTTCATAGTTATTTTTGCCAAAATACTGGGAAGTATGATTCCTCTTCTGGTTAAAAAAGTAAATCTGGACCCGGCACTCATAGCGAATCCTGCCATTTCATCAATATCCGATGCTGTGGCATTGTCGATTTATTTTGCTATGGCGGCAATTTTCCTGGGACTTTAAGAAAACAGAGGCTGAAGCCCAAAAGGCACAGCCTCTTTGCATGTGCAGTGTGAAAAAAATTCAGAATGAAAGGATTTTTTTTATGATAAACAGTATCATAACGGAAGAAGTTGTCAAAACTATATTAGGAAAACGCGACAGGGAAATACATAAGGGTCATTGCGGACGGATTCTCATTGCTGCAGGCTCCAGAGGTATGGCAGGTGCTGCAGTGCTTGCAGTTTCCGGAGCATTGAGGGCCGGAAGCGGTCTGGTACAGGCAGCTGTACCGGCAGAATTATTTCCTATATTGCAGACGGCGGTTCCGGAAGCCACATGCATAGAGCGCGATTTTTCTAAAACAGACCTTGGCAGGTACGATGCTATTGCCATAGGTCCGGGACTGGGGAAAAGCCCGGAGGCATGCGCCTCTATAGAAGAACTGCTGACGGCTTTTAACGGTCCGCTGGTGCTGGATGCCGACGCACTGAATATCATATCCGAAAGAGAATGGCATAGCATGCTTATGAAAAGACCTGAAGGGAAGACTGTAATAACACCACATCCGGGCGAAGCAGCACGACTTCTGGGCAGAAACATAGGAACCACTGATGAAGAACGACGGGAAGCTGCGCATGCCCTGGCTGAACGGACGGGAGCGGTGGTTTTGTTGAAAGGTCACGAAACCATTGTAGCCGCAGACAGCTGCAAAACATATACTAATATTACAGGTAACCCCGGCATGGCTACAGGTGGATCGGGAGACGTGCTTACAGGCATAATTGCCGGTTTCATGGGACAGAAAAAGCCCGTGTCTTTAGGCGGATGCAGACTTTCACCCCGGGAAGCTGCAATCTGCGGTGCTTTTGTTCATGGCCGTGCAGGGGACCTGGCCGCTGAAAAGTTGGGAGAATATGGTTTGATTGCCGGGGACATAGCATATTATACGGCTATTGCTTTGAAGGAAATTTCAGGTTAGACATCCACGCTGCTAAATTGAGATTAAAAGGAGTGTTGGACTTGATAGTAAAAAAGGGGGATCTGTTTTTTGCTGATTTAAGTCCTGTAGTTGGCTCTGAACAAGGGGGAGTACGGCCTGTACTGGTAGTGCAGAACGATGTGGGAAACAAGTACAGTCCGACCATTATCGTGGCGGCTGTAACATCTCAGACAAAAACAAAACTGCCTACTCATGTTCGTTTAGAGGCAACACAGGGAGGACTCAGCAAGGATTCGGTTGTTCTGCTGGAGCAGCTTAGAACTATAGATAAGCAGCGGTTGAAGGAAAGAATCGGCACACTTAGCGAAAGTCAGCTTCCGGATGTGGAAAAAGCGCTGAGCGTAAGTTTGGGAATTGCCAATTCTGTTGAAAACCGTTAGAATAGTATCAGGCAACCAGGGACTGTCCGGCACGGTTCTGCCGGACCGGTCCCTTGACAGTATAAATCAGAATAAGACATTGGAGGAAAAAATGAGTTACAAGGAGTACGAGAAAATCGCTTCTAAAATCAGAGAAGATGTCATAAAGGAGGTACATAGCGCCGGTTCGGGTCACCCGGGCGGCTCCCTTTCGGCAGCTGATATAGTTACAGCACTGTATTTTAAAGAAATGAAAGTGGATCCGGATAACCCCGACATGGAGGGAAGAGACAAATTCATTTTATCCAAAGGCCATGCGGCACCGGTACAGTACGCTGCACTGGCTGAGAAAGGATATTTCGAAAAGGAAGAACTCCTTACACTGAGAAAGTTGGGAAGCAGGCTGCAGGGGCACCCCAACAGAGACAAGCTGCCCGGTATAGAAATGTCTACCGGTTCTCTGGGACAGGGCTTTGCCGTATGCGTTGGAATGGCTCTTGCCAACAAAATGGATAATGACCCGGGAAGAATATATACCCTGCTGGGAGACGGAGAACTTCAGGAGGGCCTCATATGGGAAGCTGCAATGGCATCATCCCATTATAAGCTTGATAACCTGTGCGTTATCGTAGACTGGAACGGACTTCAGATAGACGGAAACAACGACGATGTAATGACAGTGAAGCCTATAGACGAAAAGTTCAGAGCCTTTGGTTTTAATGTGCTGGTGATAGACGGGCATGACTTTGGAGAAATATTTGAAGCCTTTGACAATGCAAGAAAATGTAAGGGCAGACCTACAGCAATCATAGCCAGAACGCATAAGGGCAGAGGAGTATCCTTCATGGAGGACCAGGCAGGCTGGCACGGCAAAGCTCCGGATGATGAACAGACTAAACAGGCTCTTGAGGAACTGGGAGGTGCACTGTAATGGCAGACAAGACAGCAACGAGACAGGCCTATGGAAAGGCTCTTGTAGAAATAGGAAAAACTAACAAAAATCTTATAGTTATGGATGCGGATCTCTCAAAGTCAACTATGACGGCAGAATTCGCCAAAACTTTCCCGGACAGATTTTTTAACATGGGAATTGCAGAACAGAATCTTTATGCTACGGCTTGCGGTATGGCGCTTTCGGGAAAGGTTGTCTGCGCCAGCACTTTTGCAATGTTTGCAGCAGGAAGGGCATTTGAGATAATAAGAAATTCCATAGGATATACCCGCGCCAACGTTAAAATATGTGCTACCCATGCCGGAATCACCGTAGGCGAAGACGGAGCCAGTCATCAGACTTTTGAGGATCTGGCACTTATGAGGACAATACCGGGAATGACAGTGGTAAATCCCGGGGATGCCTTTTCTACTGCTGAACTGATGAAGCAGGTTGTGGAAATGCAGGGACCATGCTATGTAAGACTGGGAAGAGCTGCAGTACCTGCCTTATATGAAGAAGGCGCAGAAATAAAGCTGGGCAAAGGAAACTGGATTCGCCGAGGAAAAGATATAACCGTTGTCGCCACGGGAATAATGGTCAACGAAGCTGTTGCAGCAGCGGCAGAGCTGTCATCGCAGGGAATTGATGCCGGCATCATAGATATGCATACCATCAAGCCTCTGGACGAAGAAATTCTTGTAGAGGCTGCATCCATAGGTCCTGTGGTCACCGCTGAAGAGCACTCCGTCATAGGAGGACTGGGCGGAGCAACAGCAGAAGTCCTGTGCAGAAGAAATCCTGTCAGAATGGCAATGGTGGGCCAGCACGATACCTTCGGAGAATCAGGCAAGCCGGATGAACTCAAGGAAAAATACGGAATGACATCTGCAGATATAGCCAAGGCGGTAAAAAGTCTGCTGAATAGGTAAATAAAAGAATAAGACTCCCTTCACAGTCATAATATGTTATTAAAATGATAGCGAAGGGAGTTTTTTATATGGCCGATGATACAAAGAAAAAACTGCTGCGAAAGCCCGGGGGTAAAACTGTGGCAGCAGCGGCGGTGCTTGTTCTGGCCGGCGTGGCTGCATGGCTGATTTTTGGCCAAGGACTCGGAATCAACGGAAAAAATGTGGACTTTAAGCAGCTGACAAAGGACAATGTCCCAAAGACCATAGAAACCGACGTAGTGCCCGAATACAGAGAACTTGAGAGAGCTCTCGGATGTCTGGTGGACGGCAGCGTTTATGTGGTTGTAACGCGGGGAGAAAAACCTACGGCAGGATATAAAGCTGATATTGAGAAAATGACCATGGAAAAAACCAAAGACGGGAAAAATCTGAAAGTGTATGCCCTGTTTACGGAACCAGCAGAAGGTGAATCGGTATCTCAGGTCATTACATATCCATATGCTGTGGCGCATACTGAACTTACCACATTGCCTGACACCATAGAACTGGTGGTGAAATATGCAGAATGAAAGCATAAACTGATATGAGAAAAATAAAAGTCTCCCGGGGACGGGCATGGAAATGCCCTACTCGGGAGTTTTTCTGTCTGCAAAAGCGTCATCAGAAGGAACAGCTCATTGACAAATGTAATAAAATGTATTAAAATGACATAAACTGTAAAATAGGAGGTGCGGTTTACGACGGGGAAAAGAGTGATAAATATAAAAGGAGCATGCTGCGGATGTGGCGCAACATTTATTGCTGTGTCTCTGGCAGAAGCATTGGCATTGTATTCTGACAGCGTAGCATATCTGGAAGGCGCATGCCATGATAATTGCCATTCCATTCCTTTTTATGAACTTTCGCTGGACAGAAATATATGGCCCGGCAGATTCAACGACTTTTATGATTTGAAAAAACACGGTCTCCCGGTGAATAGCCGGGTGAATTATTTTCGCGGCGTCAACTGGGTTGTGAGCACAGGCGGAAAAAAAGAACCGGGAAAAGAGATACACCCTGAAGAAATAGCAGGCGAATACGTTATCTGTGACAACGCTCCTGATGCAGTAAGGTCCGACCTGACCATATGCGTGATAGATGTGATGCCGGCAAAAGTTCTGGCTTCCGCAGAGATTGTATCAAAGTTGAAGGAAGAGTCCGGGGATCATATACGCTGGATTATGAACAAGACGCGGGGACGAAATTCAATTTCAGATGCGGAGAAGTTTCTTGGTGTAAAGGCAGACTGGAGTCTTTGCGCTGCAGATGAAGAAGCTGTATATGATGCACAGTTTAAAGGAGAACCGGTTACGGCAATGAGTCTGGAGGAGATGCGAAAGGGATCCTCATATGGATTTGCCTGTACACTCAACGAAATTGCCATGTATATATTAACCCTTTATCCTGTGGATTAGAAACGTGACATCACACTAACTACACATTACTTCCAGCTATTTACTGTTTATTTTAATGTCAAAATGTAGTATAATTATGGTGTATTTGTTGAAGAAAAGTACAAAGAGGAGGAAAACATGATTAGATTTGAACATGTGACCAAAACTTATCGTACCAATATAGGGTTAGATGACGTAAGCGTTGATATAGAAAAAGGTGATTTCGTATTCCTTGTAGGCCCCAGCGGGGCAGGAAAATCGACTTTTATTAAACTTATACTTAAAGAAATTGATGCAGACAAGGGTAACATATTTGTGAACGGAAAAGACGTAACCAAGATGAGCAACCGGGAAATTCCCGAACTGAGGCGAAAAGTGGGAACTGTATTTCAGGACTTCCGTCTCCTGCCTAAAAAAACGGTATTTGAAAATGTTGCCTTTGCCATGGAGGTTCTGCACAAAAGCAAAAGGCAGATCCGCAAGCAGGTTCCCCAGGTTCTCAGCCTTGTGGGAATAACTGACAAGGCTCATAAATATCCGGACGAGCTTTCTGCAGGGGAACAGCAGAGAGTGGCCATAGCCAGGGCAATCATAAACAACCCTATGGTGCTGATTGCAGATGAGCCTACAGGAAATCTCGATCCGAAAACTGCAGACGAGATTATGGATCTCCTGGAGCAGATAAATCTGAGAGGAACCACCATAGTAATGGTTACTCATGCAAAAGATATAGTTGACAGAATGAAAAAGAGGGTAATTGCCATCGATAAGGGCAGAATTGTCCGCGACAGAGAAGGTATTTACAATATCAGAGAGGAGGCGGGCGCAGATGAATAGTCTGATGTACAACATCAAACAGGGTTTCACTCAAATCTTCCGAAACAGGGGAATGAGCCTGGCTTCAATCTTTTCAATAGTGGCTATGCTGTTTATTTTGGGCATATTCTTCTCCATAATGGTTAACCTGAATCTCTTTACGGAAGTCGTAAAGCAGGACTATGATCAGGTGGAGGTATATCTTGAAGACCAGGTCACCGATGAACAGTGCAGGAACATTATTGAAAATATAAAATCACACGAAGGTGTCGAGAGTGTCTCATACAGAAGCAAAGAAGAAGCGCTTCAGATAATGAAAGAAAGATGGGGAAAAAGCGGATATCTCCTCAATTCTCTGGGAGAAAACCCTCTTCCGGCATCCCTTCTCATCAGCGTTAAATCCATAGATCAGGCATCTGCAGTGTCGGAGTACGCAGGTACTTTAGAAGGAGTGGAGGATATACAATACTACCGTGACACTGTGGAGAAACTTACCAGCGTAACGGACTTCCTTCAGATAGGAGCACTGGTGGTAATGGCATTCCTTATTGTCGTATCGGTAGTAGTGGTTTCAAACACCATAAAGCTTACCGTCTTTGCCAGAGCACGTGAAATACGCATTATGAAGTATGTAGGCGCCACCAACTGGTTTATCAGAGGGCCTTTTATGGCAGAGGGCATTATTATAGGCTCTCTGGCGGCGGTGGTTGCTACCGGACTTATGACTCTGCTTTACGGCAGGGTGTCGGCATCCATCGGAAGTCAGGTGCTGGCCATTGCATCATGTCCGCTTATCTCAACCGGGTATATGGCTGTCAACATGCTAATAATATTCCTGGCTTTGGGAGTGAGCATAGGCGCATGGGGCAGCATCATATCCATGAGAAAATTCCTGGACGTGTAGAGGAGGCGAAAAATGAAAAAAAAGAGTATATGTCTGATTCTGATTTTTATTCTGGCTTTTACTTTCTCCATGGCAGGTGCTACATATGCAGATACAGAAGACGATTTAAAAGGTGAACTTGCAGAAGTAAACGAACAGAAGGACGAGGTAAGCGCAAGACTTACAGAGGTCAAAAAACAGATAGATGAACTTCAGCCTCAGGTAGACAGCCTTAATTCAGAAGTGTCCGAGGCAGGAAGAAAAATAGCAGAAACCGAAGAAGCTATATCCCGGAAGAAAGAGGAGATGGCCAATCGTGAGGACGGACTCAACGAAAGGCTTCGCGTAATGTATAAAAACGGTTCCATAGGCTTCATTGATGTGCTTCTGGGATCCGGAAGCATTTCCGAGTTCATTTCTAATCTCGAAATGATTCAGAAAATATACAGAAATGATATGGAAGTTCTTGAGACTCTGGAAAAAGAGCAGCAGGAGCTGGAAAAAATACAAAAAGAGCTTAAAGAAGAAAAGGTAGTTCTGGATAGCAAAAAGGCCGAGCTGGACAGCCGTATGGCTGAAATAAATGCTTTGAAGGCTGAACTGGAGGCTCAGGAGGACAGGCTTCTGGAGGAAGCAGAGGCTCTTTACAGCAAAATCAGCAGCATGACTAATCCAGACAGTGAATACGTGGGAGGAGTGTTTGTATGGCCTGCTCCGGCCAGCCATTATCTCACATCTGAATTCGGCTGGAGACTTCATCCTGTATATAACACCTGGAAATACCATTCTGGTATAGATATCGGGGCTTCATACGGAACGAATGTTTTAGCCGCGGCATCAGGAACCGTAATATTGTCAGAATATTACGACGGATACGGTGAATGCATAATGATAGACCATGGAGGCGGCATTACAACGTTATACGGACATATGTCCCAGAGACTTGTCTCTGTCGGTCAGACAGTAAGCGCCGGTCAAGTTATAGGAAAAGTAGGAAGCACAGGAGTATCCACAGGCGCCCATCTGCATTTTGAAGTAAGTGAAAACGGCACTTTAGTAGATCCCATGGGTTATTTGAGCTAGAGTAAAAAAATATGAATTTAAATCCCTTTATTATAGAACTTTTGAGAAAAAGAGGAATAACCACAGAAGAAGATATCTGTGAATTTCTCTCGGATAAACCGCAGAAAACTTATGATCCATTCCTGCTTGCCGATATGGAAGCAGGGGTGGATTTGATTTTGTCTGAAACAAAAAAGAATGCCAGAATATGCATATACGGAGACTATGATGCCGATGGAATAACGTCAGCGTCCCTGATGCTCAGTATACTGGCCCATCTTACCCGAAAGGGAAACCTTAGCTATTACATACCATCCAGATTCGAAGAAGGGTACGGACTCAACAAGGAGGCCATAGAAAATATTGCCGACGCAGGGTGCGACCTTCTGATAACCGTAGACTGCGGCAGTGTGTCATACGATGAAGTAGAGTACGCAAAATCTCTGGGACTTAAAGTACTTGTGACAGATCATCACAATATTGCAGATGTGATGGCCGACTGCCTGCTCATAAATCCCAAGAGGCCGGACTGTACATATCCATTCAGGGAACTTTCAGGGTGCGGAGTGGCATTTAAAGTGGCTCAGGCCATACAGAAAAAAGCCGGGATGCCCAAGCATATCCTTACCGAGGTGCTGGATCTGGCAGCAATAGGAACAGTGGGAGATGTAATGCCTCTCATAGATGAAAACAGGACCATTGTAAAATATGGTCTTAAAGTAATAAACATGGGGACCAGACCGGGACTGAAGCAGCTCATGGAGGGAGCCTCACTGAAAGTAGGGAATATCACATCGGAAAATATCAGCTTTGTGATAGTTCCTCATCTTAATGCGTCCGGAAGAATAAAAGATGCCTCTCAAGCTGTGGAACTCCTTACCGGAAATTGCAGCCAGTCAAGGCTGAACGAGATAGTGGACGATATTCTACAGAAAAATATAACAAGAAGACACCTGCAGTCAGAGCTTTTTGATATATGTTCATCGCTCATTGATCCTGAGGAACCGGAAGATATAATAATTCTGGAAGCAGACAGCTGTTACGAGGGTATAGCCGGTATTGTAGCAGGAAAAATCAAAGAAAGATATTACCGGCCTGCCATAATTCTCACCCCTACAGGCGCAGAGGGAGAGCTTTATAAAGGAACCGGAAGAAGCGTGGAAGGTATAAATTTATATAATCTTTTAAAGACTCAGGAAAACTTGTTTGAAAAATTCGGAGGGCATGGCGGCGCCTGCGGTTTTTCTCTGAAAAAGGAGAATCTGGAGGCATTACGCGCAGGTCTTGTATATGAAACCGAAAAACTTGCCGCCGAAAACAAAGAAGTTTTCAGGCGTGTGTATCCTGTAGATATGGAAGCGGATGCCGGAGATATGAATATTGAACTTGCAGAGCAGATTGATATGCTGGCACCCTTTGGAAACAAAAATCCAAAACCTCTTATTCGCATTGTAAATGCAGAAATAAAGGATGTAAAATATATGGGAAGCGAGATGCAGCATGTCAGATTTTCTGCAGCCGGGCGAAAAGCAGAAAGACTGCAGTGTACTCTTTTTAATCGCGGCGGCGAGTATGATTTTGACCATATGGATAAAGTTGATATTATAGGAAAACTTGACTGCCGCATATGGCAGGGTGTAAAGAGACTCCAGTTTCTCGCCGAGGAAATAGAAATTGACGAAAAAGTCGGCCAATGATATAATTTTATCAAGAAAGGAGTACTCAGATATGTCCTACCAATCAAAATTCAAAAGAGACGATATAGATGAACTTTTTGAAGCAGTACTCACCCTGAGAGATCAGGAGGATTGCTATAGATTTTTTGAAGACATATGCACTGTCAACGAAATACATGCTATAGCCCAGCGCCTGCAGGTGGCAAAACTTCTATCCGAGAAGAAAACCTACACGGAAATAGAAGCCATAACCAAGGCTTCAACAGCTACCATAAGCAGAATAAACAAGTGTCTGGTTTACGGAGCCGACGGCTATAAGAGAGTTCTGGAGAGACTGGAAGAAAAAAAATGAGGAATAATTTTGAAATCTTCCTCTGCCGGTTTCCCGAAGGAAAGGCAGGAAAATCAAAAAAAGAAGGGGAAGCTCTGTTAAAAAGAGCTGCTCTCGTTTATGGTGTGCCTAAAGATGTTCTGGAAGAGACAAAAGTGCTTCGTGCTCCTTCGGGCAAACCGTATTTTGATAATCTTGATATTCATTTCAGCATAAGCCACAGCGGGGACTTATGGGCATGCCTCATGGGACCTCAACGCTGCGGGCTTGATATTCAGTATATAAAGCCTTGCAATTGCCATAAGATTGCCAGGCGTTTTTTTTCTTCGCCTGAGGCTCTTTATGTTGAAAAAGAGGGCCTTCAGGGTTTTTTTGAGCTATGGACCATGAGGGAGGCTGCAGGAAAATATACCGGAGAAGGCTTCTTTAACGGAAACTATCCGCTGGTTTCCGAAAAGGGAATTTTATTGGATAGTATTGACACAGGTAAGGAAAAGGTAAAGCTTCTGACAGCAGATATAGGAGAAGGAATCAAATGTTCTTTCTGCTTGCCTGAAGATTGCCGGTGTGAGATAAGAATAAGGGAGGAATGGATTTATGAGAATTACTTTTCTGTCTGATAACAAAACAGAAAACCCGGCATGTGTGGCTGAGTGGGGACTTTCGATTCTGATAGAGAGCTGTGGACATAAGGTGCTTTTTGATACAGGAGCATCATCTATTTTTGCCGGAAACGCTGCTTCCATGGGTATAAGGCTGGATGATGTGGAAGCTGCAGTTATAAGCCACGGCCATTATGACCATACCGAAGGTTTGCCGTATTTCTGCATGGAAAATGATCATGCACGGATTTACATGCATAAAAACGCCATAAGTGAAGCATATGGTATAGATTCGGCAGGAAGGATAGAGGACGATAATTGCGGTATAAGGTGGAGCAATAAATTTATTGAGAATATAAGAGACAGGATTGTATTTACTCATGACAATTTTCGAATAAATAATTCTATGATTCTGGTCGGAGACATAGAGCCGCTTAAGGATTACCCCATGACAGACCGGTTTTACCGCCCTGTGATTAACAGAGAAGATAAATACATACCGGATAATATGAATCATGAGCAGATTCTCATAGCTGAAGAGGAAACGGGCATACATATCTTTTCGGGATGCAGCCACACAGGTGTTATGGCTGCCGTGGAGAGGGCAAAAGAACTTTTCCCGGGAAAGAATATACGCAGCCTTGTTGCCGGAATGCATCTGTACCCTGTTGAGGGAAAAGAGAAAGAAAAAATTGTTGAGAGTCTGTGCAGTCTGGGCATAGACTACATTGTTCCTGTCCATTGCAGCGGTATGGAAGCAATTATGATGTTTAAAGAAAAGCTGGGAGACAGATGTATAACGGCCTCAGCAGGAGATATTTATGAATTCTGAAAAATGCAGAACTGCAGCATTGAGATATGCCGGAATGTATGTAAAAACCCGCGGGCAGACGGAGGATTATCTCAGGCGCAAGGGATTTGACAAAGAGGAAACAGAAGATGCTCTGAATATGCTGGAGGAGTACGGTTACATTGATGATACGTCCTACTGTAGAAATTATTACGTGGAAGCCTGCCGCAAGGGCAGAGGGCATCGCCGGATAATACAGGAACTGGAAAGAAAGAAGATAAAAAGAAAGGATTCGGAAGCTGTGCTGGCAGAATTTCTCTCAGAAGAAAATCCTGAATACAGACAGCTGATGAATGAAATCCTTACAGAAAAACAGCGCGCATTGAAAACGGCAGTGAGAATGCTTAATGAGGCTCGTGCAGAAGGCAGAGAGACAGACAACAACTTTATGGCAAAGGTAGCCAGAAGGCTTTATGGTCTCGGCTTCGGCAGTGAGACTATATACAGCGTAATGGGAGCAGTTATGAAAGAGAGCAGAAAAACAAATGACAGATAATAACCAGTTTCAGAGAACAGAAATGTTAATAGGTGAAGAAGCCCTTGAAAGACTTAAAAAATCTGCTGTGCTTGTTTTCGGTCTCGGAGGAGTGGGAAGCTATGTATGCGAGGCGCTGGTACGAGCCGGAGTAGGAAAGCTGGAAATAGTAGATAAAGATGTAGTTGATATTACCAACATAAATCGTCAGCTTATAGCTCTCCACAGCACAATAGGGAGAGACAAGGCAGATGTGGAGGCCGAAAGACTTATGGATATCAATCCATCTCTTGATCTTACAGCAAGAAAATGCTTCTACCTTCCGGAGAACTCTGACGAATTTGATTTTGGAAAATTTGACTATGTGGTGGATGCCATAGATAATGTCACAGCTAAACTTGATATAATTGAAAAATCAAAGAAAGCAGGAACAAAGGTGATTTCATCCATGGGGACAGGAAACAAACTTGATCCGTCAGCCTTCAGAATTGCCGATATTGAAGACACAAAGATATGCCCTTTGGCAAGGATTATGCGCAAGGAACTTCGAAAAAGAGGGATAAATGGAGTAAAAGTTCTTTACTCACAGGAAGAACCAAAGGGAAACGGCGGGCGAACTCCAGCCAGCATCAGTTTTGTGCCTTCAGTAGCAGGCCTCCTCATCGCCAAAACGGTAATAGACGATTTATATGTTCTTTAGATGCCTCAGGTCTATAGGAGCCGAGGCTTCTTTTTCTATGTAGTCAAGAAGAGCATCAGCATCTGAAAAAACACCGTAAATATTCCGACAGGCGGGTTTCATAAATTTTTCCTTCACGGCATGCTGAAGCATCTTTTGAAGGTCATCGTAATATCCAAAGGCATTGAATACGGCGACAGGTTTGTTAAGCCGATTCAGCTGCTTAAGAGTGAGAATTTCAAAGAATTCTTCCAGAGTGCCTATTCCGCCGGGCACCATGATAAAGGCATCGGAATGGGTTTCCATGATTTCTTTCCTTTGTCTCATATTGTCTGTAAAAATAAATTCGGAGCAGTCCCTGCAAAGAATTCCCGGTTTATCAAAGAACTTCGGAGCAACCCCGAGGGTAAAGTTCCCCTGACCGGAAACGCCTCTGAATACAGCACCCATCAGTCCCTGTATGCCTCCGCCAAAGACAAGGCCGTGCCCGCGGACTGCTATTTTTTTTCCAAGCTCCTCTGCCGACAGCAGATATTTTTTGTCAAGCTCATTGCTGCTTGCGCCATATATGCATATGTTCATATATACCTCCGTATTGTATTATATTATATCTACATGGAATAAAACTTGTCAATGTGGTAGAATATTCTTATGAAAAAGAGAATAAAACTTCTGCTTGTATGCATCGTTGTTCTTGCTGTCTTTGCAGCTTCGCCTATGGGCTCTTATGCCATGAGCCTGGGAGTGATGAAAGGCTATAGCATCTACAATGAAAGAAACAGCTTTTTAAACGAGAAAAAAATTGAAATACAAATGCCCTCCGGAGACGGATGGTATCCCTTTGTAATGACCTTTAATGCCGATGACGGATTCAGCGCATATGTAGGCTGCGACAGAGAACTGACTATAATGTATAACTTCCCTTCTTTTGACCTGAAGAAGGGCTGCAGCAGGCTTTATGATGCTAGCAGCGCTTTCTACAACAGCTTTTACGGCGCTTATGCAGTAAACGGAAGATTCGGGTTCGATCAGGAGGGAAATCCGCTGCCACAGGAGACCGCCCTTGTTCCGGAATATGATTTTACAAAGCTGGTTCTCAGGGATCTGGGAATGCCCGGGCAAAAACAGGTGTTTGACTGGCGTATTCAGGAAATAAGCGCTGAAGGCGACATGGCCGGCTTTGACAGCTGGATAAGAATAGATGCCCGGCTGACAGTCAACGGAGTACTTCATCAGCCTAAGGAATATCTCAGAAATTATATTCAGTACGGAAAACCGGGATATCCGGCATCAGAGGAGTTTGCCCCTGTAGAAATGAAAGGCAGAATTTACGGCAGATATTTTGAAGAGGAAGACTGCAGCGTTTTTTTCTATATAGTGACATCTGATACAGAGGTTATGGAGATGTGTGACAGAGATATATTAAGAAAAAGCAAAGTGGTTGTGAAATCAAAATAAAGAAGAAGATAAAAAGAACCAAATAAAAAACAGAGAGCCGAAGCTCTCTGCTTTTTATTTGCAGTTGGTCTCTATTCAACATTTGACATAGAACACTATGCCGCCGTCGCCGGAATGCAGTTCTTTAGACTTGCAAAGTTTCGATTTACTTGAGGCCTTCTTCCAGCTTTGCCAGAGAATCCAGAAGCTCCTGAGGCATGTGATCGAATTTCGAATACCATTCTTTTATGCCTTTGAGTTCGTTGTTCCATGTTTCTTTATCAACTGTAAGAATTTCTGAAATCTGTTCATCTGTTATATCCAGACCGGTAAGATCCAGATCCTCTTTTGCAGGAACATAGCCCAGAGGAGTTTCTACTGCCCCTGCCTTACCGTCGCAGCGGTCAAGTGCCCACAGGAGAGCACGGAGATTGTCTCCGAAGCCCGGCCATATGAAATGACCTTCGTCATCTTTTCTGAACCAGTTGACATTGAAAATTTTTGGCGGATTTGTCAGCTTTTGCCCCATGTCTATCCAGTGCTGGAAATAGTCGGCCATGTGGTATCCGCAGAATGGAAGCATAGCCATTGGATCATAGCGGACTACGCCTACTGCACCGTTGGCGGCAGCAGTAGTCTCTGAGGACATCTTTGAGCCCATAAACACTCCATGGTTCCAGTCTCTTGACTGGCAGATGAGAGGTTCGGATTTAGCACGACGTCCGCCGAAGATTATCGCACTTATAGGAACTCCTTCACCGGTGAAAAATTCCGGTGCTATGGATGGGCAGTTTTCTGCCGGTGCAGTAAATCTTGAGTTAGGATGAGCGCCCTTTTCGGAGGAGGTTTCACCGTTCCACGGGCGACCCTGCCAGTCTTCTCCGTTAACAGGAGCAGGCTGATCCAAACCTTCCCACCATACGGTATTGTCATCCAGATTTCTGCATACGTTGGTATATATGGTGTTCTTTTTTGTTGTCATCAGGGCATTGTTGTTGGATTTGCTGTTGGTACCCGGTGCGACACCGAAGAAACCGTTTTCAGGGTTTACAGCATATAATCTGCCGTCTTTTCCAACACGAAGCCATGCGATGTCGTCACCTATTGTATATACTTTGTAGCCCTTTTTCCGGAGGTGTTCGGGCGGAATGAGCATTGCAAGGTTTGTTTTGCCGCAGGCGCTTGGGAAAGCGGCACTGACATATCTCTTCTGACCGTCAGGGCTTTCGATGCACAGGATAAGCATGTGCTCTGCCATCCAGCCTTCTTCCTTGCCCAGCCACGAACCTATACGCAGTGCAAGGCATTTTTTGCCCAGCAGAACATTTCCGCCATAAGCGGAGTTGATGCTCCATATGGTATTGTCTTCAGGGAAGTGGGCTATGTATTTGTTTTCGGCATCTATCTGGGCTTTGGAGTGGAGGCACTTTACAAAATCGGCGCCTTTGTTCAGTTCTTCGATTACCACATCACCTACACGTGTCATGATATGCATTGACAGCACAACATATATCGAGTCGGTAAGCTCGATACCGATTTTGGCAAATTCGGTTCCCGGAACCCCCATGGAAAACGGGATGGCGTACATTGTACGACCCTTCATTGAGTCCTTGAAGAGAGGACGCATTTTAGCGTACATCTCATCCTTCTGAACCCAGTTGTTGGTAGGACCTGCATCTTTCTGGTATGTGGTGCAGATTACAGTTCTTTTTTCATCTCTTGCTACATCCTTGGGATGGGTTCTGTAATAATAGCAGCCGGGAAGCTTTTCCTGGTTGAGGCGAATCATTTCGCCGGTATCACAGGCCTCCTGGCGGATTGCTTCAAGTTGTTCTTCACTGCCGTCAATCCATACCACCTGGTCGGGATTTGTAAGTTTGGCACATTCATTTACCCATTGAAGGACTTTTGGATTCTTAATCTCGATCATTTCTCTTCCTCTCCGTCGATTTTTAAGATATTTTTTCCGCCCTTGCATATGCAATCAGAGCGGCAAGTAACTTATTTAACTGCCGTTTCAAGAGCCAGTTTCATCATGTCGGTGAATGCCTTGGTGCGATCTTCCACGCTGCTTTTGGCACCGGTCACAAAGTTATCGCTTATGGAAATTATGGAAAGGGCATTTACATCATTATATGCAGCATTCATATATAGTGCGGCCGTTTCCATTTCTACTGCCATGACTCCCATTTTAGACCATTTTTTCCACCAGTCACCGAATTCATAGAAAACATCGCAGGTTACAACATTGCCGGCTTTAAACCTTATGCCGGTCGCCTTGGAGGCCTCATAGGCTTTTTCAACAAGTTCCCACGAAGCGCAAGGTGAAAACTGTCCGGGAATGTCAAAAGCATGCTGATAATTGGAATCTGTGGAAGCGGCAAGTGCCAGGACTACATCACCCAGATTGAGTTTGTCGGAGAAAGCACCTGCAGTACCTATTCTGATAAGATTTTTTACATCGTATTGAGTTATGAGCTCCCATGAATAGATTCCCATGGATGGCATTCCCATGCCGGTTCCCTGTACTGATACAGGTACACCCTTATATGTTCCGGTGAACCCGTACATGTTGCGGATATCCGTATATTTCACGGCTCCTTCAAGGAAATTTTCCGCAATAAATTCCGCACGCAGCGGATCTCCGGGCAGAAGCACGGTTTCTGCTATCTGACCTTTGGAGGCTGCTATATGTAGAGACATATTATTTCTTCCTTTCGTCACATTTACCTATATTTTAACACCGGAAAAAGCTATTATCAAGCACAAAGAAAAAAACCATGGGAGACACATCCATGGTTTTTGTTTGCTCATGCTGTGCATTTAACTTATGCACGGGTGGGGACGGGTGAGACTTATTTTGCTGCTTTGGCAGCGTTGAATCTTTTTGTTAATCTGGAAACTTTTCTGGAAGCAGCGTTCTTGGAAATGGTATTCTTTGCTGCAGCCTGTTTAAGCTTCTTTTCTGCAAGTCTTAACTTTTCTTCTGCCAATTCAAGGTTACCCTCTTCAAGAGCTCTGTCAAAGTTCTTCAGAACAGCCTTAAGATGATTCTTAATTCTTCTGTTTCTTGCAGTCTTTTTGTCGATAACTCTGATTCTTTTCTTTGCGGATTTGATGTTTGCCATAATTTTTACCCCACTTTTCTTAAATTTCAGCTATAAATTCGCATGTGATATTATATACTAAAAACCTTGCGGCTGCAAGGTTTTTTTGAAACAACAGATATATGCATCAGTTATATGCATCAGTCCATCTTATGTATTTCGTCAAAGAGCCGCTGCATGCGCATATCAAGATTTGCGCTGGCTTCTGCACAGGCCTTCAGTTCAAAGTTTGTCTGAGGAGGCAGATCCTTTTCTTTTTTGTATCTGAGCTGGTGCTCGAGGCTTGCCCAGAAATCCATAGCAACAGTACGTATCTGGACTTCAACAGGTATGTTTTCACATCCGTCCAGAAGAAATACAGGAACCGACAGAACCAGATGAAGGCTTCTGTAGCCGTTGGGTTTAGGATTCTGTATGTAATCTTTTTTTGTTATCAGACGGATGTCATTCTGTTCCATGAGCATGTCAGCAATGGCGTACACATCATCGATAAAGTTACATACAACTCTGATACCTGCAATATCCATTATATTTTCTCTGGCAGATTCTATTGAAACTTCTTTGCCATAGCGGATAAGTTTTTCCTCGATACTCTCAGGAGATTTGAGGCGGCGCTCCATATGGTGAATGGGATTGTAGTCGTGACGAACGGCAAAATCCTCACTTAAAATTTCGATCTTTGTTCTGACTTCTTTGATGGCAGCTCTGTAGGAATGCCTGAAAGTCTCGAAACCCTGCTCTTTGGCAAGGCGGCATAAATCCGGCACTTGAATATACCCCCAAATATTTATTTACATGTTAATTATACTCGATTATAATTTAAAAAGAAAGGACTTTCACATGAAAAACACATTGCTTGGAAAAACAGGAATAGAAGTAAGCCGCGTGGGAATGGGTGTTTTGCCTGTAGGTCCCAACCAGCTGGCTCTCCCTGTAGAAGAGGGAGCAGAAATAATAAGATACGCTCTCGAGAAGGGAATAAACTTTTTCGATACAGCACAATATTACAGGACATATCCCTACATGAGCCGTGCTTTCAGATCCTCAGCCAAAGAACCGGTGATATGCTCAAAATGCCTTTACGGAGACTATGATTCCATGAAGAAAGCTGTGGAAGAGGCCAGACGTAATCTGAATCGTGATTATATAGACATTTTTCTGCTTCACGAGGTCAGAAGCGGGGACTTTAAATTGAGAGAGGGTGCGTGGGAGTATCTGACGGAGGCCAGAGACAGAGGCATTGTCAGAGCCATAGGCGTATCCACGCATAATTCCGATGTTACGGAGGAGATGGCAGATGTGAGGGAATGTGATGTGGTGTTTTCTCTGATAAATTATGCCGGATTGGGTATCCGGAAAGGAGACGGACCCGGCCATGTGCAGGATATGGAAAAAGCAATAGCAAAGTGCAGAGCAGCCGGAAAAGGAACCTTTTCCATGAAGGCTTTCGGAGGAGGTAACCTTACGGGAGAGTATCAGAAAGCGCTGAATTACGTTTTTTCGCTGAAGCAGATAGATTCAGTGATGATAGGTTTCGGAAGCATCGCCGACGTGGATGACCTGCTGCTTTATGAGAGCGGCAAGATGCCATCTGATTACAATCCGGATGTTTCCAAAAAAAAGATGATAATAGAACAGAGTGATTGCGAAGGATGCGGCACGTGCATGAAGGCGTGCCAGTCCCGGGCAATTTTTTATAATGAAAGAGGGCTGGCGCAGATACGGCAGGAACTGTGCCTTACCTGCGGATATTGCGCCGCCGCATGCCCTGTAAGGGCAATAATAATGTACTGAAATGTTACAGCCCGTAATATGCGGAAAGAAGCAATGCGGTAACGGGAATCACACCGACAGAAATAAGAGTGGTAAGAGCAATGGCTTCTGCTGACAGAAGGGAATTCTTCTTTTCCATGAGGGCCAGAGCAGAAGTGACAACAGCAGTCGGAAAAGCTGCCGCAAATACTGCCGTAACTTTTACCTCGTCAGTTAAAGGCAGCCAGTTTACCAAAAGGAATACCAGAGCCGGGACCACAGTCATCTTGAGGATGGACATGAGAACCAGGCTCTTGTTTTTTATTATTCTTCCGATATTGCTTTCTCCCAGCTGCATACCTACCACCAGCATGGAAAGAGGAACCGTAATATCGCCCACAAGTTCAACGCTGTCAAAGATAAGTTTAGGCAGATGAAGGCCCGCAAAGAGCATGACAATGCTCACCACTGACAGAATGGTCGAAGGATTGCAGAAAGTTTTGAGGAGCCTTTTGGCGTCAAAACTTCCGTGGCCGGAGTTCATATTGAGGATGAAAGGCCCTGCCGAATACATATACAGCGTAAGGCAGATGTTGTGAAGTATCATAAGATACAGGATATCTCCGCCAAAAATAGCTTTGGTGATAGGAAATCCCATGAAGCCGCTGTTGATAGTTGAGAAGGCAAATATGTATACGCCCAGATCCTCCGGAGGCTGTACTTTAAGTATTTTTTTACATAAAAACCATCCCAGTAAAAATGAAACCGCGAAAAATGATATTCCGCAGATGAAAATCTGCAGAGTAGAAGCCGCTGTTTCAGGGTTAAATTCTTTAGAAGTTATGGAAGCCAAGATCATGCAGGGTGTAGTAACCATCAGCAGAAGATCCACAAAGTATTTGGTGGCTTCTGAGGGCAGGACCTTGAGTTTGTTTAAAAAGAATCCTACCGCCATGATTAGAAATATTGCTGAAATTTTAGAAATTATAATAGTCATAGCCACATTATAGCACCGCCCTTGAAAAAAGTCATGATTAAAATGAAGGGCGGCAGAAATTATTTTGTCATTTTTTCCTGTTTTACTTTATGATCGATTACGTGGCGGGAAGCCAGTTCAGACTTGATGTCGTCCAGCGTGATGCCCATTTCAATCATAAGAACCATCACATGATATACAAGATCTGAAATCTCGTAGACGGTTTCGGCCTTGTCCTCGTCTTTGGCGGCAATGATTACCTCTGTGGATTCTTCCCCTACCTTTTTTAAAATCTTATCCAGACCTTTTTCGAAGAGATATGTGGTGTAGGAGCCTTCCTTGGGCTCTACGCGCCTGCCTTCGATAAGCTGCATAAGGCCTTCCATGGTGAAGCCCGCATTTTCCGGATTCAGATATACCAGATCATTAAAGCAGGAGTCGGTTCCCAGGTGGCATGCAGGGCCGTCTTTCATAACGGTTACAACCAGTGCATCTCGGTCGCAGTCGGCGGTTATGCTGTAGATGTGCTGGTAGTTTCCTGATGTATCACCCTTAAGCCACAGCTGGCTGCGAGAGCGGCTCCAGAAGCATGTAAGCCCCTTTTCCATGGAAATTTCCAGGCTCTCTTTGTTCATGTAAGCAAGAGTGAGAACCTTTTTGCTTTCAAAATCCACTACGATAGCGGGAATAAGACCTTTTTCATCAAATTTAAGCTGGTCAACAGTTACCATTGTTTTAACCTCCTTACAGGAATTCCCTGCAGAATTACCTGACATTTATATTGTTTTCTTTTAGTTTTTCTTTTAGCTGAGGAATTTTAACTTCACCAAAATGGAATATGGATGCGGCAAGACCGGCATCAACTTCCGGAATGGTTTTAAAGAGCTTTATAAAATCGTCAGCGGAACCTGCACCTCCGGAAGCTATTACCGGGACGGGTGAGATATCACATACTGCTCGGAGCATTTCCAGGTCAAACCCCTTTTTTACTCCGTCAGTGTCTATGCTGTTTAGGACTATTTCTCCTGCACCCAGTTCTATCCCCTTTTTGATCCACTGTATGGCGTCCATTCCGGTATTTTCACGACCGCCTTTAGCAAAAACGCAGTAGTGCCCATCCACCCTTTTGGCATCTACCGACAGAACCACACACTGACTCCCGTATTTTTCAGCAGCCGCAGAAATGAGGGAAGGGTTTTTGATGGCGCCGGAGTTTACGCTGACTTTATCGGCGCCGCACTTAAGGACTCGGTCAAAATCTTCAACTGTGTTTATTCCTCCTCCGACGGTGAGAGGAATAAATATGGTTGAAGCCACCTGCGTCAGGATATCAGTAAAAAGGGCGCGTCCTTCCGCAGAAGCGGTTATATCGTAAAAGACCAGTTCGTCTGCACCGTTGTCGGAATAATATTTTGCAAGCTCCACAGGAGAAGAGACGTCTGAAAGCCCCTGAAAGTTGACTCCCTTTACTACACGCCCGTTTTTTACATCAAGGCAGGGAATAATTCTTTTGGTTATCATGACTGCTCTCCTTTCTCTGCAACCTGCGCAGGAGTCCTCCGGGAAGCTTCCTTTATTGCCATGGAAAGATTCAGAGTGCCGGTGTATAAAGCCTTCCCGAGAATGGCTCCATAAAGATCCATTTCTGCCAGCGCCTGTATATCTTCTATGGTTGACACGCCTCCGGAGGCCGTTATATCTATGTTGAACTTGTCCGAAAGATGACGATAAAGCTGAAGATTTGTTCCTTTCATGGCGCCATCCCTTGAGATATCCGTGCATATTATGGTTCTTACTCCTATATCTTCCATGGAACGACAGAAATCATCGCATGTGATGGCAGTTGTTTCGGTCCAGCCTTTGATGGCTACAAAACCATTGCGTATGTCGATTCCTACTGCTATGGCATCGCTGCCGAATTCTCTGACTGCTTTTTGTGCAAACCCCGGTTCGGTTATGGCTGAGGTGCCTAAAATAAGCCTGTCTACGCCTGCATTGCGATAGGCATCTATGGTTTTGAGAGAACGGATACCGCCGCCAAGCTCTGTAAACATTCCTGTTTCCTTTATGATTTCCTTGATGATGTTCATGTTGGGAGTAGTTCCGAATCTTGCTCCCTCGAGATCCACAAGGTGAAGGTATTCGGCCCCTTGCTGTGAGAAGCGGTTTGCAAATTCGGGAGGATTATCGCTGTATATGGTCATCTGGTTGTAATCTCCCTTGAGGAGGCGTACTGCACACCCGTTATATATGTCAATTGCAGGGAATATTTTCATAATATGGAATTCCTTTCGTTATTATTTACAGACTGCAGAAGGATTTTAAAATAGAAAGTCCTGCAGATCCGCTTTTTTCAGGGTGAAACTGACATCCAAAGATATTGTCTTTTTGCACTGCTGCAGTCAGCAGCTTTCCGTATTCGGTGCATGCTGTCACATATTGACTGCAGTCTGAAGCAAAAAAGGAATGAACGAAATAAACGCAGTCTCCTTCATTTACATTGCTGAAAATAGGGCTTTTGTCTGCTGGATTTTCATGCCCTCTTTTTTGAGGAAAAATCAGATGGTTCCACCCTATGTGAGGTATTTTATATTCATCGGGAACGATTCCTTTCATGGAGATAACCCGTCCGGGAATCAGACCGAGACCCTTATGAAGTCCGTATTCTTCACTTTCGTCGAAAAGAAGCTGCATACCGAGGCAGATACCCATTAAAGGCTTGCCCTGACGGGCCTGTGAAATCACAACTTTGTGAAGATCGTTTTGCTTCAGCTTTGAAGCAGCATCTGCGAAGGCTCCTACTCCCGGAAGAATGATTTTATCTGCTTTTTCAAGAACCGCAGCATCACCGGTAATGGTGACTTCTGCTCCTATGGCTTTCAGAGAGCTCTGAAGTGAAAAGAGATTTCCTACGCCGTAATCTACAATAGCAATCATGTTAAAGAACTCCTTTCGTCGAAGGAATGCGGCCCTCCTGAGAAGCATCATGCGAAACAGCCTGTTTCATGGTGCGGCCAAAGGCCTTGAAGGCGCCCTCGATAATGTGGTGTGAATTAGTGCCTGCCAGCTGTCTGAGGTGAAGGGTCATTCCCGCCTTTCTTGTGAAAGCAAGAAAAAATTCCTCAGTGAGTTCGGTGTCAAAGGTTCCCACCTTTTCGGCAGGAATGCTCAGTTCATAACTCAGATAACTTCTTCCGGAGATATCTGCTGCACAAAGTATGAGAGCTTCATCCATAGGAAGTATGATATTTCCATAGCGTGTGATGCCTGACATGTTGCCCAGAGCCTGGGAAAAAGCCATGCCTAGGCATATTCCGATGTCTTCGGTGCTGTGATGAAAGTCGACATTCAGATCGCCCTTGCATGTCACTTCCAGATCAAAGTTTCCGTGACGGGCAAAAAGAGTAAGCATGTGATCAAGAAAACCTATGCCGGTATCCACAAATGCGGTGCCCTTGCCGTCCAGATCAAGTTTCAGAGTGATCTGGGTTTCTGCAGTGTTGCGCAGTATTTCAGCAGTTCTGTTTTTTAAAGTGCTCATAAAGAAACCTCCTCTGATATTTTTCTGATTTCGTTTAAAAGGATATCCATCTCTTCAGGAGTTCCTATGGTGATTCGATTGTAATTACGGATTCTTTCTTTATTAAAATGTCTTATGAGAATTCCTCGGCGTTTAAGTTCATTGTACAAGAATTCTCCGTCTATCAGTTTTGAACATACGAAAATAAAATTTGCTTTTGATGGTACAACTTCAAAACCCATACTCTCCAGTGCAGAAACGCACATGCTGCGTGTCTTCTGAATTTCAGCACAGTTATCCATAAAATATTCACCGGATTTTATGGCGGCTATTCCTGCTGCCATGGTAAGACGATTGATATTGTACGGATTGGTTGAAAATCTGATTCGTTCAAGGTCATCAATGAGGGGAGAGGATGCTGCGGCAAAACCCAGCCTTGCTCCGGCCATGGAACGCGATTTGCTGAAAGTCTGCACTACCAGCAAATTATCGTAGTTTCGAATAAGCGGCAGAGCAGATTCAGCGCCGAAGTCCACGTAGGCTTCATCAATGAGAACAACCTTGTCCGGGTTAGCCAGAAGGATTTTTTCAATATCTTCCGTGGTCAGAGGTATTCCTGTGGGAGCATTGGGATTGGCTATGCATATGAGGCCTCCGCTGAAAGGAAGGCTGCAATAATCCTCAATATTTATGGAAAAGTCCTCCTGAAGAGGAATGATCTCCGCGCTGATTCCGTGCAGATCGGCAAATACCTGATAAAAACCGTAAGTTATATCAGGGAAAAAAACCTTTCTGCCTCCGCCTCCTGCAAAAGCAAGGAAGGCAAAGTTAAGAATATCATCTGACCCATTGGATATAAAAATGTTTCTGATGTCTGTAGCTTTCATAGAAGCCAGAGCTTCCTTCAGCTGACGGCAGTCGGGATCCGGGTAAAGCCGCAGATTCTGCACCTCTTCATTACTCAGGGCAGCCGCTACTTCCGGTGAAGGCGGATAGGGTGACTCGTTGGTATTTAGTTTGATATATTTCATTCCCTGAGGCTGCTCACCCGGAGTATAGGCTTCCAGTGAAGCAAGGTCGGGGTTAAAGAAAATGCTCATATCTTAATCTCCTGTTGCTTTATTTGTCCATACTGCGTACTGTAACACTGCGAGCGTGAGCCGAAAGTCCTTCGGTTTCCGCAAAGCAGGCCACATCTGACGAAACTTTGTCCAGCGCTTCTTTGGTATAATAGCAGTACTGATATTTTTTTACGAAATCGTCCACAGAAAGGGGACTTGAAAATCTTGCGGTTCCTCCTGTAGGAAGAGTATGGTTGGGGCCTGCAAAATAGTCTCCCAGTGCCTCCGGACAATTTCTGCCTAAAAATACGGAACCGGCATGGCGGATCTGATCCAGGTAATCAAAAGGATTGTCTACACAAAGTTCAAGATGCTCCGGAGCCAGCTCGTTGGCGATGTCTATAACCGTATCAAGGGTATCTGCCACAATAATTTTGCCGTAGTCATCGATGGAAGCTCTTGCAATTTCTCTTCTGGGAAGGAGAGGAATCTGCCGCTCAAGCTCCAGACTCACGGCTTCTGCCAGAGCCATTGAATCTGTAACCAGCACAGCGCAGGCCATTTTGTCATGTTCTGCCTGGCTGAGCATGTCCGCAGCCACATATTCCGGATTGCAGCCGCTGTCAGCAGCTACAAGAATTTCGCTGGGACCGGCAATCATATCTATGGCCACTCTTCCGAAAACCTGTTTTTTTGCCTCGGCCACATATGCATTTCCCGGTCCGGTGATTTTGTCAACTCTGGGTACAGTCTGAGTTCCGAAAGCCAGAGCCCCTATTGCCTGGGCGCCTCCTGTCTTAAAAATGCGGGTTACACCTGATATACGGGCCGCAGCCAATATGGCAGGATTTACTTTGCCTTCACTGGATGGAGTAACCATTATTATTTCTTCAACGCCGGCAATCTTTGCAGGGATGGCGTTCATAAGCACAGTGGAAGGATAAGCGGCTGTGCCTCCCGGTACGTAGATTCCCACTTTGTCCAGGGGAACTATTTTCTGTCCGGTTATTACACCCGGACGAAGACGGGAGTTATTTATGAAACTGGTTCTGACCTGCTTTGAGTGAAACTCCCTTATGTTTTCTGCAGCTCTCTGCAGAATCTCAATAAGGCGGGAGCCTGACCGGAGAAAAGCTTCTTCGATTTCTTCCTCGGTAACCTCCAGGTTAAAATTATCCTTGGAGATTCCGTCAAACCTTTGGCAATAGTCCAGAACTGCATCGTCTCCCCTTTTTTTTACATCTTGGAGAATGTCGCTGACCGTACCTGATACATCTATTGATTCATCAGGCCTTGCGAATATCTCACTGTTTGAAACTTCTCCGTATCTCATTATTTTAATCATTGATGATGTTCCTCCGTACATTTCTTACGATATTTTCAATTTCTCTGTTTTTGAATTTAAAACTTACTTTATTGGAAATAAGTCGTGCGCTTATGGGAACTATGTTTTCGATGACTTCAAGGTTGTTTTCTCTCAGCGTTGTTCCCGTTTCTACTATATCAACTATAACATCTGAAAGACCGAGGATAGGAGCCAGTTCTATTGAGCCCTGAAGTTTTATGATGTCAATGTCTCTGCACTGACTTGAGTAATAATCCATGGCAATATTGCAGAATTTGGTTGCAACACGCAGGGTTCTTCCGGTGTTATCCCTGAAATCTTTCGGACCTGCTACAGCCATTCTGCATTTTCCCATATTAAGATCCAGAAGTTCGTAAACATCGGGGCTGTATTCCAGAAGAATATCTTTGCCGGCAACACCTATATCTGCGGCGCCTCGCTCCACATAGATTGCAACGTCAGAGGGTTTTACCCAGAAATAGCGTATTGCGGCCTCCTGGTTTTCAAAGATCAGCTTTCTGCTGTCTTCTCTGATTTCGCTGCAAGGAAATCCTGAGGCTTCAAAGATATCATATACCTTTTCGCCAAGACGCCCTTTTGGAAGAGCAACATTTATGATTTTTTTCCCTTTGCTGTTTTCTGATGTCATCTTAAACCTCCTTTAAGATACCTTTATCAATGCGGAACAACAGGCGGTACCTTAGCTTGTCAGGAATTTTGCGCTGGCACCGGACTTTGAAACCCTGTTCCGTAAGGTGTCTTACAGCGTCCATCACATCACCGGGCTCAGATGTGTCATCATATAGCAGGAGCGCATCGATGTCATAATTCTCCGAAGAAGATTCGTAATCCTCCAGCAGGTCGAGATAGATGGCAAAGCCTATGGCGCCGGCTTTTTTCCCCATTTTTTCCATAAGCTCGTCGTATTGTCCTCCGGACAGAACACCGGTAGGAATTCCTTCCACATAACCGCGAAACAAAATGCCGTTATAGTAGTTCATATCGTTGACTATGGAAAAATCCAGGCGAACATTATCAAAGCCCTGACGATCGAGGATGTCACATATTACCTCAAGCTGATGAAGGGCAGCGTCCATGGTAGAATTTAAGCTGATGGATTCCAGAGTTTTCAGGACACAATCCATAGAGCCATAGGTGGTGGCCAGGGTAATGGCCGTTTCTCTCAGTTCCTCTCTGATTTTAAGGCTGTCAAAAAGCGCCGTGATACCGTGTGCATTTTTTTCACGCAGGAGTGAAAGAAACTTTTCTTCATGTTTCGGTCTGAGATTAAGTTCTTCCAGCAAGCCGCGTATAATTCCCATGTGCGAAAGATCCAGTATATAATTGTCACTTAGGATTTCCAGACTTTCTGCGGCAAGAATAAGGACCTCGCTGATATGGTAAAGATCTAAATCCCCCATACATTCGAGGCCCATCTGCATAAGTTCCTTATAAGTCTTAGTACTTTTTGAGGTGCGGTATATGTTTTCATTGTAATATACCTTTTGTATAGTTTCACCGGCATCTCTGTAGTTTTTTACGATAGACAATGTGACATCCGGCTTGAGAGCCAGGAGTTTGCCGTTGGTATCGGTGAAAGTTATTATATTGTCACCTGACAGAAAATCCTTATTGGAGACATACAGATCGTATTCCTCGAACTTATTCATCTTGTAATGGACAAACCCGTACTGCTCATACAGATGTCGCAGATTGAGGATGTTACGGTCTTCTTTTTTAAGGTTGATCTGGCTGTTAAATTTCATTGAAAATGCCTTTCTCTTTTATGAGTTGTGTATGATTTTTTGCCTGACATCATCAGGCATCAGCGTTTACCGGCAGAATGACATGATGCCGGAACAAAAGCATATTAACACGATAACACATTAAAGCGATAAAGTAAAGGATATTTTTGACTTTTTTCTTTAATTTTTACCTTAAAGAAGAAAGGTATAATGGCAAATAAGGCGGGTATTCTTGCAAAATTCAGGATATCCCTTGACAATTGCGGTTTTTAATATATAATTTTATATACAGTTGTGTTTAGTATTTCTAAACTTTGAGTTTATTATTGTGAAACGGCGCGGCTGTCATCACTTGAAAAGATATGTGAACAACGAAGAAAACAGCCTTAAAAACAAAGCAGGAGAGGCACAGGATGGATATAGGCGGAAAAATAAGAGAAATACGTATATTCAACGGTCTTACGCAGGAAGAACTGGCAGACAGGTGTGAACTTTCCAAAGGCTTTATTTCGCAGCTTGAAAATAATCTCACATCGCCTTCGATTTCCACCTTGGAGGATATTCTGCAGTGCCTGGGAATGAGCATCAGTGAATTCTTTGCTCTTGATAAACAGCCTGTTCAGATTGTTTTCGGCAAAGATGACTACTTTGAAAAAAAAGATGACCAGCTGAAAAATAAGACTGAGTGGATAATTCCCACAGCTCAGAAAAATATGATGGAGCCCATAAGGCTCACATTAAGTGCAGGGGGACAGACATATCCGGACAATCCTCATGAAGGTGAAGAATTCGGGTATGTTTTAAAAGGTGAAATAACGATAATAATAGGAAATGAAAAGCACAGAGCCGGGCCCGGAGAGTCTTTTTACTATACACCTGACAAAAAACATTACATTATATCAAAGAAGGGAGCGGAAATTCTGTGGGTAAGCACCCCGCCGAGTTTCTAAATGAGGCAGATGGCTTTAATAGAACTTGTTGACATTTCAAAATCATTTGACGGTGAGCTTGTGCTGGACGAGTTTAACCTCAAAATAAAAGAGAATGAATTCATTACGCTCCTGGGGCCGTCCGGATGCGGAAAGACTACAACCTTACGGATATTGGGAGGCTTTGAGACACCGGATACAGGCAGAGTGATGTTTCAGGGAGAAGATATAACCGATCTTGCTCCAAACAAAAGACAGATAAATACGGTTTTCCAGAAATATGCGCTGTTCCCCAATATGAATATTGCCGAAAACATAGCTTTCGGCCTGAAAATCAGCGGCAAAAGCAAGGAATATATAAAAGATAAGGTGAAGTATGCTCTGAAACTGGTAAATCTCAGCGGATACGAAAAACGTTCTGTTGATTCGCTTTCCGGCGGACAGCAGCAGCGTATCGCTATTGCAAGAGCCATTGTCAATGAGCCGAGGGTTCTCCTTCTGGATGAACCTCTTGGAGCGCTGGATCTGAAACTTCGCCAGGAGATGCAGTATGAGCTCATAAGGCTTAAAAATGAACTGGGGATAACCTTTTTATATGTCACCCACGACCAGGAAGAAGCCCTGACCATGTCGGACAAGGTTGTTGTCATGAATCAGGGATATATCCAGCAGATGGGAACCCCGGAAGAAATATACAACGAGCCGGAAAACGCGTTTGTAGCCGACTTTATCGGAGACAGCAATATAATAGACGGAGTCATGATGGAAGATCGCATAGTGAAAATATGCGGCTGTGTATTTCCATGTATTGATGAGGGATTTGGCAAAAAGAAGCCGGTAGATGTTGTAATAAGACCTGAAGACATTATAATCGGAAAACCGGGAGAAGGAATACTGGACGGCGTAGTGACATCCAATGTATTCATAGGTGTGCATTATGAGATGTGCATTGAAGCAGGCGGATTTGAATGGCTTGCACAGAATACTGTCAGCTACCCTGTAGGCCAAAAGGTATCCATAAGAGTTACGCCTGAAAACATACAGATAATGAATAAACCGCAATCTGAGGATGAGGAGGCACTGGCACTGGATGAGTAAAAAGATATTCAGCGGCCCCTTCCTTGCATTCATGCTGTGCGGAACCATTATTCCACTGGGAGTAATAGCATACTACGGCATAACTGACAGAAGCGGGGCATTTACATTTGAAAACATAAAAGCAATAACTACCGGTGAGCATTGGGAAGCCCTGATGCTGGCCTTGATGCTGGCATTGATAAGCACGGTGATATGTCTGCTGATTGCTTTTCCTCTGGGACTGATACTTAAAGACAGCAAACTGGGGAAAAAAGGCTTTATGGTATTTATTTTTATTCTGCCTATGTGGATGAATTTTCTTCTCAGAACCATGGCATGGCAGGTGCTTCTGGAAAAAAACGGAATCATAAATCAGGTGCTGGGCTTCATCGGGCTGCCTTCTCTTCATATCATAAATACTCCGGCTGCAGTGGTGCTGGGAATGGTTTATGACTACCTTCCGTTTATGATACTTCCTATTTACAATGCGCTGATAAAGATCGACAAAAATGTGATAGAAGCTGCATACGATCTCGGAGCCGGATTCAGGCAGGTGCTGCAGAAAGTTATAATACCTCTGTCTGTTCCCGGAATAGTCAGCGGAATAACCATGGGATTCGTGCCTTCACTTACAACCTTTGCCGTATCTAATATTCTGGGCGGAGGAAAGGTAAATCTGATAGGAAACATAATTGAGCATGAATTTACCACTGGTTCCAACTGGAATCTGGGGGCAGGACTCTCGTTGGTCATGATGATTTTTATAGTCATTAGCATGGCTCTGATAGAAAAGTTTGACAGGAACGGGGAGGGTAATATTATATGAAAAAGGTCTTAAAAGGCATATACCTTGCCCTGATAATACTGTTTCTTTATCTTCCGATATTTACTCTCATGGTTCTTTCATTCAATGAAGGCAAGACCATGAATGCCTGGACAGGATTTTCATTCAGGTGGTATAGGGAGATGTTCAGCAACAGAACTATAATGGAAGCTCTGGGGAATACGTTGACCATAGCCTTCTGGGCAGCAGCAGCGGCCACGGTGGTGGGGGTTATGGCATGCATAGGTCTCAATGCCATGAAGGAAAAACACAGGTCATTTTTTATGGGGCTTAATAATATTCCGCTCCTGAATGCAGATATAGTTACAGGTATCTCTCTGATGCTGTCTTTTCTGCTTTTTGGGATTTCTCTTAATTATGGAACGGTTCTCTTTGCCCATATTACGTTTTGCATACCGTATGTTATACTTTCGGTAATGCCCAAATTCCGTCAACTGGAAAATCATACTTTTGAGGCAGCGCTGGATCTTGGGGCAAGCCCGGCATATGCATTTTTTAAAGTGGTACTTCCCGATATAATGCCGGGAATTATCTCGGGATTTCTGCTTTCATTTACAATGTCCGTAGATGATTTTGTTATAACGCACTTTACAAGGGGCGCGGGAATAAATACGCTGTCTACACTGGTGTACAGCCAGGTAAAGGTGGGAATAAGACCTACGCTTTATGCCTTGTCTACGGTGATCTTTGCTGCGGTTTTTGTGATATTGATACTCGTCAATATAATCAGTAATAAAAGAGAGGAAAAAAGAGCATGAAAAAGTTTTTATGTGTTTTTATGACACTGATACTCTGCCTGGGAGCATTTACAGGCTGTGGAGGAAGCAAGTCCTCGGGAGAAAACGGAACTCTGTATGTGTACTGCTTCGGCGATTATTTTGATCCCGATCTTCAGTACGAATTTGAAGAGAAGACCGGATATAAACTTGTTGTGGATCTGTTTGATACTAATGAGGAAATGTATCCTGTGATCAAAAATAACACGGCAGATTATGATGTGATATGCGCATCAGATTACATGATAGAAAAACTTATATCTGAGGATCTCCTGGATGAGATAAATTATGATAACGTCCCTAATGCCGAAAATGTTGCAGACAGCATCAAGCCTTTCATGGAAGCCTTTGACCCGGGAATGAAGCATTCACTGCCGCATACATGGGGAACTTACGGAATTATGTATAATAAGTCCATGGTGGATGAAGAAATAGATTCATGGGATGTGCTTTGGGATCAGAATTATAAGGACAAGATAGTAATGCCTAATTCTCTCAGGGAATGCTATATGATAGCCGCAAAAAAACTCGGCTATTCCATGAACACCGCAGATGAAAGCCAGATACAGGAAATGACGCAGATTCTGATAGATCAGAAACCTCTTGTTTACAGCTTTGCCAATGACAGCGCCAGGGAGATAATGATAGGCGATTCTGCTGCCATGGCTGTAATAACATCGGGAGAAGTGATTTATTCAAAAGAATATAATGAAAATCTTGAGTTTGTAATTCCAAAGGAAGGCACAGAAGTTTGGACAGACTGCTGGGCCATACCTAAGGCTGCGAAAAACAAAGAAGCTGCAGAAGCGTGGATCAACTTTATGCTGGATGGGGATACGGCAGAGACCAACTTTGAATATCTCACATATGCCATACCTAACAAACTGATAGCAGATAAAATGGATGAAGCTGTCCTGAATCCTTCCAAAGACCTTCTGGACAAATGTGAAACCCTGAGAAATCTCGGGGCTGAAGCAGATGATATTTACAGCAGGTACTGGAAGAAATATAAGGCAGAGTAGCAATATATTTGCAAAAAAATAAAAATATGGTAAAATAACAGGGTATGCGAGAAGCATGCCTTGTTTTATGATTGGAGATAAATATGAGTAAATTCAGAGAAAAACGCGGTGACAGAAGGGATGGAGTGTGGCTGAAGGATATGGATCCAATGCATGCATTCGTGCCATACCTGTATCCCAACAGAGCAGACAATGAAGCATTTATCAGCGAAAGAATCGACCTGGAGAATATAAACAGATATCTTGCGGAAAAGAACAAAGACAATCCGGAGGAACCTCTTAAACTTTTTCATGTGATTCTGGCAGCAATAGTGAAAACCATTACCCTCAGGCCAAAGATGAACAGATTCATAAAAGGCGGCAGGATGTATCAGAGAAAATTCCTGTCACTGGCCTTCGTGGTAAAGAAAAAGTTCAGCGATAACGGAGACGAAGCGCTGGCATTTGTGAATTTCGACAGCAACAGCACTCTGGAAAGCGTTAAAGACAGCGTGTATGCTGAAATCAACCAGTGCAGAAGTGAAAAACAGGATAATTCGACTGCAGGCATGGACATGCTCACAAAACTTCCGAGATTCATTCTGCGTATTGTAATGTGGATACTCCACAGACTTGATTATTACGGAAGGGTTCCTTATGAACTGATAAAAACAGATCCTAACCACGCCTCATGTTTTATCACAAACTTAGGTTCCATTGACCTGAAAAGCGGATATCATCACCTTTCCAATTGGGGAACCAATTCGATTTTTGTTGTGATAGGTCAGAAAAAAATGAGCCCCGTATATGACAGAGAAGGCAATATGACCATGAAGGAAACACTGGATCTCGGTCTTACTCTGGACGAGAGAATAGCAGACGGATACTATTATTCAAAGACGGTGAAACTGCTCAAATATCTTTTACACAATCCGGAACTTCTGGAACTTCCGGCAGAGGAGGAAGTAAAATATGAGTAACGAAAACATGAATGTTAAAACACCATGGATAAGTCATCTTGGCGGTGTGCCTGCACATCTGGAATATTTTCAGGGGTCTATGTACGATAAAGTTGCGTCCATATCTGAAAACTATCCCGATTACATAGCATATGACTTTATGGGAAGCAAAACGAGATATAAGGATTTTATAAGAAAAGTAGACGAATGTGCCAGAGCTCTGGCGGCAATAGGAGTAAAAGAAGGCGAAAGCGTGACAATATGCATGCCTAATGCTCCTCAGGCTGTAATAATGTTCTATGCCGTAAACAAAATAGGCGCCATTGCCAACATGGTGCATCCGCTTTCCGGCGAAAAGGAGATAGAATTCTGCCTTAAAGAATCAGCCAGCGTTGTATGCCTTACGCTGGATCAGTTCTATGGAAAGTTTGAGAACATCAGAAACAATATTCCGCTGAGGAGTCTGATTCTTACCAGTATAAAAGATGCTCTGAGCCCCATAAAGAAAAAGGGCTATTACCTGGCAGAGGGGCGCAAAATCAAAAAAGTGCCGGCCAATGCCGAAATCGTATGGTGGGAAAAATTCCTGCGTGACGGCGCCCGCTACCACGGACCGTTTCATGCCGTAAGAAAGTCGGAAGATCCGGCAGTTATCCTTTACAGCGGAGGAACCACCGGAACAATGAAAGGCATACTGCTTTCCAACATGAATTTCAACGCACTGTCTCAGCAGATTATTGCTACCAACCCTATGTTCAAGCCGGGAGACAAGATGCTGGCAGTTATGCCTATATTCCATGGCTTCGGATTGGGCGTATGCATACATTCCATGTTGGCCAGCGGCGGAAGATGCCTGCTTATACCAAGATTCAACCCGGAAAGTTACGCTAAACTGCTGAAAAAGCACAAACCTAACTTTATTGCCGGAGTTCCCACTCTTTATGAAGCTCTGCTTCGTATAAAGAGCCTGGACAGAGTTGATCTTTCCTGCCTCAAAGGAGTTTTCAGCGGAGGAGATTCTCTTTCCATAGAACTTAAGAAGCGCTTTGACGCCTTCCTGGCAAGCCATAATGCAAGCATTCCTGTTCGAGAAGGATACGGTACCACAGAGTGTGTAACGGCCAGCTGCCTTACACCTTCACATATGGCTAAGGAAGGGAGCATAGGCTTGCCGTTCCCTGACACCTTCTATAAAATAGTAAAGCCGGGAACGGAAGAAGAAGTTCCTTATGGTGAAGAAGGGGAGATCTGTCTTGCCGGTCCTACCGTAATGATGGAATACATAAATAATCCTGAAGAAACGGCCAACACTCTGCGCCGGCACAAAGACGGGCTTACCTGGGTTCATACAGGGGATTTGGGTATGATGGATGATGAAGGGTTCATATATTTCCGCCAAAGAATCAAGAGAATGATTGTAACCAGCGGATATAACGTATATCCTTCAAGAATTGAGAATATTCTGGACGCGCACGAACTGGTACACATGAGCTGTGTGATAGGAGTGCCGGATCCGTATAAAATACAGAAAGTTGCTGCCTTTGTGGTGCTTAAGCCGGATGTTAAAGTAAGCGAAGACGAAGCAAGGAAGATTCTTCTTGAATACTGCAGCAAGCATGTTGCAAAGTATGCAATGCCGGCTTACATAGAGTTCAGAGACATGCTTCCGAAAACTCTGGTAGGCAAGGTTGCTTACAGAGTCCTGGAAGAAGAGCAAGCAAAGAAGTTTGCCTGATTCCTATAGAGCAGCGGCAGGGAAAAATGAATAAGGATTCTGCATCGAAATCTGATGTGGAGCAGATCGAAAACAGAAAATTTTTTGGCTCTATGTCAAATGTTGGGGTGGAGCACACTACAAATAAAAATTGATTTTTTCAGAGAGCTTCGGCTCTCTGTTTTTTGTCTGAAAACAAAAAGGTGTTGACTGTTACGTTACGTGATGGTTTATGATATAGTCAGGTCAGGAGGAAGAAAGAAATGAAAACAGTAAAGCAGGTAAGCAGACTTACAGGAATAAGCGTGCGCGCGCTCCACTATTATGATGAGATCGGGCTCCTGAAGCCATCTGACATAACGGAGGCAGGATACAGGCTGTATGACGATACGGCTCTGGAAAGGCTGCAAAGCATATTGTTTTTCAGAGAGCTTGAATTTCCTTTGAAAGATATCAGAGAAATAATGGAAAGTCCGGACTTTGACAGGAAAGCAGTACTGAGAGAACAGAAGAAGCTGCTGGAATTAAGGAGAGACAGGCTGGATAGACTGATTTCACTGACACGCAAAATAATAGAGAGGGAGGAAACAGACATGGATTTTTTCGTATTTGATAAAAAAGAAATAGAGGAATACACCCGTGAAGCCCAGGAACGATGGGGAAAAACAGAAGCATACAAAGAAAGTAGACTGAAAAGAGAAAAACAGACCCTGGTGGAAAGAGAGGTGTCGGATATGGGGCTTATGGAAAAATTCCGGTACATGGGAAAAATAAAAAACCTTGCTCCGGATTCACAGGAAGCAAGGAAAGCAGTACAGAACCTAAAAGATTTTATAACTGAAAATTACTACAACTGTACTGCAGACATTCTCAAGGGACTGGGACAGATGTATGTATGCGATTCCAGGATGAAAGAAAACATAGACCGGGCAGGCGGACCCGGAACAGCCGAATTTGTATCTGAAGCTATTGAATTTTATTGTCGGGGCGATGTATAATATTACAGAGGAACTTCCGTAAACCGGAGGTCATCACCTATGGTCATGATGCTGTCAAATCCGCATGCGGCAGCCAGAACAAGTGCATCTTCAAAGGCATAATCAAGAGTGTCAGCGGCGTGAGAATCAGATGATATGATTATTTTACCGCCGCCTGCATTGATTTTGCGAAGTATGGATTCGGATGGGTAAGGCTTGCTCCTGTAGCCTTTTGACATTGCACCGGTATTTATTTCAAAAATTGCATTTTTAGCAAGAAGGTGGGACAGTGCATTGTCAACTGCCGCCACATATCGAGGGTGACTTTCGTCAAAAGCATGGAGGTGTTCGTTGAATTTCGTCAACAGATCAAAGTGACCGATAATGTCGCATCCAGTCTGTTCAACTACAAAAGTCTCTGCTTTGAAGTAGTCTTCAGCAAGGGCATAAGCATCGCCTCCGTATATCTCATCGATGAATTTCGCCAGCATGCCGGCATCGGCGTCGACGCATAAATAATCATCAACTTTACTGTTGTAAAAGGCATGTAGAGAACCTATGATATAGTCATATCCCAAAGCAGGAGCATAAGAGTAATAGTCTTGTTCTATGCCGCACAGGACGGTTATGTCTGACTTGTACTTTTCTGCCAGCCGGGGAATCTCAGAACGGTATTTGCGGGTATCTGACAGGCTCATGCAATAGCTTTCGTCGTAAGACATGTAGCTGTGGCCCGAAAAACCGAGAACGTCAAAGCCTTTTTCAATAGCTGAAACAATCATTTCTTCGGCGGTGTTTTTTCCGTCACAGTAGATAGTATGGGTGTGCAGATTGATTTTTTTCATTGTATACCTCACGTTATGGTTTTTTGATAATTTAAAAAGGATTGCTGATTTATGGGTATAATCAAAGCTGTATGTATAAGTGAAAAAAAGGGGACTCCCAAAAAGCCCGTAGCTGCAGGAGAGCTGGTTGAAGGATTCGGCCTTCGCGGAGATGCTCACGGCGGCAGCTGGCACAGGCAGGTGAGCCTTCTCTCTTATGAGAAGGCAGAAGACTTCAGAAATGCCGGCGCTCCGGTTGCGGACGGAAGTTTCGGCGAAAATCTGCTGGTCAGCGGAATGGATTTGAAATCCCTTCCGGTGGGTACGGTGCTTAAGTGCGGCAACGCACTTCTCCAGGTTACTCAGATCGGCAAGGAATGCCATTCCAGATGCGTCATTGGGCAAACCATGGGAAGGTGTATCATGCCTGAAGAAGGTATATTTGCCAGAGTGCTCCGCGGAGGAATTGTCAGAAACGGTGATGTCGTAGATATTGACCGGTCGCAGGAGCTGCTTTAATTATACACGAAAAGGATGATTATGGACAGATTTCTTATTATATTTATTTTTCTTACTGCAGCAGCAAGTCATCCGGCGGCTGTGCATTTTTTAAGAAAAGGCCGGGAAGTATCCGCCGACAGAGCCGAAAAGTTCAACGCTATGATTGAGGAATATGAACGGAGCCAAATCATACAGCAAATGGACACTTATATACAGCATGGAGAAACCACGACGCTGGAGCATTGCCGGAATGTAGCCTGGATGAGTTACATTATCAACAGGAATCTGAGGTTGAATTCCGATGAGGAAAGCCTGGTACGAGGAGCCATGATGCACGACATGTTCCTGTATGACTGGCATGACGGTAAACCTGAGAGAAAGCGGCACGGATTTGACCATCCGGGAATAGCCTGTCGTAACGCTGTTGAGTATTTCGGAATCAGTGAGAAGGAACAGAACATTATTACGAGCCATATGTGGCCTCTGAATATCAGATACCTTCCGAGATGCCGGGAAGCAGCCATAGTCTGCTTTGCGGACAAATACTGTGCAGTGCTGGAGACTCTTAAAATAAGCAGAAATTTTGCCTTCCGCACCGTGAAAGTATGCAGAAGTACCGGAGAAGCAGGTATATAGCAAAAATCAATGTACTCAAGCAATCCCTCCCTTCATAGAATAAAAAGAAGGGAGGGGTTTTGTTTTGAAAATGATGGAAGAGATGGCTCTTGATCTGGACTTTAAGCGCCCCAAGCTTTTTGTATATGACAAGCTTTGCGTTATAGAAAATGTCAGCTCAATAGTAATGATAGGAGAGAATTCCCTTACGGTTGAAGCTGACAGAGAGTACGTGACGGTAAAAGGAAGAGACTTTATTATAAAAGAGATTTTTGGAGGGAGGCTGCTGGTTGAAGGCCGGATACAGGGAATTGAATTTCTTCGCTCACAGAATAAGGATAAAGATAGAGGGATTCAGGACTGATAAGCTTATAGATAAAGCCATGAAGGTCGGAATCCACATGTGTGGCATAAAGAGAATTTCTGACATGGAGATTTACTGCTGGGTCACACCTGAAGGTCTGCGCGCCATAAGAAAAGAGGCGCGCTCATTGTACAGGATAACGGTGACTGAAGAAAGAGGAAGCGTATACAGAATCAGACAATTTGCCGCAAAGCCGTTTAAAATTCTATGCTCGGCATTGATACTGGCGCTTGTAATAAGCCAGTCTTTTTTTGTTAAAACTATTGTAGTCAGCGGTTACAGAGCGATACCTGAAGAAGAACTCAGGGAATGCCTTGAAGAATCGGGAATCAGAGAGGGCACATATATACCATCTATAGACTGGGGAAAAGCAGAAAAGCATATATATCAGGTTTTTCCGCAGGTCACATGGCTTAAACTGGCATACGAGGGAAGAAAAGTTTTTCTTGATATTTCAGAAGGAAGGAATCGGGAACCGGGAGAGCTCGGAGAAGTCGCAGATGAAAAATTTTACAGCAACATCGTTGCGTCAAGTTCCGGATATATACAGAGCATCACCTCCTATAGGGGACTTTGCCTGGCCGAAGAAGGAGACTATGTTGAAAAAGGTCAGGTGCTCATATGCGGCATGGTACCCATAGAGCCGACGGTGTATGGAGAAGATGTTCCCGACGAATATATGGTGAGAGCAAAGGGAGAGGTATGGGCAAATGTGCCATACAGGCTTACCTTTAATCAGGAAAGATACACGGAAGATAAGCGCAATGAAGGGGAAAAACTGGTTGCCTGTATTAGAGAGCGGACTGAAAAGGAAGTAAAAGAGAAAGTTAACAGCAGCATACGACTTTGGGCTGCGGAAAATTTGCCTGAAAATGCCCAAATTCTAAACAAAAATTTGAATTTTTGTTATAAAGGAAATATAATAGAAATAGGTGTGACCCTTGAGGTCAGACAACAAATAGGAGAGGAACAGGAGATTTTAGTTGGATAGAAAACTGCAGATAGCTGAGGAAGTTGACAGAATAGAACTTTTTGGAAATTTTGACTCCAACCTGGATTTGATCAGAGAAGCTACGGGAGTGGAAATATTTCAGAGAGATGATAATCTGATTCTCAAAGCTCCGGAGTCGGTGCAATCTGAAGAATCACTGAGCGCATTGAATCTGGCACAGAGCATCGTTGAAGAATTTATGAATATCCTGGCTTCGGGAGAGAGCCTGGGAAAACAGAAGGCTGCTTATGTAATAGGACTCAAAAAAGAAGGACTTTCATACAAAGAAAGCAACATCGCAAAAGATATAATATGCTTTACTCACAAAGGGAAACCGCTTAAACCAAAGACCCTGGGGCAGAAGCAGTACGTAGAGAGCATACGGGGAAATGATATTGTTTTCGGCATAGGTCCGGCAGGAACAGGAAAAACATATATAGCCGTTGCCATGGCCGTAAACGCCTTTAAAAATAAAGAGGTTCAGAAAATCATCCTGGCAAGACCGGCAGTAGAGGCCGGAGAACGTCTGGGTTTTTTGCCGGGGGATCTTCAGGACAAGGTCGATCCTTATCTGAGACCTCTGTACGATGCGCTGTATGATGTGCTGGGAAGGGATGCCGCCCTCAGACTCAAGGAGAAAGAGGCCATAGAGGTTGTTCCTTTAGCCTATATGCGAGGAAGAACACTGGACAATTCTTTTATTATTCTGGATGAAGCACAGAATACCACAAGAGAGCAAATGAAGATGTTTCTTACACGAATGGGTTTTGGATCCAAGGTCGTAGTGACAGGAGATGTAACGCAGATTGACTTGCCAAAAGGCAAAAAATCAGGTCTGGTTGAAGCTGCCAGAGTTTTGAGAAACATCAAAGGAATAGAGTTTTGCTACCTGAAAGATGCTGATGTGGTGCGCCATGAGCTGGTTAAACGCATAATAAATGCATACGACCGCTACTACAAAAAGTATCCGGAAGAGCTGCAGGAATAACAGGAGATACAAGATGAACATATATCTTGAAGAAGGACAGGCACTGGAAAAGGAACTGGAGGATAAGATGATGAAAGCCGCAGATTTTCTTCTGAAAAAGGAAAATGTGGATTCAGACAGAGCAGAAATAAGCCTTACCTTCGTTACAAAGGAAGAAATAAAAGAACTCAACAGTATGTACCGCGGCATTGATAATGATACCGATGTCCTTTCTTTCCCTCAGTTTGAGGATATGAGCATGCTGCCTGAAGAAGGCGAGATATGTCTGGGAGATGTGGTAATATGCCCGGAAAAAGCCTGCCTTCAGGCTGAAGAATACGGACACAGCCAGATGAGAGAAATGGTATATCTGTTCGTACACAGCATATTGCATCTTTTAGGATATGACCACATGGAAGCTGATGAGAAAGCTGTCATGAGACAGAAAGAAGAAGAAGCCATGAAAGAGATTGATTTAGGGAGGTAAATTATGAAGTACAGGGAACTTTACCTGAAGGCATGTGAGATGCTGCCAAGAGCGTACGCTCCGTTTTCACAGTTTAAAGTAGGTGCAGCACTGCTGTCACGCGACGGAGATGTGTTTACAGGCGTGAATGTTGAAAATTCATCCTTCGGTGCAACCATATGTGCTGAAAGGACAGCCTTCGTAAAGGCCATATCAGAAGGATGCCTCGAATTTGAGGCTATAGCCATAGTATCAAGCGAAGGTGAGGCATGGCCGTGCGGAATATGCCGCCAGTTTATGAAGGAGTTCTGTGATGATGATTTTAAAATTATCACAGGAGATGATGTGGATTCTCTCAAAGTATATACCATGGACGAAATACTGCCGGAGGGATTCAGGCTATGAGAACAGGTTTTATAGGTATAGTCGGGCGTCCCAATGTTGGAAAATCCACTCTTATGAATTCGATTCTGGGTGAAAAGGTGGCCATTACCGCAGACAAGCCCCAGACAACAAGAAACACCATCAGAGGTATATATACAAGGCTTGATGAGAATGCCGGCGTGCAGATGGTATTTATTGACACTCCGGGAATCCATAAACCGCACAGCAAGCTGGGCAGCTATATGACTGAGTCAGCCATAGGTACATTTAAAGAGGTGGACGTGATTCTTTTCCTGGTGGACAGCGCCATGGACAAAGGGCCGGGAGACCGGTACATCATCGACATGCTTCAGAAAGTTGAAACACCCAAGATTGCGGTAATAAACAAGATAGATAAGATGGATCCGGAGGTCTTCAGACAGATATACGAAAGCTACGAAGCACTGGGGACATTTGATGCCGTATGCGGAACATCGGCGCTTGAAGGCAGAAATGTTGAAAGTCTTATAAAAACCATAGAGGATTTTCTGGAAGACGGTCCTATGTACTTTCCTGCAGACATGATTACTGACCATCCCGAAAGATTCATCGTAAGCGAGATAATCCGCGAAAAGATACTTCACTACCTTAACGACGAGGTTCCTCACGGGGTTGCCGTTGAAATTGAAAGCTACAGAGAGGAAGAAGACATCACACGCATAGGGGCTGTTATTTACTGCGAGAAAAAATCTCACAAAGGAATAATAATAGGCAGCGGAGGCAAGAAACTAAAAGGCATAGGTAAAAGCGCCAGACTTGAAATAGAAGGGTTGCTGGGCTGCAAGGTATTTCTGGAACTATGGGTGAAAGTGAAGGAAAACTGGCGTGATTCCGACTTTGCTCTGTCAAATTTCGGATACAGGGACTGAAAAATGATAACAGATACAGAAGGCATTGTATTAAGGCAGACAAAAGCTTCCGGCGGGCGACGGATGGTATCGCTCTTTTCAAAAAAATTCGGAAAGATAAGCGTGGGGACCAATCTTAACGAAGGAGGGCGCAACAAAACAGCCCTGGCCATACGCGCATTCACCTACGGCAGATATGAACTGTTCAAGGGAAGGGACAGCTACAACCTCAACAGCGGGCAGGTATTAAAAAGTTACTATTCGCTGGGAGAAAATCTGGATAAGTATATGGCAGCTTCTTATGTTCTTGAGCTCACAGACAGACTTTTACCGGAAGAAGTACCGCAGCCGCGCATTTTTAATGTACTGACCGAATGTCTGGATGCTTTGGAAAAGAGAGAAAAAAAACATAAGACTCTGGTGACGGCATATATGGTGAAACTTATGGATCTAATGGGCACCATGCCGATGCTGGAAAACTGTGTGCGCTGCGGAGACGGGGCAGGTAGTGCTGCAGACGGCGGCAAGGCGCTATTCAGCATAAAAGAGGGAGGCCTCTTATGCCGAAAGTGTTCAAAAGAGCTTGAAGCGGAAGATGAAGAAGCATTGATTTACAGTATAGACTTTGGTATAATAGATATATTAAAATATTTTCAGAAAATGCCCATGGCAACCTTCGAAAAAATAGCTTTGGATGACGGATTGCAGGAGACTCTGCAGAAAATATTAAAAGAATACATATCCTATCATATGGATATAAGGGAACTGAAAAGCGAAAGCTTTTTCTAAACTTTAAAAGGAGTAACAGGAGGTACAAGATGGAAATCACGTTAGAAAAGATCGAACTGGTTAAAGACAGAACAGGCGTATCATACAAAGAAGCCAAGGAAGCGCTTGAAGCAGCAGACGGTAGCGTAGTTGATGCTATTATAGCCATTGAAGAAACGGTAAACCTCAAATCGGGAAGCAAGGCCGGCGAACTGGCGGACGAGACAGTGGCCAAGGTCAAGGAACTGGTAAAGAAGGGAAATGTCACTAAAATTTCTGTAAAAAAAGGCGGGGAGACTATTGTAAATATTCCTGTAAATGTAGGTATTGTGGGAACGATAGTGGCTCCATGGGGTGTTCTGGCAGCAGCAGTAGCCTCCTTTGGATTCAAATGTAAGATAGAACTTACAAAAGATGACGGAAGTGTAGTTGACATAAGCACAAAAGCAGAAAATCTGGCTAATGATGTCAAAGAAAAGGGTTCCATAGTTGTCGATGAAGTTGTTGCTAAAGGAACAGCTGTATACGAGGATGTCAAAGAAAAAGCTCCCGGAGTGGTTAACGACATCAAAGAAAAAAGCAGTGATGCCTATAACAGTGTTGTAAACAAAGCTTCCGACGTCTGGAACGGAATAAAAGAAAAGAAAGAGACAGCCTGCGACAAGGCTGAAGATGCGTTTGACGCAGCAGAAGAGAAAGTTGAAGATATCATAGAAGAAATAAAAAGCGAAATAGAAAAAGAAGATTAAGAATAAAAAAACAGTAGATAGGCAGGTTTTATCAGAGATGAAAAAAGACGTAACAATGGAAAAGATAGTGGCTCTTGCTAAAAACAGAGGATTTATTTTCCCGGGATCCGAAATATATGGCGGACTGGCCAATACATGGGATTACGGCCCTCTGGGAGTGGAGTTCAAGAATAATGTCAAGAAGGCATGGTGGAGAAAGTTTGTTCAGGAATCCAAATACAATGTGGGTCTGGATGCAGCTATTTTGATGAATCCAAAAACATGGGTGGCATCCGGTCACGTAGGCGGTTTCTCCGATCCGCTGATTGACTGCAAGGGCTGCAAAGCCAGATTCAGAGCTGATAAGCTTATCGAAGAGTACATGCACGACAACAATATAGAAGGAGTTGTAGTTGACGGCTGGTCCAATGAAAAACTGGAAGAGTACATCAGAGAAAAAGAAATAAAATGCCCTGAGTGCGGAAAGTCTGATTTTACAGGAATACGTCAGTTCAATCTGATGTTCAAGACTTTCCAGGGAGTAACAGAAGACTCCAAGTCAGAAATATACCTCAGACCTGAAACAGCCCAGGGTATATTCGTAAATTTCAGAAATGTTCAGAGAACAGCCAGAAAGAAAGTTCCTTTTGGAATAGCACAGATAGGAAAGTCATTCAGAAATGAAATAACACCGGGAAACTTTACGTTCAGAACCAGAGAGTTTGAACAGATGGAACTGGAATTCTTCTGCAAACCGGGAACTGACCTGGAGTGGTTTGCTTACTGGAAGGATTATTGTGTAAACTTCCTGAAGAGCCTCAACATGAATATGGAGAACATAAGGATGCGTGACCACGAAAAAGAAGAACTGTCTCACTACAGCAATGCAACTACAGATATCGAATATCTCTTCCCGTTTGGATGGGGAGAACTGTGGGGTATTGCCGACAGGACTAATTTCGACCTTACTCAGCACATAAACACTTCAGGACAGGATCTGAGCTATGTTGATTCAGAAAACGGCGAAAAATATGTGCCGTTTGTAATTGAACCGTCACTTGGCGCCGATCGTGTGGCTCTGGCATTCCTTGTAGATGCTTATAACGAAGAAACCCTGACTGACGGAAACGGAAAAGAGGATACGAGAGTAGTTCTTAAATTCCATCCGGCACTGGCTCCGTTCAAAGCAGCAGTTCTGCCGTTGGCAAAGAAGCTTGCGCCTGTTGCCGAGCCTATCCATGAGGAACTTTCAAAGTATTTCATGGTTGACTACGATGCTTCGGGATCCATAGGCAAGAGATACAGAAGAGAGGACGAAATAGGAACACCTTTCTGCATCTGCGTTGACTTTGACACCGAAACAGACGGATGCGTCACCATAAGAGACAGGGACACTATGGAGCAGGTAAGAATACCTGTCGGAGATGTACGTAAATACATCGAAGAAAGACTGGAATTCTGATAACCTTTAAAATCGCAACGATCATGATTTGTCGTTGATTGACGGAAAGGACGGATTATGAGCGAGTTTCTCTATTCCTTTAACGAAGGAAGCCGAAACATGAAGGGACTTTTGGGGGAGAAAGGTGCAAACCTGGCAGAGATGACTGCCATGGGCCTTCCGGTACCCTTTGGTTTTGTTGTAACAACTGAAGCCTGCCGTAAGTTTTTCAGGGACGGAAATACCATAGTGGAATCTGTCATGGAGCAGCTTCATGAAAAAATACAGGAGCTGGAAGAAGTTACAGGTAAGAAATTTGGCAGCGGGGAAAACCCGCTGCTTGTTTCAGTGCGTACAAGCTCAGTGGTTAATATACCTACCATGGCTGATACTGTTCTAAATCTGGGACTCAACGATAAAACCGTATCGGGTCTGGCAAAGCTTGGTGGAAGCAATGAATTCGCGCTGGACAGCTACAGTAGATTCATACGGATGTATGGCAGTGTCGTAAAAAAGATACCTCAGGCCGTTTTTGTATCCACATATGAGAAACTCAAAAGCAAGGAAAGCCTTAAAACCCAATATTCAGAAGAAGAACTTCTGTATCGTACGGTGGAAGAATATAAAAAAATAATTCTCAGAAAGACCGGAAAACCTTTCCCGCAGGAACCTTATTTGCAGCTGAAGGAAGTTATCAGTGCGATGCTGGGATACTGGAATTCTTATGCAACCATGACATACCGGGAATTTCACGAGATTTCCCGGGATATAGGAGTCGCCCTTGTGGTACAGGCCATGGTTTTCGGAAACCTTGACGATGATTCATGCATAGGAACCGTTTTTACCAGGGATCCAAGGACAGGTCTGAAGGGAACCTGCGGAAGATTCATAGTCAAAGCCCAGGGAGGAGATCTTCCCTTTGCAGACTCGGTAGTGCGCAGCATAGAAGAAATGGAAGATTTTTTTCCTGATGTGTACAGGCAGTTCATAAAGATTGCGGCTCTGCTGGAGAAGCATTATCGTGATATGCAGGAGATAGAATTTACAGTGGAAAGCGGCAAGCTGTATATGCTGCAGACAAAAAAAGGCCGCAGAAGCCCTGAAGCTGCCATAAAGATTGCAGTGGAACTGGTAGAGGAGAAGATAGTTGACCGAAAGACAGCGGTAGCCGGAATAAAATCGGCAGACGTGGATAAACTCATCGTCGATGCTTTTCACATGGAAGCAAAGATGCGGCCGGAGGTGGCAGATAATTTCCGGACGATTATGACCTGGGTGGATGAATTCAGAGTAATGGGAGTCAGAGCAAACATTGATACACCTGAAGATGCCGGACTGGCACTGCAGATGGGCGCCGACGGAATAGGTCTGTGCCGCAGTGAACATATGTTTTTTGGGGAAGAAAGAATATATGATTTCATCAGACTGATAATGGCTGAAAGCGACAGAGAACGCAGTCGCGCGCTGGAGGTCCTCAGGCCGTATCAGACTGAAGACTTCAGGAAGATATTTCTGATAATGGAGGATCGTCCTGTAACCATCAGGTTGCTGGATCCGTCTCTACATAAATTCATGCCTAAGAGTGAAGAAGAAATACGGCAGCTGGCAGGCAAGCTTCATATGTCTGAAAAAAAACTGGCAGCAAAGATAAAAGTAATGCACGAAGAAAATCCGCTGATGGGTAAGCGGGGAGCTCGTCTTGCTGTTTCGTATCCGGATATTGCAAGAATGCAGACTGAAGCCATAATTACTGCTGCTATCGAAGCAGGAAGAGAAATGGATGGTATGCCGGATGTGTCGGTGATGATTCCGTTTGTCAGCACGGCCAGAGAATTTTCTAAGGTAAGGAGCATCGTTGATGAGGCAGCAGCAGCCTGCTTTGAAAAGATGGGAGAGACTCTTGACTATTCGGTGGGAACTATGATTGAAACTCCCAGAGCGGCGCTGATGTCGGATAAAATAGCAGAGAGAGCAGATTTCTTTTCCTTTGGAACAAACGATCTTACCGAGCTGGTATATGGTCTTTCACGGTCAGATACAGAAAATCTGGTAGAAGATTATGTCAAGAAGGATTTGCTGGATCGAAATCCTTTTTATTCTCTTGATCAGAGAGGTGTTGGCAAGCTTATTTCCATGGCGGCATCCGACGGACGCAAGGCGAGACCTAAACTCAAAATGGGTCTGTGCGGAGACCATGGAGGAGATGCCGAGACAATAAAGTTCTGCAGAGACATAGAATTGAATTTTGTGTCATGCTCAACTTTAAGAATTCCCGGTGCAAGGCTGGCTGCAGCACAGGCAGCCATAGATGCATCGGTAAAAAACGATTAGAGGAGAAAGCAGATGATTTCGCTTTGGGGGACAACAGCAGGTAACCTGCTTATGACATTTATTATATCAATGGTACCTGTAATAGAACTCAGGGGAGCAATACCGCTGGGGGTTTATAACGGGCTTGATGTATGGACGGCGCTGGTCGTAGCCATAATCGGTAACCTTGTACCGGTACCGTTTATAATTATATTTATCAGGAAAATATTTAAATGGATGCAGGAAAAAAGCGAGAAGCTTGCAGTCCTTGTCCGGAAATTTGAGGAAAAAGCAGACAAAAAGAAGGAGCAGGTTCTCAAATATGAATTCTGGGGACTTATGGTTCTCGTTGCGGTGCCGCTGCCGGGAACGGGCGCATGGACCGGAGCTCTGGTGGCTGCCATGCTGGACATGCAGCTTAAGCGTGCCATGCCTGCCATTACTGTAGGAGTAATTGTTGCAGGTATAATTGTGACCACGGCCACATATGGGATACAGTTACTATAAACTTATGTCACCGGAAATAAACAATGCCAGCGATATAAGCGCCATAAGAATTAATATGACAAAAGCCACGCGGTCGACTGTGGCAGGAAAGATCTTTTCTCCCAGCTCACGGCGTGCCTTTATATACAGGAAAGTCCCCGGTGCATATAGCAGGGCAGATATGAGAAGGTTGGTCAGACTTCCGGCATAAAGCATCCATACTCCGTATAGGGATCCGGCAATGGTATAGAGCCATATAAGAAAACGTCTGAACTTTCCCGAATCTTCCATGCCTTCACCGGCTGTTGTTATTTTCAGACAATAAAAAGCCGAAAGCGCATACGGGACCATAATGGCACTTGTGGATAGCGTATAGCACAGCTGATAGGTTGCGCTGTTAAAATAAATTATAATAAGAAAAAGCTGGGTGACTACCGTGGTGATGATAACTCCTCCCACGGGAGCACCTTTTTTGTTTTGTCTGGTAAAGCTTTCGGGGAAGCATTGCTGCAAAGCGGGGGCGTATATGCTGTCCACACATAAAATAGTGTAGGTAAAAAGAGCACCGCCTACGGATATAATTACACCGATATTGACAAGAGCAGCACCCCATGGGCCGACAACATATTCCAGAACACCTGCCATAGGGGGATTGCCCAGAGAGGCCAGCTGCTCTGTAGTCATTACTCCCATGCTGAGTATAGAAATAAGGACGTAGAGAACAAAGAGAAACAGAAATGAAAGGACGGTCGCCTTTCCGGCTGTAGCGGTGCTTTTTGCTCTGCCTGATATGACGACTGCACCTTCTATGCCGATAAATACCCAGACCGTAGTGTAAACTGTGGATTTTATCTGCGCCATTAGAGGCAGGCTGCCGGCGCCGCCTGTCATATTAGAGGTAAATATATCCCAGTCGAAAGCCCCTGCCAGAATGATAGCTGCAATCATTACGCCTATTGGAATTACCTTGGCGATTACCACTACTGTATTTATAGCAATGGCTTCATTGACACCCCTGAGGACGAGAACTCCGAACAGCCACACCATTACTGAGCCGAGAATTACTGATATACCGTTGGAACCGCTTCCGAAAACGGGGAAAAAATTGCCAAGTGATGCAAAAAAGAGAGTTATGAAAGAAATATTGCCCAGGAGAGCGCTGAGCCAGAAGCCCCAGGCTGAGTTAAATCCTATATACTCTCCGAAGCCGTATTTTGCATAACTGTACAGACCGCTGGTGAGTTCAGGCTTTACAACGCTTAGCCTGAAAAAACAGAGAGTCAGTGTAAACATGCCGACGCCGCTGATTGCCCACCCTATGAGAACTGCCAGAGGATAGGCACCTCCTGCTGCAAAATCTCCGGAAAGGCTGAAAGCACCGCTGGCCAGAGTCGCTCCGATGGCAAACATGGTAATTTTGCCGAGACCCAGACCTTCTCCTTTTTCACTCATAAAATACCTCCAAGATGTACATAAAAAATAAGAGAGCATGTAACCATGCTCTCTATATTATCAGCAGATTTCCGTAAAAACATACGCAACAGGTAACTGTTTATGCGGCAGCATCTTCTTTTTTGGCTTTCTTTTTGAGTCGAACTTCCGGTTCTCTCGGTGATTTGAAGAGAGGAACGAATTTGTCCCAGCCTGTAAAGGTGAGAATGATAAGTGATATAACTGCTATGTAAGCCATAAAGTTGTATTTGAGGAAATCTGTAGGAGCTATATCTACCAGAGGATATACTCCGGCAGCGATACCTACATAGAATGCAAGGTATACATGCCATGGAATAAGCTGTGATCCGAATACTCCCATTGCGTCTCCGAAGGTGGCGTTTCTCAGTTTGAGCCTGTACATGGCTTCTTCGCTGCCTTCTACGTTTTCTTCGGTGATTTCCTTGATAACAGGACCTATGGTTACAATCTGAGCCATTTCATCGGCAAGAGCCGCATTTCCGGCCAGACATAAAATGGCGTTCCATGTCATCAGGTGGCGAACCTTTCCGGAGCAGCGTACAACGAACTTGGCGAGAGGCTCGAAAGCTTTCATCTGCTGCATGATTCCTCCGAAAGCGGCAACCCACATCATCATTACAACAACCCAGCTTCCGGCATCTGCAAAGCCTGCGTTACATTCCTCCAGGAAGCTCATAAGACTGCCTGTAGTTCCTGCAAATTGTCCCAGAATGTATGCAGATATAAGACCGGAACCTATACATACAAATGTATTTAAACCACATATAGCAAGAGCGATTACCAGAACAAGAGGAACAACCATATAAAGAGGAACTCCTGTAGCAATCTGATTCAGAAGTGGAATAGCTGCAGGGCGCTTTTCTTCAAGAACATCCCATACGCTTTCAGGAATCTGAGATACTACTGCGGAGCCGTCAACGGCGTCGCCTGTCAGGTGCATAGCGCCTGCTGCAATAACGAAGCATACTGCTGCAAGGATCAGACAGCATATTGACCACACACCCTGATATCTGATTCTGTCAACAACTTGAACTCCCTGAATACCGGAAGATACGATGGTTGTATCAGAGATAAGACCTATATTGTCTCCAAAGCATGCTCCGCCGGCGATAGCGCAGGCAGTAAGGATAGGATCTCCACCTACGATGTGGCTCAGCCACATAAATATAGGCGCACATGCTGCGAAGGTACCCCATGATGTTCCTGTTGCCACAGACAGGATGGCGGTACATAAGAGACCGACTACGGCAACCGTCTTTGCGGTTACACCCAGTGAAAGTGCAATATTTACTACTGCAGCTCCTACTCCGGAACTCATGAACACGCTGGCCATCGCATATGCGAACATGAGGATGAAAAGAGCCACGAGAATATTGCTTACACTTTTCATTGCTGCATCCAGACATTGCTGGAATTTGAGTTTTTCCACCAGACGGGCGATGATTACTGCGTAGATGGCTGCAATAGGAGCAGCGGTAAGCGCATCAATCTTTGCAATCATCAGACCTGCCAGAAGGAAAACAGGTGTGAATTTTAAAAATCCTTTTAAAAATGACTTCATAATGTCCTCCTACAATTTATTACATTATTTATATCAAGCAAGGGTTGTGCCAATATGAACCGGCTGATTTTAGCGGTTTTTTAGCAGTTATGATTCAAAAACGGGATGACATGCCATAATCTGATTCAAAAATAAATCAAAGGTTGACATATTATGGTATATCAGGCTAAAATGTATATATACTTAAAATAGCGAAAAAATTTACATGAACGAGAAATCAAGAGGAGCATAAATGAAGTATTTTGGTATAGACAGGGTAAAGGAGCCTGTTGGAACGATTCCTTCAACAGCTTGGAGGCTTGATAATTCCCGCATGGTGGGAAGAGGCGAATTCAGAGTACGACTGAAAGTAATAAAACTGGAAGGCGATAATTTTAACCAGATATGCAGCGCCAGCGATTATAATGAACAGAAGGTAAAGGAGAAACTTCTGACCATAGTAAGCAAAAGAGGAAAACTTCAGAATCCATACACGGAAAGCAGCGGGATCATATGCGGCACTATAGAGGAAATCGGCAGTGAATGCAGCTTGCAGGGATTTAAAGTAGGAGATGAAATTATAAGCCTGACTTCAATTTCGGGAATACCTGTATATATTGATTCAATAAAAAAGGTTGATTACGACTACGGTGAAATATGGTGTGATGGCTACGCCATAATGTTCGAAGCAGCACAGATAGCGCACAGGCCGGACAACGTTGATATCAGACCGCTCATGTGTGCTCTTGACGAAGAAGGAAGCCTTCTGGACGTAAAAGATGTGCTTTCCGAAAAAAGGCCTTCTAATGTTGCCATAGTGGGAAGCAATCTGGTGGAGATGATTCTCTATTCCCAGATGGTGAATGACTACGACGAAGGCAATGTACGGCTTATTGCAGTGACAGACAGGAATATAGGCTCATATATAAAGGAAAATGAATTTATGAAAGCCTTTAAAGGCCTCGTTGAGAGAGTATATTATGTTGATATGGCCAGACCTGTGGAAAGCTTCGAAGCAATCTGTCAGGAAGAACCGGTTTCGTCAATGGATGCCATTATAAATCTTGAAGATATTCAGGGAGCCGAAAGCATAGCAGCAATGCTGGTAAAGGATAAAGGATTCCTCTTTCACACCGGAGTAAAAAGAAACTATTTTCAGAGTCTGCTGGCCATTGACTGTCTGGGAAAAGAAGTCGTAAACTATGCTCTTGACGGATATGCTCAGGGTGTTTACGATTTCGCCATAGAACTTATAAAGAAAACAGAAGACCGCTTGAAAATAATTGATGATGTTCTTACCCACAGGCCAAAAAAAAGGCTTAAAGAGAGGGCTATGAGGAATATCAGCAAAGGGCTGGAGGTTCACCGGATAGATGATTTTATATTTATGAGCCCCGTAACAGCTGAACTGGTTGATACGGCTCTTAACGTTGCAAAATACGATTGCAATGTTATAATTCAGGGAGAAACCGGAGTAGGAAAAGAGAAGATCCTCAACATACTTCACCAGAACAGCACGCGAAAAAGCAAGCCATGCATCAAGATAAATTGCGCGACAATACAGGAAAATCTGGCTGAATCCGAGTTCTTCGGATATGAAAAAGGCTCTTTTACAGGAGCCAGAGACCAGGGTAAGGCAGGATACTTTGAACTGGCTAATAACGGTACACTGTTTCTGGACGAAATAGGAAGCCTGCCCCTGGCCATGCAGTCAAAGCTTCTGCGTGTGCTGCAGGAAAATTCATATTACCGTGTAGGGGGCACAGAGCAGAAGAATGTAAACGTGAGAGTCATATGTGCAAACAATGTGCCTCTCAAAACTCTGGTTGACAGAGGCGAGTTCAGGGAAGATCTGTACTACAGACTCAACATATGCATGATTGATGTTCCGCCTCTTCGCAGACGAAAAGAGGATGTAATCTGTCTTGCAGATGCGTTCATCAAGGAATACAGCCGTAAATACGGCATTGAAAAAAGCTTTACCATCGGGGCATTACAGAGACTTGAAGAGTATCACTGGCCGGGTAATGTAAGAGAACTTGAAAACACGGTCCACAGGCTTTATATAAGCGAAAAGGAAGACCTTATCGATGAGGGAGCGGTAGACAGCCTTCTTAACGATAGTATATACGACAATGTTGTCATAGACATAAGAAAACAGTTCCAGAGCCGAGAGACCATTGATTTTTCGGCGGTAATAGAAGAACAGGAAAAAAAGCTCATAGCTTATGCCCTTAAAAAGGAAAAGACTACAAGAAAAGCCGCAGACTTTCTGAATCTGCCTCAGGCAACGTTAGCGCGCAAAAAAGTTAAATACGGGTTGTAAAAATTGCAATAACAAAATGAAAAGCAGAGCGGTAAGCTCTGCTTTTGCACTATGTTTTATTGTGATGTGTGTGTTGAGGAACTTATTATAAGAATAGGTATGCAATTAAGGCATTATCTTTGTCTGGTAAGTAAAGTCCTTTCCGACTTCCTTCATTGTTTCAAGACCTGCGATAATGGTTGCTTTGATTTCGTCCTCTGTGAAATCAACTTTTTCTCTTTCAGCGAAAGCTCTCATTGAAGTAGCGAGTACTTCCTCAGTAATATTGTCTGTTTCCATTGCGTTGACATTAACTTCTGTTACGGCTTCGTTGAAAGCTTTGTCTAATAATTCTTTCTTACTCATTTTGATACCTCCTGATATTATGATATATATCTTTAAGCTAATACATCTTTTACGCCTATGTATTATGCAAATGACGTGCCAAAAAATTCTAAAAGGTCAAAAACGGCTTATTTCAAACGTTTTTGACCTTTTTTAACGAAGCTTTCTAGTAAATATGATTCAAAAATGGAATAAAAATTCTGAAATTTTGATTCATTTTGTAATCAAACAAAAAGGACAGTCCGGTTAATCGTTGTAGAGCTCGACGTTTTCTTCTCCATCAATTTCCATAACATGGACTGCTACAGTCTCACTTTTTGATGTCGGAACGTTTTTGCCCACATAGTCGGCACGTATGGGAAGCTCGCGATGCCCTCTGTCGATGAGAACAGCCAGCTGGATAGTTGCAGCCCTGCCATATTTTGAGGCAGCATCAAGAGCCGCTCTTGCGGTTCTTCCGGTATATAATACATCATCAACCAGAATAACGTCTTTTCCGTTTATATCAAAAGGAATATCGCTGCCGGAAATAACAGGATCAGGGCATATTTCGCTGAGATCGTCACGGTAAAGGGTGATGTCAAGATCACCTACAGGCACTTCCCTGCCTTCAATGGTTCTTATATTTCCGGCAAGAACTTTTGCAAGAGGCACACCTCTGCGTCTGATGCCCAGAAAGACTATGTTGTCCGCTCCCTGGTTTTTTTCCAGAATCTGATGAGAAATCCTTTTGAGAGCTCTGGTCATTTCTTCTGATGTCATAAGAGTTGCTTTTAATTCCATTTTGAACTCCTTTGATTTAACGGACCCATAAGGCTTACAGCTTATATGTCTGGAACTTGTCGTTTTCTTCGTTTACATCTTCCTTAAATTCGTATTCATTACCCGGAAGGACTGCATTGGCAATTATTCCTACGATGGACGCAATAGCAAGGCCGGAAAGGGTAAAGGATGCTCCCAGTACATGGAAAGTGATTCCGCCCAGTGAGTTGAAGCCCAAGGCGCATACAAGAATCAGCGCAGCTATTATTGTGTTTCTGCTGCGTGTGAAGTCGACATGGTTTTCTACGACGTTTCTGATACCAATGGCAGAAATCATTCCGTAAAGTATAAAAGAGATTCCCCCGATGGTGGCAGCCGGAATACATTCTATAACAAAAGCAACTTTTGGAATGCATGCAAGAGCGATGGCGAAAACAGCAGCAATTCTCATTACCTTAGGGTCGTAAACCTTGGTCAGAGCCAGAACTCCTGTATTTTCGCCGTAGGTTGTATTGGCAGGTGCGCCGAAAGCCGAAGCCAGGCATGTGGCCAGACCGTCACCAAGAAGCGTTCTGTGAAGTCCCGGGTTTGCAATGTAGTTTTTTCCGGTGGTTGCACCGATGGCGGAAATATCACCTATATGCTCCATCATGGTTGCCAGAGCAATAGGCATTATGGTGATTATTGCGCTTAAATCAAATTTCATAAGCATGAATTCAGGAAGACCGAGAATCGGTTCATTGCTGATTCCGGTAAAGTCAACTTCGCCCATGAAAATAGCGACGATGTAGGAAACCGCAACACCGATGAGAATAGGGACAATTTTGGCCATACCTTTGCCCCATATATTGAATACTATTACTGTCACCAGAGCTACAAGAGCAATAAACCAGTTGGTGGCACAGTTATTGATGGCTGAAGGAGCCAGTATAAGGCCTATGGAAATAATGATAGGTCCGGTTACTACCGGTGGGAAAAAGCGCATTACTTTCTTTGCTCCGAAGCCTTTGATCAGTGCGGACATTACAAGATAAACAAGTCCTGCACAGAAAACACCGCCACAAGCATATGGAAGCATCTCAACATTGGGAGAGCCGTCCTTGAGAAGAGGTGCCACTGCGGCGTATCCTCCGAGAAAGGCAAAGGAAGAGCCAAGGAATGCAGGCACCTGACCCTTGGTGATCAGATGGAACAGCAGGGTTCCAAGGCCTGCCATAAGTAGGGTGGTGGCAATGGGAAGTCCGGTAAGAATAGGAACCAGCACTGTTGCACCAAACATGGCAAAAGTATGCTGAAGTCCGAGAATGATGGTTTTTCCTGTGCCAAGAGTACGCACATCGGTAATTGGGTCGTGGTTGTTCATTTGAATTTCCTCCTTGAAGTAGTTGAAGGAACATCTCCGGTTCTGGGTGAAAGTCATTGAAAATTCGGCAGACATAAAAAACAGTCCTGCCGACAGACAAGACTTTACCATACAAAACTCATATTACAATCTTGCCGGTCTCTCTGTACCGATTTAAAGATGTTCTTTTCGCAAAAATTATATAACCAGTGTGGATTTTTGTCAATATTAAATGTATAATAATAAAGACACAACAGTTTCAGGAGGAGAGATTTAATGGCTGATCTAGTCTTGTATTTGGGAATTACCGCCATAGGTTATTTTCTGGGAAGCCGCATCAGGGACAAAAAAGAAAAGCTGGGATGGACAGGTGCCGTGCAGAACGTTGCAATAACCGCTCTGGTTTTGCTTATGGGTGCACGAATGGGAGCTAACAGAGAGGTAACAGACAATCTGAGGACTATAGGTATAACGGCATTCTTTATGACCGTTGCAATAATGGTCTGCTCCATTGGAGCCATTTTTATTGTAAGAAAGCTTCTGGGAATAGACCGGTATGGCAGACTTGTGTGCTCCCGGCCACAAGAGAAAGATTCAGACGAAAATATCAGCATGGCTGTCCATGAGAGCCTTCACCAGATAGAAGAAGATGAAAAGAAGCAGGGCGTAAATACTATGACTGTAATTATTCTTGTGTCTGTCATAATAGGAATGCTGGCAGGCTATTTTGTCGTGCGCAGAGTGTTTGATTCAAATATGGATACTTTTGATTATATAGCCGCCCTGGGGATCAAAATAGGGCTGTGTCTGCTGCTGGTGTTTGTAGGTATAGATCTGGGAATAGAAGGAACTGTTGTAAAAAATTTCAAAGCAGTAGGGCTGAGAATTCTTGCCATACCTGCAGCTGTGGCTATAGGAACTCTTTTAGCATCTTTTGTCATGTCATTTTTCACGGAACTTACAACTAGAGAGGCAATGGCTGTGGGTGCAGGCTTCGGATGGTACAGCCTTGCACCGGGCATCATTATGGAAGCCGGACATATGACTGCAAGTGCCGTATGCTTTCTGCATAATGTGATGAGGGAACTCTTTGCCATACTTTTCATACCTGCAGTAGCGAAAAATATCGGGTATGTGGAAACTGTGGGAATGCCGGGATCCGCCGCAATGGATGTATGTCTGCCTATAGTGGAGAAAGCGACGAGAAGCGACATAGCGGTATATTCATTTATTTCGGGTGCTGTTTTAAGTACGCTGGTACCTATTCTGGTGCCGGTTATAATCGGATAAACAGGGAAAGGATAAGAAAGGATAATTATGGCTTTACTGGCGTTATACTGGGGAATTATGATAGCCTGCTATGCAGTGGCATCAAAACTCAGGGCGAAAGCAGACAGGTTTGCATTCGTCGAGGAATTTCTCAATATTGTAATATATATTCTTGTACTTATAATGGGCCTGCGTATGGGAGCCAACCGGGAAGTCACCTCAAATCTGGATGTTATCGGGCTTCAGGCTGTGGGTGTTACCATATTCGCCGTCGGAGGCAGTATACTGTTTGTGTTTGGAGCGAGAAAACTGCTGGGATTAAACAGGCAGGGAATTCGTAGTGATGTTACAGATGAGGAAAAATCAGGAGGCTGTGGAACACAAGAGGAAGAGTCTGCAGGAGGGATGAAGACCACTCTGATCATTCTGGCCTTTGTGCTTGCAGGAATGCTGCTTGGATATTTTGTGATTCCAGAGATATTTGAAGATACGGATCGTTTTCAGGAGATGTCGGGAGACTGGCTTGTTGCAGGAATATGCCTGCTTCTGGGAACTGTAGGATTCAATCTGGGACTTTCAGGAGGAATATTTGAAAAATTCAAAGGAATGGGCGTATCAGTAATAATTATCCCTGTGGCAGCTGTTGCAGGGAGTCTTATATGTGGGACACTTTATTCTTTCCTTTCTCCTATGACAATGCGAGAATGTATAGCAGTAAGCGCCGGATTCGGATGGTATACCATGGCACCAAGTGTAATAACAGAGGCAGGGTTTGCTGTGGCAGGAGCAGTTTCCTTTATGCATAATGTCATAAGGGAGACCTTGGGGATTGTGATAATTCCTCTTGCGGCTAAAAAGATAGGGTATCTTGAAGCGATTTCTATCCCCGGTGTAGCCGCTATGGATGTGTGCCTGCCTATAATAGAAAAGTCTTGCAGAACCGAGACCATAGTCTATTCCATGTGTACCGGCGCACTGATGTGCGTAACCGTGCCCATTGCGGTTCCTCTGGCAATCGGGTGAACAAATTACTTTTAATATGTGCGTAAAGCCTCGCAGTGTATGCGAGGCTTTCTTTATATCTCATCTATACTATTTTTGTCGTCCAGTCTTCAACATTAAGAACTCCGGTAACCCAATCTTCGTAGAATGAGGGTTCATGAGAGACCAGAAGAACAGTGCCCGGATATTCGTTCAGGGCACGTTTAAGTTCTGCTTTGGCATCTACATCCAGATGGTTGGTTGGCTCATCAAGAAGAAGCCAGTTGTGCTCCCTGTTCATAATCATTGCAAGACGTACCTTGGCATTCTCGCCTCCGCTTAGAACCCTCATCTGGCTGGTTATGTGATCGTTGGTGAGACCGCATCTGGCAAGACACAGCCTTACTTCGCGGTTTTCCATTGAGGGAAATTCTGCCCAGAAAGTATCCAGCGCCGTAATGGAAGAGTCTCTGTCAGACTCCTGCTGAAAATAACCCGGTGAAAGATAATCTCCCAGTTCAATAGTTCCGGAAAGAGGCTGAAGTTCACCGAGAATTGTTTTTAGGAGAGTGGTCTTTCCAAGACCGTTGGTTCCGATTACGGCAACTTTTTCCCCGCGCTCAATCTTAAAGGTGACCGGCCGGGTAAGGGGACTGTCGTAGCCTATAACAAGGTCTTTGGCCTGAACAACAAAACGTGATGGTGTTCTGGCCATGAGGAAATTAAATTCAGGCTTGATCTTTTCAGCAGGTCTGTCCAGAATTTCCATTTTATCCAGCTGTTTCTGGCGTGAGTTGGCCATTCCTCTGGTTGCAACGCGGGCTTTGTTTCTGGCTATAAAATCTTCCAGTTTTTCTATTTCTGCCTGCTGCCGCTGATATGCACGGAGTTCCTGCTCTTTCTTGATTTTGTACATGCGCATGAAGTTTTTGTAATCACCTGTATATCTGGTAAGATTACCGCCGTCAAGATTATATATGACATTTACTACAGAGTTAAGAAATTCCGTATCATGGGACACAAGAATAAAAGCATTTTCGTATTCCTGAAGGAATCGGGTCAGCCAGAGAATATGTGGATGATCCAGATAATTGGTAGGTTCATCCAGGATAAGTATGGACGGATTTTCCAAAAGGAGTTTTACCAGCAGCACCTTGGTGCGCTGCCCACCGGAGAGATCAGAAACGTCTTTGTCAAGACCTATATCGCTGAGACCCAGTCCTCCTGCAACTTCCTCTATTTTAGCATCAAGCTGATAAAATCCTGATGTTTCCAGCATCTGCTGGATTTCGCCTGCTTCCTCCATCATATCGTTTAAGGACGATTCATCTGCACAGGCCATATTTTCATACAGCTGCAGCATTTCCTTCTCGAGAGCGTACATGTGGTCAAAAGCGGTTCTGAGGACTTCTCTTATGGTCATTCCCTTTTTCAGTGTACTGTGCTGATCGAGATATCCCACGGTAACATGTCTTGACCATGTGATTTTCCCTTCATCAGGCATAAGCTTACCTGTGATTATATTCAAAAATGTTGATTTGCCTTCGCCGTTGGCCCCGATGAGGCCGATATGCTCACCTTTTAAGAGTCTGAAAGAGGCATCTTCTAATATCTGTCTGGCTCCAAAGCCATGAGTTACTTTTTCTACGGTTAATAAACTCATAAAATCTCCTGAAATATTTATTGTGCCGGCAATGCGGCGCTATGCCACAACATTATATCACATATGATGAGATTAAGCTAATTAAAATCCCGTATTTTAAAATATGCATGTTTGACAGATGATCACTGTCAAACATGCATATTACTTCCGAAAACAAGTGAAGCACAGCTTTCATATGCAAGTGAACCTGTTTCGAAAGCTGCCGTAAAACTCAAAAAACCATTGCGGAAGTCTGCCTTCGGCAAACATCTGCAATGGTTTTATATGCATGTTTCAGTGAGAGTGGTGCCACGGGAATCAGCTGAAATATCTGAAGACACCTCTGACCTTTCCGAGAATCTTTACATCGGTTACAATTATAGGACTCATGGTGGAGTTTTCAGGTTGGAGTCTGATGTGGCCGCTCTCTTTATAGAATCTCTTGACGGTGGCCTCGCTTTCAAAACCGTCAATCATGGCTACGACAATATCACCGTTATCTGCCGTTTCAGTCTGCTGAACAAGAATCAGATCACCGTCCATGATGCCTGCTTCTATCATGCTTTCGCCCTTAACACGGAGCATGTAATTGGTGCCTCTGCCGGCATAGCGTGCAGGAAGGGGAAAGCTGTCTTCGATGTTTTGCTCTGCAAGGATAGGAGTGCCTGCAGCAACACGACCTACTACCGGAACATCAACCACATCATCTCGAAAATCAGATGGTGAAGGGGAAACGGCCGAAGAAAACTCGGGATTGTGCTGTCCCGAAACCGGGTCAACTACCATCAGAGCTCTGGGCTTAGACGGATCCTTTACAAGATAGCCATGCTTCACAAGGTTTTCAATGTCCTTATGAGCCGTGGAGGTGGATTTGATTCCCAGGGCGCTGCATATCTCCCTGACTGTAGGAGGATAGCCCTTTGACTTGATCTCTTCCTTCATGTAGTTGAGAATTTTTTGTTCGCGATCCTTTAGTGCTGCCATAAGTGTTACCTCCTTTGTATTCAGCTACACTATAGCATAAAAAGAACAAAAAGTAAACACATGTTCCTCAAAAAGTATAGAATATATGCGAGACTATTCCATTCTGGCAAATTTCATTTCTTCACCGTTGCTGTCGTATTTTTTTCGCTTTCCTGTTATCCGTAATATTTCAATTTTCCACACCGCCGTCCTGTCAAGACTTTTTGATATTGCCGAATCAAATTCAGACATATTATCGGGAGTGTGACGCCGGCATATGAGCTCCAGAGCGTGAATCTTTTCTTTCCGGCATATTACTTCTGAAGCCGTACCTGTTATAACTGCAGATTCAAATTCAGTTGTGAACTTATCTTTGGCTCTGCAGGTGTCTCCCACACATGCAAGGCAGACTTCCGGGCTGTTTCTGAGACATTCCGTTTTGAATCCCTGGTGGGCGCTGTGAAAATATATAGAGTTCCCGTCGCGTGCGATGGTTATGGGAACACAATAAGGCCTGCCTTCGGGCGATACCATGGAAAGGCTGGCATATTCGCATTTGTCAGCCACCATATAAGCAAATGAAAGTGGCATTTCACGATCTTTTCTTCTCATATCTGCTATCTGTCTCCTTGTGAAAAGGTCTGCCTTCCGGCATTGCAGATGCCGGAAGAGCAGACCTTTCTGATACGCGGAAAAGAGGCTGAGGCTTTTCCGTCGCGTCTGTGTAAATAATCAGTAGTTTTCCTCTGAGATTTCAAAATAGCTTTTTGGATGTGCGCATACAGGGCACAGTTCAGGCGCCTTGGTTCCTACAACAAGATGGCCGCAGTTGCGACATTCCCATATCTTGACTTCACTCTTCTCGAATACTGATGCGGTTTCAACATTACTGAGCAGAGCACGATATCGTTCTTCATGATGCTTTTCAATAGCTGCAACCATGCGGAACTTTGCCGCCAGTTCAGGGAAACCTTCCTCATCGGCAGTTTTTGCGAATCCGTCATACATGTCAGTCCATTCATAGTTTTCGCCTGCAGCAGCGGCTGCCAGATTTGCGGCAGTATCGCTGATGCCATCCAGTTCTTTAAACCACATCTTTGCATGCTCACGCTCGTTTTCGGCGGTTTTGAGGAAGAGCGCGGAAATCTGCTCATAACCTTCTTTTTTTGCTACTGAAGCAAAATAGGTATATTTATTTCTTGCCTCAGATTCTCCGGCAAAGGCAGCTTCCAGATTCTTTTCTGTCTTTGTTCCGGCATATTTGTTCTTGCTTTCTTCTGCCAGAGGCTGGAGATTTTCACCGGTAGCGCCGCAAACAGGGCATACAGGAGTTTCTCCTGTTTTAACTTCAAAAATTTCTCCGCATAATTTGCATTTGTATTTTCCCATTTTAACTTCCTCCTTAATTTGGGCTGCAGGTGCCGGCGGCAAAGAGACTGCTGCCTCTCCTGCATGGCGCATTCCCGTATACAGGGATATGTCTTTATCTGTAGTAATAAGGTTATCCATGGACAATCCGTGAACATCTGAGTTTCCTGTTACTCTTGCAAAGGTTTTGAGTTCTTCGAAAGAAACCTTCAAGAAATTGGCTACCCTCTGTGCAGAAGCCTCCACATTGAGTCTTTTGCGAAGCTCCGGATCCTGAGTTGCAATACCTACCGGACAGTTGCCGCTTCCGCATATGCGGTATTGCTGACATGCCGCTGCAATAAGTCCTGCGCTGGCTATGGCCACGGCGTCAGCACCCATGGCAAGCGCCTTGGCAAAGTCCGATGAAACACGCAGACCACCGGTTATTACCAGAGAAATATCGGAGTTGACGGAGTCAAGATATTTTCTGGCACGTGACAGGGCGTAAATTGTAGGAACGCTGGTTGCCTCTCGCAAAAGGAGAGGGCTTGATCCTGTAGCGCCGCCTCTGCCGTCTATGGTGATGAAATCCGGTTCTGCAAATACACAATGCTCCAGATCCTGCTCGATGTTTCCGGCAGCAATCTTTATTCCTATAGGCCGGCCTTCTGAACGGCGGCGGAGCATGTCTACCATGTCACGCAGATCTTCTTTTGAATTTATTTCAGGGAATTTGCTTGGGCTCTGAACATCCTCACCCTGTTTTTTGCCTCTGATGGCAGCTATTTCGGCCGTTACCTTTTCTCCCGGGAGGTGTCCGCCCATTCCCGGCTTGGTGCCCTGACCGATTTTTATTTCAATGGCATCCGATGAACGGAGATTTTCGTCGGTTACGCTGTATTTGTTAGGAATATATTCAAAAATGTATTTGTACGATGCTTCCTTTTCTTCAGGAAGAATTCCACCCTCACCGCTGCACATAGCAGTCTTTGCCATTGCGGAACCTTTTGCCAGAGCGACCTTGATTTCTCTGGAAAGTGCGCCGAAAGACATGTGAGATATGTAAACAGGTCCGTCAAGCACCATAGGCTTTAATGCATGCTTTCCTATGACAGTGGTTGTGTTTACAGGAGCTTTGTCCTCAAGAGGAGCCGGGTTAAGCTGTGCCCCCAGGAGAAGAATGTCATCCCAGTTTGGCATAGGCATTTTGGTTCCCATAGATCCGCCGATGGATTCTCCTGTGACTGCCATCTGATGAATCTCTTCCATGTAACGGGCAGAAGAGTCGTGGCGTGCCGTAGTGCTGTCGTAATTCAGCGATCCGGAATAGGCCTTCGGTGCAGAAGCTTTTTCGGAAATGCCTGCGGCCGGTTCTGCCGGAACAAAATTTGACGCAGGCTGCCGGCATACAGGGCAGACATCCAGCTGTGATATTGGTCTGCCTTCTTTTTCCTCATCATAGACAGCACCGCAGATCATACATTTGTAAATTGCCATAAAATCACCTCTATTTTGATTTCTGCTTTTCAGTTTCAGCGAGACATTGGCTACAGAGACCTTCAAAGACAGTGCGATGCCGATTTATGCGAAAACCCGTTTTTTCCTCTGTCTGCCTGTCAAATTCCTCATGATACGTGAGAGGAGCGTCGGAAACCCTGCCGCATCGGATACAGTACAGGTGATAATGACGGTCAGAACGCAGGTCATATCTGTCAGCTGAAGGAAGCCGGACATTGGTTATATCGCCGGAATCCGTCAGAAATCCTAGGTTGCGATACACGGTACTCCTGCTGATCCTGTCATCCTCACGGCGTACATCCATATAAATCTGGTCGGCAGTAGGATGGTCACATCTTGACTTTACGGCTTTGAGAATAATGTCCCTTTGTCTTGAATTTCGCCGCTGTATCACTTTTTCTCTCTCCCTTGATCTTATTGGATATATTGATGATAATATGCTCACGCTGAAGCTTTTTGATAGTGAGACTTATTATTATTAGTATATTTCTTTTTGAAAGAAAAGTCAACAGGTGTAGCTCCCGGTCTCAAGGTGCATAGACCGAAAAGCAAGATGCAGCTGACAATAAAAAAGCCCTTAGGCACATGATAACAGTGACCTAAGAGCTTTACGGACAATATGGTGCGCCCGGTGAGATTCGAACTCACGGCCTTCACATTCGGAGTGTGCTACTCTATCCCCTGAGCTACGGGCGCAAAAATAATAGGGTAAAATACTCTGATTTAATTAAATCCATATGATTATAACATATCCGGCGGACGTTTAAAAGGATTACTTTAGCAGTACAAAATGATTTTTATGAAAATCTATAAGCCCTTCCTTACGCATACGGCTCAGTTCTGAAGAAAGAGCACTCCGGTCCACGCTGAGAAAATCTGCCAGTTCCTGTCGATCAAAAGGAATGTTGAACTCTCTGCTTCCTGATAATTCAACCTGGGAGGAAAGGTAGGTAAGGACTTTTTCCCGTGTTGTCCGCTTTGACAATAGCTCTGCTTTGCGATTAAGAATCAGCGTCTTTCGGGCAACTGTCTGAAGCAGGTTTGAAATAAACAGGCTATGAAAGCTGCAGCAGCGGCTGCATTGAGAAATCATACGGCTGCAGTCTGCAAGCATTATTTCTGAGTTTTCTGAGGCAAATACACTTACGGGCAGTGAATTCAGGCGGGCACAGGCGAAAACCTCTGCAAATACTTCTCCGGGACCTGCTTCAGCCAATATGTTGCGGGTTCCGTTATAGTCCTCTTTTACTATGCGGACTTTCCCCGATACAACTATGCCTATAAAGCGTGCAGGATCTCCCTGAAGGAATACAGGCTGGTTTTTGTTATATCGTACGATTCTTGTCTCAAAACATGACAGCATCTTTTTGATGTTATCAGCATCAATGCCGCAAAAAAGCGGCGACATGGAAACAATTTCAAAAAAATTTTTCATATTCACCTCATTTTTGTTGTAAAAACAACGGAACTTATGATGAAATTATATTAAAATCAGCTGGTAAAATCAATAAATAAAGAGAGGAACTTAAAAAATGATAAGAAAAATAATTAAGATAGACGAGTCAAAATGCAACGGCTGCGGTGCATGTGCAGAGGCATGTCATGAGGGAGCTATAGCCATGGTAGACGGAGTAGCCAGACTTACTCGTGAAGACTATTGTGACGGGCTGGGAGACTGCCTGCCGGCGTGTCCTACAGGTGCCATAACTTTCGAAGAAAGGGAGGCTCCGGCGTATGACCGGGAGGCAGTTATGGCACACAAGGCCGTGAGTAAAAAAGGTTTGAAAAACTGGCCGGTGCAGATAAAACTTGCGCCTGTAAAATCAGACTGCTTCGACGGCGCAGACCTTTTGATTGCCGCAGACTGTACGGCTTATGCCTTTGCCGACTTAAACAAGCAGTTTGCAGAGGGAAGAACTGTGCTCATAGGTTGTCCAAAGCTGGATGGCTGGGATTACAGTGAAAAACTCACTCAGATAATTGCATCAAATGATATAAAAAGTGTGACCGTAGTAAGAATGGAGGTCCCTTGCTGCGGAGGTATGGAAATGGCAGCAAGAAACGCTGTTAAAAACAGCGGAAAATTTATACCTTGGCAGGTTGTAACCATAAGCACAGATGGCAGAATTATCTGATTTCGGGTGTGCTTTTTATATAAAGGCTTCTGATATATATTTTTCGCATTTCATGGCAGCCACCGCACCGTCGGCGGCTGCCGTTATTATCTGGCGCAGCGGCTTGCGGCGCAAGTCACCGGCGGCAAATACACCCGGAATGTTGGTGCAGGTGCTCTCATCGGCGATGATGTAACCCTCCTGATCTGTCAAAACGTAAGGCCGGCAGAGCTTCGTGTTGGGAACACGACCTATGGCTACAAAGAGCCCGTCACAATCCAGCCTGCTGCGTCCGCCGCTGGTTTTGTCTTTTAATTCAAGGCCAGCCAGGTGATCATTTTCAAGAATAAACCCTGTTACTTCAGTATGTCGGAGAACAATTATATTTGCACGATCATTTACTGCGTTGACAGATATTTTCTCAGCAGAGAAAGAACCACCGCGATGTATAAGAAAGACTTTTCTGCAGATATATGAAAGTGTAAGAGCTTCGCCAAGCGCCGAATTGCCGCCGCCCATCACAGCAGCGGTTTTATTTTTGAACAACGGGCCGTCACATGCAGCACAGTAACTGAGACCGCGGCCCAGAAGTCTTGATTCTCCCGGAAGACCTGGAGTCCGTGGAGAAGCCCCCATAGCCAGGATCACGGTTTTTGATGTGAAATCTCCCTTAGATGTGGAGATTTTTTTATTCTTTCCCCTTAGATCAAGATTGAGCACACCGGCATAGAGAGTCAATGCACCGGCTTTTTCGGCGCCTTTCTGCATTTTTGATGCCAGTTCAAGACCTTCCACACCGGCATCAAAGCCCGGATAGTTTTCTATATAAGGAGCAAGAGACATCTGCCCTCCTGCGGCAAGTTCTTCAATCAGCAGGGTTCTGAGAGAAGCTCGTGCACAGTAAAGTGCGGCAGAATAACCGGCAGGGCCGCCTCCTGCGATTATAACGTCATATTCGTACATAACACCATTTTCCCATGAAGATTGTATATGCTAATTATTATTTGCAACATAGAAGCAAGTATACATTGACAAGACAGAAAAAAGTGAGATAATTGTACTGTAGTATAAAAATGAACTGAAGTACAAGAGGTAAGCTTATGACTAAGAAGGAAAATCTGGTTCAGATAATAAAATTTGTGCTGTTTTCTGCTTCCGCAGGAGTTATACAAACTATCTTTTTTACAATTTTAAATGAGTTTACAAGATGGAATTATATGCCCTGTTACCTGATAGCTCTTACGCTGTCAGTGCTGTGGAATTTTACTTTGAATAGAGAATTCACATTTAAATCAGCTAACAATGTACCGGTGGCCATGATGAAAGTGGCAGCATTCTATTGCGTGTTTACGCCGCTTTCCACATGGTGGGGAAGTGCGTTGACAGCGGCAGGCTGGAATGAATACATAGTGCTTTTCGGCACAATGGCTGTAAATCTGACCGGCGAATTTATTTATGACAGATTTTTCGTTTTCAGAGGTACCATGAACACCAACAAGAGAGCTCATAAGAAGATGGCTCAGAATCAGGAAGAGAAGGAGGCAAAGAATGGAATCATCTAAAATGAGTAAAAAAGAAAAAAGCAGGCAAAAGATAATGCATGCCGCCAAAGGTCTTTTTGAAAGGGACGGCATAGAAAATGTGACCTTCACACAGATTGCCGAAGAGGCAGATGTGTGCAGAACCACTGTATTTAATCATTTTGCCGGTACCAGAGAACTGATGCTGGCCATAAGCAGGCAGGAAATTGAAGATATAAAGCAGTATTGCAGCTTGCATAATATGAAAGGAAAAACCCTGGTATATGGTCTGTACGACAAACTCATTGATGACACCGTGTGCTACCCCGTGTTGACAGGAAAGCTGATAAATAACGCCATAATAAATCATCAGGATGACAATCCTGTAAAAATTATAGAAGAAATGACAGAGGAAGGTCTCAGAGCAGCAGGTAAAAAAAGAGCAGAGGAGCTGGCTGTGCTCATAGAAGGAGCTTATTTCGGTCTTACAAACCACTACCATATAAATGATAAAACTTTTGATGGAAAAATAATGAAAGAAGAGTTCCACAAGCTTCTGGATTATATATTGAGCAGGGAGGAAATATGATATGAACAATTGCGGAATAAGCAGATGGGATGACCCGGATAAAATCAACAGTGGACTTAAGGCGCTGACCGATGAACCTATCTGGGAAGTAAACGACGACTACTATGAAAATGTCATACTGAAGTACTATGATGAAAAGTGCAGACAATCCAAAGCGATATACGAAGAAGCAAAAGAGTATATACCGGGAGGAGTTCAGCATAACCTTGCATTTAACAAGCCTTTTCCGGTGGCTTTTGCAAAGGCAGAGGGAGCATGGCTCTATGATGAGGATGGAAATGAATACATCGATTTTCTGCAGGCAGGCGGTCCTACAATACTTGGAAGCAACTATGAACCGGTGAGAAAAGCGGTAATAGATCTTCTGGAAAAATGCGGTCCGGTGACGGGGCTTCTCCATGAGGCAGAACTTCTCATAGCAAAAGAGATAAATAAGCACATGCCTAATGTGGAGATGTTCAGAATGCTGGGCAGCGGTACGGAGTCGGTAATGGCAGCTCTTCGCATAGCCAGAATTGCCACAGGCAAGAAAAGAATTATAAAGATAGGCGGAGCATATCACGGATGGAGCGATCAGATGGTATATGGGCTTAAGATTCCCGGAAGCAGAGGACTTTTAGAGTCTCATGGTATCCCATCAAAGGCTTACGGCAGAACCGACGAAGTGAGACCCAATGACCTTGACATGCTGGAGGGAATGCTCCGAAGAAATAAATTAAAAGGCGGCACTGCAGCAGTTATAGTGGAGCCAGTGGGACCGGAAAGCGGAACGCGCCCTGTGGCCATAGACTATAACAAGGGCGTAAGAGAGCTTTGCGACAGGTATGGAGCCCTTCTTATTTTTGATGAAGTGGTTACAGGATTCAGGGTCGGGCTTTCAGGTGCACAGGGGTACTTTGATGTGGTTCCCGATCTGACAGTGTTTGGGAAAATCGTTGCAGGAGGCTATCCTGCGGCAGGAGGCGTAGGAGGAAAGAAGGAATATGCCCAGCTTATGGCGGCAGGCCTTGCCACCGGAAAACACCGGGCATATGTGGGAGGAACTCTTGCAGCAAATCCTCTTTCAGCACTGGCAGGGTACACTGCAATAAGAGAAATCGCCCGTACAGGAGCCTGTGAAATAGCAGGAAGAGCAGGGGACAGACTTGCTGACGGACTGAAGGACCTTATTGAAAAGTACGGACTTCCTTTCGTATGTTACAATCAGGGAAGCATAGTCCATCTGGAATGCACGGGAGCCATGAGCTTTGACTTTTCTTCCTATTCACTGGTGAAATCAGCAGTGGGACTTCTGAAAAATAAGGCCATGATGTATGAAAGAAAGGACTCCATGGAAAGAATGGGAGCGGCATATATGGCCAATGGTCTGGTTACTCTTGCGGGAAGCAGGCTTTACACCTCAATGGCTGATACTGATGAAGTAATCGACGAAGCATTGAACCGTTTTGAAAAAGTATTTAAGGAAGTAGTGAAGACGGATAAATGCGCGGCTCGTTAGAAGAAAAGAATGAGCAGGAGGATGTAATGGAAAGATATATTTTATCCCATGACATGGGCACCAGTTCGGATAAAGCGGTTCTGGTAGACTATAAAGGCAGCATCAAAGCCACGGCAGTGGAGCCATATCCTACGTACTACCCTAATCCGGCCTGGGTGGAGCAGGATCCGGAGGATTACTGGAAGGCTGCAGCTCAGAGCAGCAGAGCTATAATAGACAAAACCGGTATATCACCTGAACAGATAGGGGCAGTCGTCTTTTCCACTCAGGCGCAAGGGGTAATTCCTGTGGACGAAAAGGGAAAAGCGCTGTATAATAACATAACATGGGTAGATGGAAGAGCACAGAAGCAGGCTGACTCCATAATGCGGAAGCTGGGAGGAAAGAAACTATTTACCATGGTGGCAGGGACACCTGTTATGGGAAAGGATTGTATCCCGAAAATAATATGGCTTAAGGAAGAAAGACCTGAAATATACGAAAAAACTTTCAAAATTCTTGATGTGAACGGATATCTGAAGTTCAGGTGTACGGGCAGAATGGTAACAGAACTCTCAGGCGCTTCATCTTATGGTCTGGATCTGAAAAAGAAGGACTGGCTGAGTGTAATGAAGCTTGCCGGAGTGGATATGAAGAAACTTCCTCCTCTGGTGGCCAGCACGGATATAGTGGGAGGCCTTACAGCGGAAGCGGCAGAAGAAATGGGACTGTGTCCGGGAACACCGGTAATGGGAGGATGTGATGATGTTCAGGCGGCGGCAGTAGGATCCGGAATGTGTGAAGACGGTGATATACATATATATCTGGGAACTTCCGCATGGGTAGCTGCAGCCAGCAGGACAGCAGATAAATTCATGCATGGCGCAGCAGCCATTCAGAGCGCTGATAAGGAGATGAACCTTATAGCGGGGATAACCGAGTCTGCAGGAGCTAATATCCAGTGGCTCCAGGAGCAGTTCTTTGCATCCGAAAAAGAAAAGTACGGAGATGAAATATTTTCATATATGGATGAGGTGATTAAAAAAATACCTCCGGGAAGTGATCATCTTGTATGTACTCCATGGATGCTGGGAGAACGCTGCCCGGTTTCATCCACTACCACGCGAGCAACCTTGTTTAATATAAGTATGGTTCATACCAGAGAACATCTTATGAGAGCCGTATATGAAGGTATAGGATATAATCTGAGGTGGATACTTGAAAATTATCAGGAGGACTATGGCTTTTCCTGCGACAATTTCAGAATAATAGGAGGCGGAGCCCTTGACGATGCCTGGATGCAGATAATAGCAGATATTACGGGGAAGCATTTTTCCGTAGTAAAAGATCCCAGAAACGCCGGTGCTGTCGGAGCAGCCATCGTAGCCCTCATCGGCCTTGGAAAACTGCCCGGATTCTGGTCCGCCAAGGATTTTGTTCAGGTGGAAAAAAGATATGCACCTGATCCCGCCAATGCAGAGATATATGATGAACTTTTCAGAGACTACAAAAATATTTATGCTTCCCTGGAGGACGCTTACAAGAGTGCCAACGGAAGCAGATTCAAGGGGGAAGAAGAATGAGTGAAGCTTACGAAGTGCTGAAAAAATATGCAAAGATGATGGCAGATCTTGACTATCCTGTGGGAAGCACGGCTAAAATAGTCATACAGACTTCAGGTGGAATATTTGCCACAAGAGACGGGGCGGATTTTTCTCAGCTGGCACATGAGGATGTACAGAAACTGGAAATGGAAAGACTTCCTCTGCCTAAGGCAGATATGAGGGCGATGGTATATTCTTCAACACCTTATTGCAGCAGATGCCTTCGGGAGGCAAAGCCTTTCAGGGCAAGCCTTGATGACATGGCTCAGATAATAGGCCCTGAGGTCTATATTGTAGATGGCAGATCCAAAAATAAGGATAAGGCCATAGGAAAGTCCTTTAAAAAGGCGTTAAAAAACAGCGTAGGATGCTTTGTGCTGACGGGCATAGATTCCAAAGGAAATGGTCACGGGTATACTCTTACCATGGGAAGGACTCCATATGAGGCAGTGGTTGCAATGACAGTGCTGGAAAAATCAGCCGAAGTGATGTTTATGGCAGAAAAGCTGGGAGGGGCCAAGCCTCTTCCGCGCAGTGAAGCAATAATGATGCGTGCCGTATATAAAAAGAAATATTCAAAGGCCGAAGAAGAGATCAAAGCACAGGAGGTGGAGCAGTAATGGAGCACAGATTGAGAGAAGAAATGGCAGAATACGGCAGAAAGCTGGTGTCTTGCGGTCTGGTACAGGGAACCTGGGGCAATATTTCCGTGAGACTTGATGATAAATACATGCTTACCACACCTTCCGGACTTGATTATATGCGTCTCTCAGCAGAAGACATGGTTAAGGTGGAGATAGATTCACTGAAATATGAGGGGGAAAGAAAGCCAACCTCCGAGAAAGGTCTTCATGCCGCAATATATAAAAGAAGGCCTGATGCAGGTGCTGTGATTCATACACACTCAAAATATGCCTGCGTATTTGCAGCGGCAGGAAAGGACATGCCGGTGCTGGACGAGTATCGTGAAAGCCTGGGTGATGTGATAAAAGTCGCAGCATATGGACTTCCGGGAAGCAAGAAGCTGATGAATAACACTGCCGAAGCAGTGGGCACTTCCGCCGGTGCAATAATGGCTAACCACGGCATGGCTGCATGTGGAAAAAATCTGGCGGAGGCTTTTGAAAACTGCGTAAAAATAGAGGAAAACGGCAAAAAAGTTCTTGACAGAAAGTAGGTCCGGATGGTATATTATTCGAGTATGAAGTAGAAGTTATCCGCTTCTCACCTGCCCGGTCATGAGCACCGGAACAGGTTAATAGAGTGTTTTGCGCATAGATTTTGCGTGCATATAGGCGGATACTTCATGTATCCGCTTTATTTTTAGCGAAAAATCAGGAGGTGTAGGGACCATTAGCAAGGAAAATCTCATCAACGAGGAAATTCGTGACAAGGAAGTAAGAGTAATCGACACTGACGGAACAATGCTTGGAGTAATGCCCATTGAGAAAGCCATGGATCTGGCCAATGAGAAAAAGCTTGACCTGGTGAACATTTCACCTAATGCCAAGCCGCCGGTGTGCAAAATCCTTGATTACGGCAAGTATCGTTACGAGCTTCAAAAGAAAGAAAAAGAAGCCAAAAAGAAACAGAAGACCACACAGGTTAAGGAAATCAGGCTGAGCACTTTTATTGAAGAACATGATATTCAGGTAAAGGCAAAGACTGCATCCAAATTCCTCTCTGACGGTGACAAGGTTAAGGTAGGCCTCAGATTCAGAGGAAGAGAAAGAGATTATGCAGCCAAGGGAATGGATGTTATGAAGGCTTTTGCAGAAGCAGTTGCTGATGTGGGAGTCATCGAAAAGAAACCTGTATTCGAGGGTCGCAGCTTGACTATGGTTCTGGGACCTAAAACAGACAAATAAATTTCATTGGAAATAGGAGGAAACAATCATCATGGCAAAAAATAAGATGAAATCCCACAGAGGGGCATGCAAGAGAATGAAGCTTACAGGAAGCGGTAAGGTTAAGAGAAATAAGGCATACAAGAGCCACATTCTTACTAAGAAGGCAGCTAAGAGAAAAAGAGGCCTGAGAAAAGCTACTACTTTAACAAGTGCGGATCTGAAGAGAATGCTCAGATCAATGGCGAAATAATCGGAGTTTAGGAGGTAAGAAAGATGGCAAGAGTTAAAAAAGGTGTTAACGCACACAAGAGACATAAAAAAATTCTGAAGCAGGCTAAAGGCTTCTATGGCGCAAAGAGCAAAGTGTTCAAGGCAGCTAATCCTGCAGTAATGAGATCTTTAAGATCTGCTTATGTAGGCAGAAAGCTCAAGAAGAGACAGTACAGACAGATGTGGATTGCAAGAATCAATGCAGCTGCAAGAATGAACGGACTGAGCTACAGCAAGCTTATGGATGGTCTTAAGAAATCCGGCATCGAAATCAACAGAAAGATGCTTTCAGAAATGGCTATTCACGATGCTGCAGGTTTCGCAACTCTCTGCGAAACAGCTAAAAAGGCAGTAAAATAATATAAGGCCGGAAAAATCCAATTCCCCGTTGACATATGACGGGGAATTTTTTTGGCGCAAATAGGTATGAGTAAATCACCGGTTCAACTGGTGATTTTTATGATGCTGTTTTGCGTATCTTTCTTAAATTGCCTGCAGGGTGGCGAAGAGTATCAGTCATAACTTTTTCGTTATATTCATACTCTGCCGTCAGTTTTTCCATACTTAGTTGAAAAAGCCCGGATTTATTGCTGATTATTTTTGAGGAGATCTCTTATTTCAGTCAGAAGTCTGATGTCTTCGGAAGGCTCTTCAGGTACAGGTGCAGCCTCTTTTTCCTGTTCATTGGCATCCTTCTTCTTTGCCAAGGAATTAAAAGCCTTCATTATTGAAAAGATTACCAGGGCTGTGAGAAGGAAGGTTATGACGGCCTGTATAAAGTTGCCTATCATAATCTGTGAATCGCCGACGGTTATCGCTATGCCGGTGAAATCTATTCCTCCTATTATAATGCCCAGAAACGGCGTGATCACGTCGCCTACCAGGGAAGATACTATTGCTGTGAAAGCACCGCCGATTATAATACCTACAGCCATGCTCATGACATCACCTTTAGAGATAAATTCTTTGAATTCTGATATGAATTTTTTCATTTTCTGCTCCTTTTGTACTAAAAATTTCTGAGTTCCGAGGTAATTCTGTCCCAGGGAAAGCCTACTACATTATCATAGTCGCCCTCGATTTTTTCTATATAACGCGAAAAATATCCTTGAATAGCGTATCCTCCGGCTTTGTCGTAAGCCTCGTCCGTGTGAAGATATTCTGCAAGTTCCCCATCACTGTAGTTTTTGAAAAATACCCTTGTGGTTTCTGCAAAGACTTTGGCGTTCTGATGCCCCGCTTCTGAGAGGGCAACACCGGTGATGACCAGATGAGATGTGCCGCGCAGATCCGAGAGCATGGAAAAAGCTTCGTCAAAAGAAGATGGTTTACCCATGATGACATCTTTATATACCACAGTGTCAGCTGCGATTATTATACTGCCATCCTCGATTTCATAGGTCTCCTGCGCAGCCTGAGCTTTTTTTAGGGCAAGAAACATCACTGCATCGGCAGGGCCACCAGCAGCAGGCATGTGCTCGTCTATATCTGCCGGACATACTCTTGGTATGATTCCGTGAGCATGCATCATTTCGATTCGCCTTGGGGAACCTGACGCAAGGACGTATTTTCTGTTTTCCATTGAGAAACGCCTCCTGAAATTTATGCTGTTATATATTATTGCATATTTTTATGAAAATGGAAATACTAAAAAAGAAAAGCGGAAGGAGATGCAAAAATGGAAGGTGAAAAAAAGGAAATTGCCAAGGCCTATGAAAAGTATGCCAGACAGTTTACGCCAAAGCCTGATTATCTTGGGAACAGCATTAAAGCCTTTCTTGTCGGCGGGGTGATATGCACCGTGTCTCTTTGGTTTCAGAACAGACTGACAGCCGGCGGAATGACGGAAAAAGATGCAGGAATATTTGTCACGATTGCACTTGTTGCAGCTGCACAGCTGCTCACCGGGCTGGGTGTCTTTGATGTTATTGCAAAGTTTGCAGGAGCCGGAGTGATAGTTCCCATAACCGGTTTTGCTAATTCCATGGTGGCTCCCGCGCTGGAATATAAAAAAGAAGGTCCGGTTCTGGGAGTAGGAGCAAAGATGTTCAGTGTGGCAGGTCCGGTTCTGGTATGCGGGATAAGCAGCGCCGTTGCCGTAGGTATTATTTACTGGCTTGCAGGCAGATTCTGATATGGGAAAATATGACATAGCGAAAACACACGGGAAGGAAGGAGAACGATGATACGGAAAAAAATAGGCAGACAGAGTGTGGTTTTCACGGAAAGCCCCTGTATTACGGGACGAGGAAATGTAGCAGGTGAAAAGGAAGGAAAAGGACCTCTGGGAGAATGTTTTGATATTGTGCTGAAGGATGACATGTATGGTGAAAAATCCTGGGAAAAGGCTGAAAGCAAGATGCTTAAGGAGGCAATGCTTAAAGCTGCCGCCAGAGCAGGGAAAACACCTGAGGATATTGACGTGATGCTGAGCGGAGATCTTCTCAACCAGCTTATGTCTTCATCTTTTACGGCAAGAGATACACACATACCTTTTCTGGGTCTGTACGGCGCCTGCTCAACAATGACGGAGTCATTGCTGATAGCCTCCGTCCTGGTAGACGGAGGCTATGCACGCCATGTGCTGGCAGGCGCCTCCAGTCATTTCTGCACTGCCGAAAGACAGTTCAGAATGCCGGTGGAGCATGGGAACCAGAGGCCGCCGTCAGCACAGTGGACAGCAACGGCGGCAGGAGCCGTGGTAGTTTCTGCAGGGGAGGCAGCAAATCTCTCCCTGAAGTCAAGAGTATATGCAGAGTCTGCGACGATAGGAAGAGTAATTGATGCAGGAATCAAGGATGCAAATCAGATGGGAGCCGCCATGGCTCCTGCCGCGGTGGATACACTGCTGAACCATCTGGAGGATACAGGCCGCAGTCTGGATTATTATGACATGGTGGTCACAGGCGATCTGGGATATATAGGCAAAGATATAATGATGGATCTGCTGGCAGATGCAGGGCTGAATAAAAAAATGATTTTTACGCATTATGATGACTGTGGCACCATGCTATTCTCAAAGTCTCAGGACGTTCACGGCGGTGCCAGCGGATGCGGGTGTTCGGCAGCAGTATTTACCGGGCATCTGCTTAAGCAGATGGAGCAGGGCAAGATAAAAAAACTGCTGCTTATGTCCACCGGAGCGCTGCTTTCCACTATTTCACCTTTTCAGGGGGAAAGCATCCCGGGCATTGCTCATGCAGTAAGTCTGGAGGTGAGATGATGGAATATTTTTGGGCATTTGTTACAGGCGGTGTGATATGTACCATAGGTCAGATACTGATGGATACCACAAAACTTACTGCGCCGAGAATACTGGTTATTTTTGTGGTTTCAGGTGTCATTCTTCAGGCTCTGCATCTTTACCAGCCCATTGTTGATTTTGCCGGAAACGGCGCTACCGTTCCCCTGCCGGGATTCGGATACAGCCTGGCAAAAGGAGCCATGGAAGGAGCAGAAAAGGGATTTCTGGCGGCCATAACAGGTCCGCTGAAATCAACAGCCGCCGGAATCGGCACGGCGCTGACCTTTGGATATCTGATTTCATTGATTTTTACTCCCAAATCCCCTAAAAGGTAAATGTAAATAATTGACAGTCATCCGGTTTTATGGTAAAATTTACCACAAAACACGGGAGGAATAGCAGAAAATGGAGAGAACTCTTATATATGCCATAGCCTTTGCTGATATTCTGTTAGCATTTGTGATTATTTACGGGAGAAATTCGCCTTTCAGAGGCAGAAAGAGAAAATAGCGGGAAGGCATTAAGCAAGTGCCCTTTCGTTATTTCATATACAGAGGATGCTGAAGGACAGCCGCGGATTGTTCTCAGCATCCTTCTTTACTTTCCGGCATTTCTGTCCGGCACACCTGTATATTTACAAACTTTGTGAAGTGTGGTAAACTAAATGTCCGAGTAAATGGAAGGTTAAGGGGAAAAGGAGAAAAAAATGGGAAGAATAGAACGCAAACAGCAGGAGGCCGCTTTAAAGAAATCCAAGAAGCACAGCCGCAAAGAGCGTTTTGAAGAAAAAATAAAGGCTAGAGAATCTTCACCTTCAGATAATGAGGCAGTGGCGGATTCAGCAGTCAAGAGCGTGAACCAAGTAAAAAAAGAAAAGAAAATAGACAAATTCAAGAACTGGTTTCTGGGTCTCAGCAAGAAAAAGAGAATTGCTTTTGTCACTGTAGTTGTGCTGGTGGTTCTCCTTCTTGCAGTAGGGATTATTGGATACTGCCTTTTCAACAGTATTTTTGCAGACATACATAAAGCGACACCAGAAGACTATGACCTGTCTCTTACGGCAGTGGACGGCTACTACAATATCCTTTTGCTGGGAGTAGACAGCCGTGATATGGACAATCTGGAAGGAACCAGAAGCGATGCCATAATGATTGTAAGCATCAATGAGGAAACCAACGATGTAAAACTTCTGTCAGTATACAGAGACACTTTCATGAAGATGGGAGATACGTCGACTTATGACAAGATTACGCATGCCTGTGCTTATGGCGGACCGGAAATGACCATGAGAACCCTCAATCAGGCCATGGATCTGAATATAAGCAACTATGTGGTCGTTAACTTTAAAGCCGTTGCAGATCTTGTGGACGCAGTGGGCGGAATTGAAGTCAATGTCGAAGATTATGAAATACAACAGCTTAACAAATATACCATCGAGACAGCCAATAATATCGGACGTGAAGAATACAGCCTGGTGGAAAGCGCCGGAGTGCAGACACTTGAAGGTGTACAGGCGGTATCTTACGGACGAATAAGAAAAGGTGTGGGTGATGACTTTAAGCGTACAGAGAGAATGCGCACCGTCATAAGCCTGGTCATGGACAAGATGAAGGAGATGTCATTCAAGGATATCAAAAAAATCATAAAGATGATGACTCCACAGGTGCAGACAAACCTTTCAAAAACCAATATACTGGCTCTGGGAATAAGACTGCCTCAGTATAATATTATAGGCACTGACGGATGGCCATACCATGTAAGCACAGGATATGTGGGAGGAATTTCCTATGTATTTCCATCGGATCTACTGCAGAATGTAATAGAGCTACATCAGAAATTTTTCAAACAGGATGACTATCAACCGTCATCTCAGGTATATGAGATAAGCAGTACCATATACCAGAAAATAGAGGATGAGCGTAATGCCGGAGCCATAGAGAATGAAGAGAGTAAAGATATAGACACTTCTCAGGAAAACGAAGATCCGACAGACATCGACAATCCTGAAGGTGGAGATGACCCGGGAAGCGGTGAAACCGGAGAAGGCGGAGGCGGCGAAACCGGAGAAGGCGGAGGCGGCGAAACCGGAGGCGGCGAAACCGGAGGCGGCGAAACCGGAGAAGGCGGTTCTGAAGGTAACGGAGGCGCAGATCAGTCTCCGGCAGCATAGAATGCGTGAAGTTGAGGGTAAGTGGCAGATTGATTGATTCCATTGAAAGCCTTTACACATAAATCGGTGACAGCAGCGCGTACGACGTTGCTGCCACCGTGTTTTATTTTAAATCCATACCGATGAAGGTGCGACGTCTGGACTCTCGCTCCTTGTCACCTTCAAGCAGAGTGAAGGCTTTCTCCATGAGGGCACCTTTAGAATAAGGGGAAAGCTGCTTGTATATGGATACAAGCATAGCTGTATCGCTTCCCGTAGACGGAGTGGATGCAAGAATCGACAGGAATTTATCTCTATCTCTTTCAAAGAGTATGTCCATGTCTATTTCAAAAGCCTTTGCAATGGTATGCAGCGTTTCGGCGTCTTGTGTTCTGCTGCCTAGCTCGTAATGAGCATACAGAGATCTGCTTATGCCTGCAAAAGAAGCAACTTTGGCCTGCGTAAGCTGCCTGCTTATTCTTAGGGTTCTCAAGTTTGAAGCAATAATCATCTGTGTTTCAAAATTCATTGTGTAATTTCCTCCCTGTATAATAAGAGGAAGAAAAAATGAAAAAAGTTGCATGGCAAATATTTTTTTAGGCTTTACACCGGATTCAACTTTTCATAAAAACTTGAAACTTTGGCATGCATATGATAAAATAAACTGATTAAAATGTACTATACTGGAGTAAGTTATGGATTTCATTAACGGAAAAAACTTTAGAATTTTTTTACTTGGAATTCTTGATATTATATGCGTTGCAGCAAGTTCCATATGTTCTTTGGCACTGCGTTTTGACATATCGTCAATACCTCCTGAATACTATGAAGGTGCGGTTCGCAGTATGCCTGTGTATTTTGTGGTAACCATAGGGGCTATGGCATTTTTTAAACTTTATAACAGAGTGTGGACATACGCTTCATTAAACGAACTTTTTTCAATAATAAAGGCTTCGGTTTTAATTGAGGCGGTTTTTGTGTGCTACCATATGTTCTGGCAGGTTTCCATGCCGAGAAGTTATTATCTGATAAACTTCGGAATAATGACCATACTGTTCTGTGTTGTAAGATTCGGAAAGGTCTTCATAAAATCCTTCAGAAACTCTCAGAACAGGGCAAAGATAACAAACAGAATCATGGTAATAGGAGCAGGCTCTGCAGCTACCATTCTCATTAAGGAACTTCGCTATGCCGGTGAGGGATCAGAGGTGGTATGCGCCATAGATGATAATAAGAACAAGAAAAACAAGTATATACTTGGCGTGCCCATAGTTGGCGGCCGCGAGGACATAGAAAAAAACATAAAAAAATATGATATTACGGAAATAATAATAGCGATCCCGTCTGCAGATATACAGACTACCAGAGAAATAATCAGAATATGCCAGGAAACAAAAAAACCGGTAAAGATTCTTCCGGCAGTATCCAAAAGCCTGACCACTTCATTGAGCAAAGAGGTTAGGCCGGTAAATTATGAAGATCTCCTGGGCAGAGATCCTATCAAAGTAAACCAGGAAGGAATAAACAGCTTCATAAAAGACAAAACCGTTATGGTGACAGGAGGTGGAGGCTCCATAGGCTCCGAGTTGTGCAGGCAGATTATAAAATATAATCCAAAGAAACTTCTCATTCTGGATATTTACGAGAACAACGCCTATGAAATACAGATGGAGCTGGAGCGTCACTATCCGGAGGCGGATATATCCACACTCATAGGTTCAATAAGGGATTATGACCGAATGGAAGCGATTTTCAGCAAATATAGACCCGATATAGTTTACCATGCGGCAGCTCACAAGCATGTTCCTCTGATGGAAAAATCACCAAATGAGGCTATAAAGAATAACTGCATGGGAACACTTAATGTGGTCAAGCTGGCAGATAAATACAAAGTGGATAATTTTGTACTGATTTCCACCGACAAGGCAGTAAGACCTACCAATATCATGGGCGCCACTAAAAGAATATGCGAAATGATAGTGCAGACCTATGCGCGTAAATCAGAGCACACACGTTTTGCAGCAGTACGTTTCGGAAATGTTCTGGGCAGCAATGGTTCTGTGATTCCTCTGTTCCTGAAGCAGATAGAAGAAGGTGGCCCTGTCACCGTGACTCACAAAGAAATAACACGATTTTTCATGACCATACCTGAGGCTGTGTCTCTGGTGCTGCAGGCAAGTCTCTTTGCTAAAGGCGGAGAAATATTTGTTCTGGATATGGGCAAGCCCGTGAGAATATACGAACTGGCTGAAAACCTGATACGTCTCAGAGGATTTAAACCCAATGTGGATATAAAAATTGACGTTATAGGTCTTCGCCCGGGTGAAAAACTTTATGAAGAAATCCTCATGGATGAGGAAGGACTGGACAAAACTGACAACAAAATGATTTATATAGGAAAACCTCTTAAGATTGACGAAGAAAAGTTCCTGGACAAGCTGGATAACCTTATTAAAGCATCCTTTGAGAATGGCATGCAAATTAAGGAACTTACAGAAGAGGTATGTGATACTTATACCATTACAGATAATTAAGGAAAAGAAGGATGGCTAGGAAAGCAGAAATAAAACCATTGCAATGGGATACTGAGTATTTTGGAATTAGATGCGGTAAAGCGGTAGTGAATGACAGTGACACCGACTTTTCTGAGTTCTGCCAAGATACTTGAGAGTATGAATTTGTAACAATCCAAAATATCGGAAACAATGTGGAAGTAAATAAACAGATTGCAATAAACACATCAGCATATCTGGTGGATGTAAACATACAGTTTGAGAAGGAAATATTAACAGATAACATAAATGGAAGTAATAGCTGTATTATCATGAAAACTGTGGATACTCCGGACAATATCAGGAGAAAGCTGACTGTTGAAAAAAATGATTTTAAATTTTCAAAGTTTGTGTGCGATGATGAATTTAAAAAAAAGAAACGGATATCTTGTATATAGCGAATGGCTTAAGAATGCATGTAAAGATGCGAACAAGTATTTTGCGTTATTTATGAGTAAAGATAATGTGTGTGCATATATTTTATTTAACATTGATAACAATATTGGCACAATCGAACTTGTAAAAGTGGCCAAAGAGTATCAGTGACAGCACATAGCAACTTCAATGATAGAAAGTATTGAAAAGTTTCTTGCTGATAAAAACATAACAAAACTAAGAGTAGGGACTCAAGTAAATAACATTCCTGCAATTAATTTATATCACAGCATTGGATTCAAAGAAATTTCAAGGACATCAGTCTTCCACTTATGGAAATAGACAGTATATTGAGGAGGAAATCACATGAATATACCTTTTTCACCACCCGACATAGGGGAAAAAGAAATTCAGCTGGTCTGTGATGCCCTGAGATCCGGATGGATAACAACAGGGCCGAAGACAAAAGAGTTTGAAAATAAAATATCAGAATATATAGGCACCTCAAAGACAGTATGCCTTAATTCGGCGACTGCCGCCATGGAACTCACTCTCAGGGTACTGGGAATAGGAGCGGGCGACGAAGTAATAGTGCCGGCATACACATACACAGCTACCTGCAGTGTCATATGCCATGTGGGAGCAAAGCCTGTAATAGTTGATATAAGTAGAGACTCCCACCAGATGGATTATGAAAATCTGGATGGTTTCTTTACCGAGAAGACAAAAGCAATAATGCCTGTGGACCTTGCCGGCATCCCTTGTGATTATGACAAAATATTCGATTGCATAGAAAGAAATAAATTCAAGTTTAGAGCAGATAATGATATACAGAGAGGCTTCGGCCGTGTAATAGTTGTTGCAGATTGTGCTCACGGATTCGGGGCAGAAAGAAGCGGCAAAAAGAGCGGCAACTTTGCCGATTTTACATGCTTCTCATTCCATGCTGTTAAGAACCTGACCACCGCAGAAGGTGGAGCAGTAACATGGAGAAACCAAGATTTCATCGACAACGAAAAGCTTTATAAGGAATATATGAATCTTTCACTTCACGGTCAGACGAAAGATGCATTGAATAAGAATAGACCCGGTGCATGGGAGTATGATATAGTTGCTCCATACTATAAGTGTAATATGACAGATATTCAGGCAGCTATAGGCCTGGGTCAGTTGGAAAGATACGAGGAGATGCTGAAAAGGCGCCACGAAATTATAGCAAGATACGATAATGCCCTGTCTCCTTTCAAAGTTACTCTTCTGAAACATTCAGACAGCGACATGCGATCCAGCGGGCATCTATATTTCATGAGAGTGGACGGAATAAAAGAAGAGGAGAGAAACGACATAATTGTGCAGTTTGCAGAAAGGGGAATTGCAACAAATGTTCATTATAAGCCTCTTCCGATGCTCACTGCATACAAAAACATGGGATTCAGCATCAAAGATTATCCCAATGCTTTTTCTGCATATGAGAACGAAATAACATTGCCATTATACAGCAGACTTACAGATGAAGAGGTAGACTACATAGTTTGTAATGCAGCAGACATATTAAAGGAGTATATGCGTTGATTTTACCAAAATGGGATAATCTGCCCGAAGAAATGCAGAATGATGCAGTTGCAGGTTATTACAAAATATTGAAAAAAAAGAAAGCAAGTCTTGTAATAAAGAGGGTTTTTGACTTAACAGTTTCTCTCGCCATGCTGGTTATTTTATCTCCGGCTCTTGCAGTCCTTGCTGCCCTGATAAAACTGGACTCCAAAGGGCCTGTTTTTTACCGACAGGAGCGCGTTACTGCGCGTAACAGAACTTTCAGGATTTTCAAGTTCAGAACCATGGTTCAAAATGCTGATCAGATAGGTTCTCTTGTTACTGTGGGAAATGATCCGAGAATAACTAGGGTGGGCAGCAAAATCAGAAAGTGCAGACTGGATGAGCTGCCTCAGCTCATAAACATTGTGAAGGGCGAAATGAGCTTTGTAGGGACGAGGCCTGAAGTCAGAAAGTATGTGGAATACTATACTGACGAGATGATGGCAACCTTGCTTTTGCCGGCAGGAGTAACCTCACTGGCCAGCATAACATATAAAGATGAGGATGAAATTATGGAAAAACATACTTTTCAAGGTGAAAATGCAGATGATGCTTATGTAAAGTATGTCCTACCGGAAAAAATGAAGTATAATCTTGAGTATTTGATAGATTTCAGCTTTATAAACGACATAAAGCTGATGTTTAAAACAGTGCGCGCAGTAGTTAGGTGATTAGTATGAAAATATGGATTGTAAACCATTACGCAATACCTCCTGCTTTTGGGGGACTTAACAGACATTATTATTTCAGCAGAGAATTCAGAAAAAAGGGAATTGAAACAAGAATTTTCTCATCAGGTAAAATTCACAACACTGATATCAATATGACAGAAAATAGCGAATTGTATAAAATCGTTGACTGCGACGGTGTTGAATATACCTTCGTAAAAACTTCCGATTATAAAGGAAACGGCATTAAAAGAATATTTTCTTTTCTCCAGTTCCCTTATAACGTACTCAGGACCATGAAAAAGTTTTTTAAAACTGAAAAACCTGATGTGATATATGCGTCATCGCCGGAATTGTTTGCAACATGGGTAGCATGCAGTTTCGCAAAGAAAAACAAAATTCCTATTGTGGTAGAAATAAGAGACTTATGGCCGGAGAGTATTGTTGAATTAACACGATTCACGAGAAAAAATCCGATAATAAAGATCTTATATGCTATGGAAAGAAAGATATATGAAAAAGCTGACCGCATAATATTTACTTTTGAAGGAGGTAAAGACTATATTACCGAAAAGGGATGGGACACAAAACATGGCGGTAAAATCAACATAGAAAAAGTTTGTTATGTAAACAACGGAGTTGATTTGGAGCAATATAAAAAAGATAAGGAAGAGAACAGTATCGAGGATGAAGTGCTCGATCGAAAAGATTTGTTCAAAGTGGTTTACACAGGTTCCGTCAGAAGAACAAATTGCATATGGATGCTTGTTGAAGCGGCGAGAAAATTGCAAGATAGCGGAAATGAGAAATGTGCTATTGTAATCTATGGAGATGGAACAGAGAAGGAAAGCCTGATTAAGAAAAGTGAGGAATACGGGTTGAAGAATATATTCTTTAGGGGAAGAGTAGACAGAAAATTCATTCCGGGAATTCTTAGCAGATCAGACTTGAATGTCTTTGTCGGTGAGAACGACAGTATGAACAGATATGGGTTAAGCCTTAACAAAATGTTTGACTATATGGCTTCGGGGAAACCTATTCTCACAAGTGTGAAATCAAATTATGACAATGTTACCAAATATAATTGCGGCATTGTTCTGGAAAGTAATGACATCAATTCAATTTATAACGGCATTTTAAGCGTTATGAATATGGATAGCGAAAAATACAGGTTATACTGTACCAATGCCTTAAAGGCAGCAGAAAATTTTGACTACAAAGTACATGCGGGGGAACTTGAAAAAATTTTTAATGGAGTAATGGAGGAGAGAAAAAAATGAAGCTGAGCGTTTTACTGGCTGACTATCTGCCTGAATTCGGCGTAACAATCAAAAATGAAAAAGAATTTGAGACATTGGGTCTTGTAGGTTCTAAAACCGGGGGCTCAAAATGTACTTTTATTGACAGTGCAGATTTTATCGAAAACGTGCCTGATGATGTTGTAATGGTATTTACAAAAGAAGAGTATGCTGATATGCTCCTTGACGAAGGTCGGGGAGTGTGCATTACTGAAAGTCCAAGGCTTCTGTTCTTTAAATTGCATAATGCAATTTCACAGGAAAGCTTTTATGCGAGAGAAACCTTTGAAACGCAGATAGGCACAGGATGTTCAATCAGCGAGTTGGCTTCTGTTGCTGAAACAAATGTAAAGATCGGTAACAATGTTGTAATTGAGGAGTTTGTTGTAATAAGAGAGAACACGGTTATTGGGGATAACTGTATAATTCGTGCAGGATGCAAGCTGGGCTGTCCTGACTTTGAATTTAAGAGAGAACATAATACTATATTTGGAGTAAAACATATCGGCGGAGTGCGAATTGGCAGAAATGTTGAGGTTTTACCAAATACAGGTATTAACAAAGCAATTTATCCTTGGGATGATACGGTGGTAGATGACTACTGCAAGATTGATATGCTCTGCAATATTTCTCATGGCGCAAAAATAGGATCAAATACTATGATAGTTGCTCTTTCAGGAATCGGAGGAAGGACTCGTGTAGGTGAAAACTGCTGGATAGGATACGGATGCATATTGAAAAACGGAATTACCGTAGGCAATAACGCACGTGTAAATATGGGGTCTGTAGTTTCAAAAGATGTTGGAGAAGGACAGGCCGTAACAGGGAATTTTGCAATTGAACACAAAAAATTTATTGAAGATTTAAAACGAAGAGCCAAATAGTTCGAAATGTACAGGAGGGAAAAATGAAAGCGACATTATTGAAGAAGATAAAAGAAAGAACTATAACGGTAGGCGTTGTAGGTCTTGGTTATGTGGGACTGCCACTTGCTGTTGAAAAAGCTAAAGCTGGGTTTAAGACAATCGGTTTTGATGTACAGAAAGAAAAGGTTGATTTAGTAAATGCTGGTATAAACTACATAGGTGATGTAGTTGATGATGAATTAAAGAAAATTGTAGAAGAAGGAATGCTCAAGGCCACAACTGATTTTAGCTTTGTTAAGGATGTAGACTTCATTGCAATCTGTGTACCTACACCTCTTGATGCACATCAGATGCCTGACATCAGCTATGTTAAGTCTTCTACTGAAGAAATTGCAAAATACTTAACTAAAGGTACAATGGTTGTTCTGGAATCAACAACATACCCTGGTACTACAGAAGAACTGTTAAAGCCTATATTAGAAAGCTCTGGATTAAAGTGTGGAGAGGACTTCTACTTAGGTTTCTCACCGGAAAGAGTAGACCCAGGTAATAAGCAGTTTAAGACAAAGAACACTCCAAAGGTAGTTGGTGCTATTGGTGATGATGCCAGAGAAGTAATTGCTGCTATGTATAGAGCTGTGCTTGAAGGTGATGTACATGAAGTATCCTCACCTGCAGTAGCTGAAATGGAAAAAATATTAGAAAACACATATAGAAATATTAACATTGGACTGGCTAATGAGATGGCTATTTTATGTAACAAGATGGGTATTGATTACTGGGAAGTAGTAGATGCAGCTAAGACTAAACCTTATGGTTTCCAGGCATTCTATCCAGGTCCTGGTCTTGGTGGACACTGCATTCCACTTGATCCATACTATTTGTCATGGAAGGCTAGAGAATACGGATTCCATACTTCCATGATTGAAAGTTCAATGATGGTTAATGACAGAATGCCGGAGTACTGCGTTGAAAGATCCATGGCTATTTTAAACAGACATAAGAAAGCTCTCAATGGTTCAAAAATTCTGGTTCTTGGCGTTGCATATAAAAATGATATTGACGACTACAGAGAAAGCCCGGCTATCAGGGTTATAGAAAAGCTAAAAGAAGCAGGAGCGGAAACAGACTTTTATGATCCTTGGATAGCTGAATACAAGGACAAAGGCCAGATTTTCAAGGGAATTGACGGAATAGATGAATCCGTAATTTCAGAATATGACCTTGTAGTTATCACAGCGGCACACACAAACATAGATTATAATATGATTCAGAAGAATGCACAGGCAATTTTTGATACAAGAAATGCTATGAAGGATATTGAAGCTAGAAATAATATTGAAGTACTTTAATTGAGGGCTAAATAGTGAGGAATTGGAATTTTGATTCAAAGCTTATATTGGATTCATTTGGTGGTGTGTCATTAGGTGTTAGCCATGTAATGATAAATGATACAAAATCTTTAGGTTCACCAATAGATAATGCTCTGATGTTTGCTACCAAAAAAAAGTTTAATATGGATTGTATTGATGCACTTAGAACAATCACTGATGCATGTATAATTATTGAAAGTGAGCTTATAGAATATTTTAAAGACATTTCTTTAAAAAATCATATTATAGTTGTGGAAAATCCAAGATTGTATTTTGCAAAAGCTTTAAAATTGATCATTGAATCTAGTAATAGGAACCGAAAGTACATCATGAAAGATAATAACATTATCATTGGAGAGAATGTGTGTATTGGTCGCAATTGCACTCTTGAACCGAGTATCTTTATTGATAACAATGTTGTAATAGGTGATGATGTTATAATAAAGACTGGAGCAAAAATCCGAGAAAATGTTATAATTGGGAATAATGTTGTAGTTGGCGAAAATACAGTAATAGGCGGTCAAGGATTTGGTATAGAAAAAGATTCAGATGGCAGAAATATACGTATTCCACATATAGGTGGAGTAATAATTGGGAATAATGTAGAGATTGGTGCATTAGCATCTATCGCATCAGGAACGATGGAACCAACAATTATCGAAGATAATTGTTTTATAGATGATTTAAATCATATTGGTCATAATTGTAAGATTGGAACAGGAACCATGACTACTGCATGTGCACAATTTGGAGGGAGTTCATCGATTGGAGCCAATGGTTATATTGCACCAAATTCTACGATAAGAAATGGCATTAAACTTGGAGATAATTGTTTTGTGGGTCAGGCAACTTCGGTACAGAAGTCGTTTGGTGATAATGTAAGCCTTGTTGGAAGTCCAGCTCGCGAGTTTGAAAGGAAATAGTAAAATGAATTCAACAAAAAAATATTTTGTTCATGAATCGAGTTATGTAGATGATAATGTTAAAATAGGTGATGGAACAAAAATATGGCAATTTAGCCATATCCAGTCTGGTGCTACAATTGGTGAAAACTGTTCCTTTGGACAAAACGTAAACGTTTCTAATAACGTAAAGATTGGAAACGGTTGCAAAGTTCAAAACAATGTATCACTTTATGAAGGTGTTGAATTAGAGGACTATGTGTTCTGTGGTCCTTCTATGGTGTTTACAAATGATTTAACACCGAGAGCTAAATATCCAAAAGGAAGTGCTGGATACAAGAAGACAATTCTTCATACTGGCGCAACAGTAGGTGCTAATGCAACTGTAGTTTGCGGTCATGAACTGGGTAAATGGTCAATGGTTGCAGCAGGTGCGGTTGTTACTAAAAATGTAAAGGACCACGCCCTTATGGCAGGCGTTCCTGCAAGACAAATCGGATGGGTTTGTGAATGTGGAGAAATACTTGGCACTAACTTAATATGCCAGAAATGTGGCAGAGCATATGTTGAAGATGAAAGTGGTTTGGTGGAAAAATAATGCAGTTTACTTTTAGGGCATATGATAACTTGATATGTAGTTTATATGAAAATGACTATTTGATTAAAGACTATCATGATTATGATGAAAGTGAAAAATGTGCCATATTAAGGCACGACATTGATTATGAATTAGATAGGGCAGTTGAATTTTCTGTAATAGAAAGAGATAGAAATGCTAAGTCAACGTACTTTGTCCTATTAACTTCTGACTTTTATAACCCTGCATCAAAATCGTCATTAAAGGTATTTGATGAACTAAGAAAAAATGGTCATGAGATTGGGTTGCATTTTGATGAAGTGAGATATTCATCAGGTAATGCAGAATGGTGTGAAGATTATATAATAGAAAACATACAAAAAGAAGCAGAACTGCTGGAAAAAATAATAGATGAGCCGGTCAAAACTGTTTCTATGCATAGACCATCAAAAAATACACTAGATAGCAATCTTGAGATACCTGGTCTTGTGAATTCATACTCGAAGGAGTTCTTTAAGAAATTTAAGTATGTTTCAGATTCACGTATGAGGTGGAGAGAAGATGTACAACACATAATTTCATCAAATGAGTATGAAAGACTACATATTCTAACGCATCCTTTTTGGTATAAAGATAGTAGTTTGTCTATAGAAAAACTACTATTGGAATTTATTAATGGTGCAAATAAAAAGAGATTCAATATTATGAATGATAATATAACTGATTTGGAAAGCTTAATTGATAAAAATAACGTAGAATAGAGAGGTTTTATTATGAAATACGCATTAATTGGTTGCGGTAGAATCGCAGTAAACCACATAAAAGCAGCAATAAACAATAATCTTGAAATCGTGGCGGTATGTGATGTACTACCTGAGAAAATGGAAGCCATATTGGAAAAATACGATTTGCAGGATGATGCATCTATCAAAAGATATACAGATTATAAGGAAATGATAGCCAAGGAAAAAATCGATCTGGCCAGCATTGCTACAGAAAGCGGAATTCATGCGGAGATTGCATTACACTGCATTGAAAATCGCGTAAATGTAATTATAGAAAAGCCTATGGCTATGAGCATTGAAGATGCGGACAGAATTATTGAGGCTTCAGAAAAGTATAATGTGAAGGTATCTGCATGTCACCAGAACAGATTCAATGTTGCAATTCAGGAATTAAGAAAGGCTCTCGAGGCAGGTCGTTTCGGAAAGCTTTCCCATGGTTCTATTCATGTCAGATGGAACAGAAATCAGGGTTATTATGACCAGGCTCCTTGGAGAGGTACATGGGAACAGGATGGTGGTGCTCTAATGAATCAGTGTATCCACGGCATTGACCTTTTAAGATGGATGATGGGTGATGAAATTGAAGAGATTTATGGTGCAACGCGTCAGCAGTTCCATGATTATCTGGAGGCAGAAGATGTGGGAATGGCAGTTGTGAAGTTCAAGAACGGCGCCATTGGAACAATAGAAGGAACAACAAATGTCTATCCTAAAAATCTTGAGGAGACACTGTATATTTTCGGTGAGAACGGAACTGTTAAAATAGGGGGCACTTCTACTAACAATATAGATGTCTGGGATTTTGCAGATGAAACTGAAGAAGATGCAAAAAATAAAGGCCTCGCTGAGGCAACCAGCAATGTATATGGAAACGGACACACAAGCCTTTTTGCTGACGTTATGGATGCGATTGAAAATGACAGGAAACCATACGTGGATGCTGTTGCAGGAAGAAATGCGCTTGAGGTGGTGCTTTCAATTTACAAAAGCCAGAAAGAAGGAAAGGCCGTAAAGTTGCCTCTTAAGGATTTTGCAAGTACGGACATGAAGGGTGAATTCAGATAATGAAAATATGTCATATGACTAGTGCTCATGATAGTAATGATAGCAGAATCTTTCAAAAGGAGTGCGTTTCCATAGCGGGCGACGATAGATTTGATGTCTATCTGGTCGCTCCTGGCGAATCCAGATTCGAAAAAAACGTTAATATTATCGGTGTAGGTGAAAAGCCTTCCAGCCGTATAAAACGTATGCTTTCTTTTTCAAAAGTAGTTTATAGGGAAGCATTAAAGCTTGATGCTGATATCTATCATTTTCATGATCCGGAGTTGTTATCTGTAGGATTAAAACTGAAAAAAAAAGGTAAGAAAGTAATTTTTGATAGCCATGAGAATACTGTTGAGCAGATTAAAATTAAGAAGTATCTGCCAGGTATATTAAGAAGCATTATTTCAAGATTATACTACAACGAAGAAACCTACATATGCAGGAAAATTGATGCAGTAGTTTTCCCATGCCTTGTTAATGGAAAAAATCCATTTGATGGCAGATGTAAGCAAACTGTTTTTATAAACAATCTTCCTTTTTTATCTGAATTCTCTGAGGTAGATAAAAAGAAACCTAAGTATGATATTTGTGTAATAGGCAGTTTGACAGAGGAAAGAGGAATCACAAAACTTCTTGAAGCTGTTAGGATTACAGGTTGTAAAGTAGCTCTTGCAGGGGACTTTTCACCATCTGACTATAAGGAAAAACTTGAAAGCAAGGGTCTTTTAGAAGGTGTTGATTGCCTAGGTATATGTGATAGACCGGAAGTGATTGAATTGTATTCTGTCAGCAGAATGGGTGCATCAACTATTTTGCCGGTAGGACAATATCCAACTGTAAATAATCTACCTACAAAGGTGTACGAATGCATGGCTATGGGATTGCCTGTAATTATTTCTGACTTTGATTATCCGAAGGAAGTTATGAAAACATATGAGTTTGGAATATGTGCAGATTGCACAAATGCCCAGGAAATTGCAGATGCAATTACAAAACTCAAAAATGATCCAGAGCTCTGTGAAAAGTATGGTAAAATGGGTAGAAAAGCTGTAGAAGAAGTTTTCAATTGGGAAAAAGAAGTTGAAAAACTTGTAAACTTGTATTTGAGGATATTAAACAGTGAATACGAAAGAAGAATATGATAAGCAAATTATAATTATCATATAAAGTTTGATGAAAGTACTTAATAGTTGTGTCATGAAGATAATAATGTTAATTGAAACTTGCAATAGAAAGATAAGCGAAATAACAAAATATTTTTTGATTACCATAATTTCCGCTACACAAGTTTTGTGCTCATTATTGTTGCCCGTAGTTGTAAAAGATAGTTTCTCTGTGGTGGTTATTATTGGGATTTTTTCATTTCTTTTCTATACTGCTTTGCTTTTGTCCTCGGAAAATTTTATTCAATGTAAGTTGAATAAATATTATTTTGGATTTTTGCTTATTATTGGCAGTTCGTTTGTTATAAATGGTGTTTTTTTTGGAGTAATAGGATATCTTGCAATAGGTCTAATCTTCATGTGTTTGTTACCAATATTTTATAAAACGTTAGCAACACGAAGAGACATATTAAAAATTATTTCAGCATTTTGTAAAGGGGTAACATTAGCATTTTTGATTTTTTTTATAATGTCGATATTCTTTGGTCCGCCTTTTGATATGAATCAGTACAGTTCTTTTTTGAGTAATCCTAATACATTTAGTGCATTTATGGCTGTAGTTGTAGGAGCATCTTTGTTTCTTTTGAATGTGAATTATAAAAATAATACAAGAAATGTTATATTCTTTGTTGTTATTATTTGTATAGCAACTTCGCTTTGCTTCTATTCTAATTCAAGAACAAATATGCTCTGTATCATTTCACAAATCTCAGTATATATTATAAAGTATGTGGTTGAAGCAATACGTGAAAGGAAATTTTTTGAGGTTTGTGGGCAAATCATTTCTTGTGTTTTTTTGTTAATTGTAGTATTTGCGTTAAATTTCTTGCTATTTACAACTATTCATACATACATCCAAGACTTTATCTTCCAACATGAAGATAACAAAGTTGAACGGTATGATAGTGATGTATCAATTTCTGATACTGTGGGGATTGCTACGGATAGGTTTAACAAAGGTCTGAATGGAGAAGGAAATGATGCTTTTACATCAGGTAGAATAGGAATTTGGAAAGACTATATTAAGGAAATATCTTTCGTCGGACATGCGAAGGAATCAAGGGACATCATAAATGGTGATAGAGTTTACCATGATACTAATGCACATAATGCATATTTACAAGTTGCCTATTCTGCTGGAATAATAGCTGGACTAAGTCTAATTGCTATAATGATAATTATGGGAATAGAGCTATTTAAGACGGCTGTATTATTTTTAATAAACAAGGAAAGCATTCTTAACCCCAAAGTTATGTTTATGACATCAACATATTTATGCTTCTTTGTATCAGCAATCACATCTGGCGGATATATGATCTTTACGTATTTTCCAGCAACATTATTTTGGTTCTCAGGTTTTATACTAATGGCAAATAACGGTGAGGAGAGAAAAAAATAACTTATTGATATTAAGAGACTTGAGTAGAATCGTATAAGCGGAGGAAAAAGAGGAGATGAATCATAGACATTTTATTATAGGAAATCCTTCTTCTGTTTGGATGAGGGAATATATTAAAGAAATCCATGTTAAAAATAATGATTTGGTTTATATCACCGTTTTTGACGAATCAGAGTTAAAAAACAAAGATGTGTATGAAAAGATGGGCGTACATTTAGTTACAATTGGAAAAAATTCATCTGTATCTGAAAAGTTTATGAAGGCTATTAGATTAATACACTTTGGAATTAAACATCGCAAGCATGAGGTGTTTGACATTGTAGAGATACATTATCCCCCACATAGTTTTCAAGCATATATAATTGCATTTACCCTAAAAATTATGAATACTAAATCATTTATTATGTTTTGGGGTTCAGACATTTTACCACTTAATGATAGCGATGCAAAAAAGTTAGAAAGAATTATTTCAAATGTCAATGCAATTAATAAATTAAGTAATAAGACATATAAAGTATTTAATCAACACTACGGAAATCGTTATGACCATCTCTTTTTACCTGAAGCATTAAGGTTTGGGACATTAGCGTTACCTTACATTGATGATTTGTTAAAGAAAAAAGGTAAATTTTTATGTAAAGATGAATATGGCATAAAAAATGGAAAAATCACAATTGCTATTGGTTACAATGGCAATGAACGCCAACAACATTTAAAGGTACTACAAGAATTAGATAAATTACCTAATAATATAAAAAAGAAGATACAGATAATACTTCATATTGTGGGAATAAACTCACTAGAATATAAAAACAAAGTGATAAATGCTGCTAAAGAAAGCGGAATGGATTATATTATAGAAGAAAAAATGCTAGATTTTGAGCAGATAAGCCGTATGAGAGTTGCGACAGATATTTTTATACATGCCCAAACTACAGATGGATTATCCGGTTCTATAAGAGAGTGTTTCTCTTCAGATACAATAGTTATTAATCCTAGTTGGATAAAATATGATGAATTTGATAAGCTGGGATTAGAATATATTCAGTTTGAAAAATTTGAAGACTTAACAACAATAATTTATGAATGTGTAAGTAATGGTACAGCAATTAATTTTGAGAAAAATAAGAAATTAATTCATAGTGCATACTCGTGGGAAAGCGTTTATGATACATGGATAAATAGTTATAATAGAATAATTGGTTGAGGAAATAATATGTGCAAAAAAATAATGATATTAGGTGCAAGTGAATTACAATTGCCAGCTATTAAAAAGGCAAAAGAGCTTGGGATAAAAAGCATAGTTGTTGACTATGATTCAGAGGCAGTAGGAAAAAAGCTGGCGGATGTATTTTATAATATCAGCACTTTAGACTACGAGGGGATATTAAGTGTCGCCAAAAAAGAAAAAATAGATGGAATAATGACAATTTGTAGCGACAGACCTATGAGAATTGTAGCAAAAGTTAGTGAAGAATTGAAGTTAAATTCTATTTCAACAAAAACTGCTCTATTAGCTACAAATAAAGTCCATATGAGAAACGCTCTTAAGAAAAATAATGTACCTATTCCTAAGTATGCAATCTGCAGTACAAAATCGGAATATGATGCAGCTATAAGAAATGTTGGACTACCAGCTATTGTTAAACCTTCTGACAATTCTGGAAGTAGAGGAATTGCTTTTTTAAATGATGAATCCGATATTGAAGAGGCCTACATTTATGCAAGCAAAAATAGCATGGAAAATGTTGTTCTTGTGGAGGAATATATGGATGGTGATGAAGTAAGTGTGGAAGTGTTCGTAACTAATGAGGGCGTTAATATTGTACAAATAACTGATAAAATAACTACAGGTGCTCCTCACTTTGTGGAAATGGGACATACCCAGCCATCATTATTACCATTTGAAATACAAAATGAGATAAAAAAAGTAACTACTATGGCAGTAAATGCAATTGGAATTAAGGGTGGACCAGCCCATGTTGAACTTAAGGTAACTAGCACAGGAGTTAAAATTGTAGAATTAGGAGCAAGATTAGGCGGTGATTTTATTGCTACAAATTTAGTCTTTGAATCAACAGGCGTTGACTTAGTTAAAGAAAATGTTTTATGGTCATTAAATGAGCAGGTTGAAATAAATATAAGACAAAATAGGTATGCTGCAATAAGATATATTGGTAAATTGAATTCCTTAATGCTTGACAAGGAAAGCCTATCTTTACTTGATGCATTTATGTGGCATAGAAACGACTCGCACAAGATTGAATCAAGTAGGGATAGAGAATGTGCATTACTTATTTCAGATAATTCAATTGATGGATTGAATTCTAAATTAGAGACAATCCGATACAGCATATCTGCAGGAGATAAGGAGTGTTATTGGTAGATGGGCAATAAAACAAGTAGTTCAGTTAACTCTTTGCTAAAGAAATTTGGAGCGTTTTCTCTTGGCCCTATAATAAGCTCTTTTTTAGGATTTTTAACCGTTCCTTTAGTGACTTTTTTTATTACACCAGAAGAGTATGGAAAAGCCAGCATGTTTACTGTTGTACAGGGAATGGTATCCATGTTTGTGTACTTAGGGATGGATCAAGCCTTCATAAGAGAGTTTAATAATTATAGGAATAATCTTGCGAAGTTACTTTCTAATGCAATTGTTATCCCGATGACTATGGCAGCAGGTTTTACTATAATGGCAATAGTTTTTAAAGATACTTTAGGCGTATTTCTTTATGGAACAACCAATGAACCTCTTGCTGTATACGCTTTAGCAGTTTTAATTCCTTTTATGGTTTTGGAAAGCTTCTCACTATTAAAGTTCAGAATGGAAGAGAAAGGAATACAATATTCTATATTTACTATACTTTTAAAAGCTTGGATATTAGTGCTGACAATAATATTGTTCATGGTGTACGAAAAAAGTTTTAGAAGTGTAGTATATGCGATGGCATTAGGAGAAATAATCAATAGTATTATTGTTACTATATTAGCAATTAAGCCATTAGGGTTAAATTTATGTAAATATGACAAAACGTTAATAAAACGCATGTTGGCTTTTGGAATTCCATTGATTCCAGCAATGATGATGAGTTGGACTTTATCTTCAATGGACAAAATAATGATTAGAGTAGAATGTGGATATGTTGAACTAGGGCTGTATGCAGCAGCGTTTAAAATAGTGAACATTCTATCATTATTTCAAAGTTGTTTTACATTATTTTGGACTCCAGTTGCGTATAGATGGAATGAAGAAAACGTAGAAAAAGATTTTTTTAATATAGTTAACAGAGTTGTAGCTATTGTAATGTCGATAATGTGTCTTGGATTATTGATTGTCAAAAATGTTGTAGGTGTAGTTTTAGGTGACAATTTTTTAGATGCAATTAATATTTTCCCTTTTCTACTATTATATCCAATAATGTATACAATGTCAGAATCAACAGCGGTAGGAATAGGGTTTTCTAGAAAGACTTACTTTAGCATTGTTGTTTCAGGGGTTAGTTGTGTAGTAAATTTTGTGTTAAATTATCTGTTAATACCTGTTTGGGGTGCAACAGGTGCCGCAATAGCAACAGGTACATCATTTATAGTTTTCTTTTGGGTTCGGAGTATTATTTCGAATAAAATATGGTGGAAATTTGATATGGGGTTCTATCTTCCCTTAACGGTTATGCTGGTAATCAATTGCTGCGTGCATACATTTTTTAAAGGTTATATTGTATATGTACTTTCGTGTGTAAGTATTATACTTGTTTTAATATTAAATTATAAAAGCTTAAAAAAATATGCAACATATATAGGCATACCTATATTTTCAAGAAAGGAGTAAAGTGTGTTGTATTAATGCACAGTAAGCTACAATGGTAAACAACGTAAACGAGATCTTATCAGGAATTGAGATGATGGGCGATAATGTTCGTAACGATTTGCAATTTTGTGGAAAAGATGTAATACTATATCCTTTATGCAAAATCGTTCGTGCGTGTAATACTAAAATTGACAATTTTAGCAGAATTTGTGATTTTACATTTATTGACGCTGGGAAGTCATTAATAATTGGAAAGCATTGTATGATTACATGGCATGCTGTAATAGAGGGCGGTGGAACTACAAAGATTGGTGACAGGTGTTTTATAGGTCCTTCATCAAAGCTACTAACAAGTACGTATGAGTTTGATGGACTTTACGCTGCGGAATTTATTCCAGAAGAGTGCAGGGCGTTTAGAAGAGGGGATATAACTTTAGCTGATGATGTTTATATTGGTGCAAATTGCGTTATCATGCCTGGCGTAAGTATTGCAGAAGGTGTAGTTGTGGGTGCAAATAGTGTTGTAACAAAAGATTTGACTGAGCCTTGGTCTATCTATTTAGGAAGTCCTTGCAAAAAGATAAGAGATAGAGTTAAACCATCTAGAAAAATAGAAAAAAAACTTTTCACAATGGAAAACTGGGATAATCATCTATAATTTATAGGAGGATACTATGCAATTCAGAGATTTAAAACAACAGTATCAGGTATTAAAGAAGGAAATAGACGAGGCAATGATAAAGGTTGCTACTGACTGCAACTTCATCATCGGAGAGCAGGTGGCTCAGCTTGAGAAAGAACTTGCAGAATATGTGGGCGTAAAGCATTGCGTTACATGTGCCAACGGCACTGATGCTTTGTCCATTGCCATGATGGTATGGGACATAAAAGAAGGTGACGCAGTTTTCGTACCGGACTTTACCTTCTTTTCTTCAGGGGAGATAGTATCACATTGCGGTGCAACACCGGTTTTTGTGGATGTGGATAAAGACACCTTTAACATAGATTGCAGTTCCCTGGAAGAGGCTATCAAAAAAGTAACCGCGGAAGGGAAACTGACACCAAAGGCGGTTGTGGCAGTTGACCTCTTTGGTCTGCCTGCTGATTTTATCAAATTAAGGCCTATAGCTGATAAGTATGGGCTGCTCATTCTGGAAGATGGGGCACAAGGCTTCGGCGGAGAAATAAATGGCAAAAAAGCGTGCAGCTTCGGAGACATTGCAACCACATCGTTTTTCCCGGCAAAGCCTTTGGGATGCTACGGAGACGGAGGCGCACTGTTTACTGATGATGATGAACTTGCAGCGTTGATGGAGTCAATCAGAGTTCATGGCAAAGGCACCATGAAGTATGATAATGTCAGAATAGGACTCAACTCCAGGCTGGACACTATTCAGGCAGCGATACTTTCTGTCAAGCTCAAGGCATTTAAAGAATATGAAGTTGAAGCAGTAAATAAAGCTGCCGAAAAATACACTGCGATTTTGCAAGATGTGGTTAAAACACCTGTGGTTCCGGAAGGGTTCTATTCCAGTTGGGCACAGTACACCATTCAGCTTTCAGATATGAAAACAAGGGAAAGGCTCCAGTCAGCATTGAAAGAACAGGGTATTCCATCAATGGTTTATTACCCTAAGCCGATGCATATGCAGAAAGCATTCGGATATGGAGAGGATTATAAATTTGAGTGCAGCAACACTGTAAAACTTTGTAATACAGTACTGTCTCTCCCTATGCATCCTTATCTCACCGACGAGGATATTGAAAAGGTGGCTCATTCTTTAAAAATCTGTCTCTGATATTGTTACGGTGGTGTTAAGATGAAGATATGCATTGTTGCACGGAATATTCCTGATGATGGCAAGGGCAATTTCGAGTTTGATCAGGCGATGGCATTAAAAAAATACGGGCATCAGGTGTGTGTGATTTCTATGGATCTAAGATCCATAAGGAGAAAAAGGAAATTCGGAATAAGCCACTGCATATTTGACGGCATTGACCTTTACAGATGCAGCTTTCCTATAGGAGCCGTGGGAACGGATCCCATGAATTATGCCGGCTCAAGACTTTTCAGAATGGTGTATGAAAAAGCCAAGAAAGAAGTGGGTCCTTTTGATATTATCAATACGCATTTTTTAGAGATATCGGCGATGGTCGCTATTGCTCTTAAAAATCATCTGAATGAAAAGACTCCTTTGATAGTGACTGAGCACTCCAGTTTAGTAAACAAGAGCAAGGATGAAATAGATAAAAAAACGCAGAAGAACGCGAAGCTGGCATATTCGTCCGCAGACTGTGTAATTGCAGTAAGTGAGTCTCTTCAGAAAAAAATATCGGACAACTTTAATGTAAAGTGCCAGGTTGTTTACAATGTATTTGATGGAACGCTGTTTTCGAGGACTTATAGAGAAAAGAAAGTTTGTGACGGAGAAATCTTCACTTTTGTAAGTGCCGGAAACCTTACAGAAAACAAGCGGATGGGCCTTCTCGTAGAAGCATTTGCAACTGCGTTTCCGGAAAAAACATGCATGCTGTATATTTTTGGTGACGGCCCTGAAAGAGAAAATCTACGCAGGCAGATTGAAAATTGCGGCATGTGTGACAGCATTGTTTTGTGCGGAAAAAAATCACGTTCAGAACTTGCTGAGTTCTATAAAAAAGCAGATGCCTTCGTCCTTCTCTCAAAAAATGAAACTTTCGGTGTTGCGTATATTGAAGCTATGGCATGTGGACTTCCTGTGATAGCTTCATATTCAGGAGGACCTGAATCGTTTATTAACGATGAAAACGGAATAATAGTTGATGATGATATATGTAAAGCAGCTGCTGCTATGAATTTTATTAAAGACAATATAAGTGCGTATAATTCAGAAAGTATAGCTGCATATGCAAACAGGATATGCTCTTAAGATATTATAGCTGAAAAGCTTACATCCATATACACGAAAGTAGCAGAAACATAAAAAATCATTTTTCATATTGCATAAAAAACCTCATGTTGATATATGAGGTTTTTTAGTGCTCGCAAATTTTATTCGAAGAATGTGAAGATTGTGTGTTGAAGCAAGATATAGATTATGAGATAATATATGAAATAAGAAAAATGGAGGAAAGCTATGAAAAGATCCTTTATTGAAAGAGTAAAACAGGTGATGTCAATTGTGATATGCGTTGCTTTAGTTGCAGCTATGGCACCTGCAGAAATTGCAATGGCAGGAACAGGGTCCTACGAGGGAACTCAGCAAAATGACTTTGCAGGCTATACTCCTGTTTCCACTAAGGAGTAACTGAACAATATCAGGTACGATCTCAGTGGAAAGTATTATCTTACCCGGGATATTGTCTTTTCAGAAGAAGATTTTTTACCGGAAGGACTGTTTTATAATGCAGGTAAAGGATGGATTCCTATTGGGGATTCGGATTCTGCTTTTTCAGGAGTAATTGACGGAAATGGTCATACAATAAGCGGCCTTGAGATAATAGAGAGCCCTGCAAAAGGCAGTTGTTCCGGATTCATAGGCATTAACAGTGGTGAGATTATAAATCTATGCATAGATAATTATTCAACAGCTGCAACATCTTCTCAGGAAGCGGTAGGAACTATTGTCGGCAGAAATTCCAAAAGCGGAACAATTAAGGGATGTATCAACAAAAGCTCAGTTACAGGCAGACTGAATGATTCTACCATAAGCTATACAGGTGGAGTTGTTGGGTGGAATGCAGGAAATATAATAAATTGTTCCAATACGGGATATGTAACAGGAGGCACAAAGTTTTCACAAGGTGGCTGTGTAGGCGGAATAGCAGGTTATAATGAGGGACTTATAAAGGAATGCTATAATGACGGAGATGTTCAGAATGGAGGCATCGGAGGCAGCAGTGCCACAACAGGAGGAATAGCAGGTAAAGATGACGGAGGAGCAATATGCGACTGCTATAATATTGCAACTATAATCGGAGCGGGAAGCGGAAGCAACAGATATGAGACGAATCTGACTATATTAACAGAAGCAGGAGTTACTGACGAGGATATGCTTATATGTTCCGGCACCGGCTTTGCAGATAGCTTGTCAGCTTCCGCTGTTGGAAAGCCTATAATGTTGGTGGGCGACTCTTTGACTCCCGCACAGAAAACTTTTTTAGGAAAAACAAAAAAGAGGACTAATTATATAATAGGAGGAACCGGTGCAGTATGTCAACAGGTCGAAAACCAACTGAATGACTATGGCCTTGTAGACAGAGTGTCTGGAAGCAACAGATACACCACGTCTACAGAAGTTGCATCTAAATTCTTCCCTTCTGATGAGTGCCCAGGAATGGTGCTGGCATACGGACTTAACTTCCCTGACGGGCTTGCAGGAGGACCGCTGGCAATGATGGCTAATGCTCCTCTTGTCCTCGTATCATCCGGAGATACGGCAGCTGCAGCTGAATATGCAGAAAAAACAAATATTACAGAAGCAGTTGTTCTGGGAGGCCCGGGGCTGATATCCGACAAAGCAGTAAAGATAATAATTGAATAATTAAAATAAACCTGCTGCATAAGATAATAAATGCAGCAGGTTTTTACATAGCGCAAAGAACTGCAAGAACCGTTGATTTTTTAGGTGAAAAATAGTATACTATAATATCGTGTAATTTGTTTTTTGAGGATTTGTAAATGCGTCTTGAAAACTCCGCGCGAAATATAAAAACCGCCTGGATATGGCAGTTTGTGCACATTATGTGCCAGTTTGCGGCCAGAACGGTAATTATAAAAGTGCTTACAATAGAATATGTGGGACTCAGCGGCCTTTTTAGCAATGTGCTTACCATGCTGTCCCTGGCGGAACTGGGCATAGGCGAAGCCATTGTATTCAGCCTTTACGGCCCAATTGCAAGAAATGAGCACCAGGTGATTTCTCCTATTATGAGATTCTACCAGAGGGTGTATATTACTGTGGGAATTTTTATTGCGGTGGCAGGATACCTTCTTACACCATACATAGGCTTTTTTATAAAAGACATGCCCGACATACCGGATATTGATCTTATTTATCTTCTATTTGTGGGAAATTCGGCAATATCGTACTTCTTCTCATACAAAGCAACATTTGTAACAGCAAATCAGAATAATTACCTTGTCGTGTTAAATAACGGGATAAATGAAATAGTAATGACAGCAGTTCAGATTATTGCACTGTTTGCCACGCGGGACTATATTCTGTACCTTGTAATAGGTATTGCTTTTGTCCTTTTTCGAAACATAACAATCACTCACATTGCTGATCGCAAGTATCCCTATTTAAGAGAAAAGACAAAAAACAAAATTCCGAATGATATTTTTGAGTCAATCAAAAAAAATACAGGAGCCATGGTCTTGCACAAGGTAGGCAGCATCGTTGTATTTGCTACTGACAATCTCATTATCTCAAAGTTTGTCGGGATTGTAAGTGTTGGACTTTATACCAACTACTGTGTAATAACAAATGCAGTAACGGTATTTATCAATAAGTTCTTTGCAGGGCTTTCAGCGAGTGTTGGAAATTTGGCCGTAGAAGAAGATTTGGAAAAGCAGGAAAAAGTTTTTAACAGCATGGTTTTCCTCAACTTCTGGCTGTATGTTTTCGCTTGCGGATGTCTGCTCAATCTCCTGAACCCATTTGTGAAGGTAATATGGCTGGGAGAAGACTATCTGCTGGACATGTCTGTGGTGATATGTATAATAGTAAAGCTGTATGTCACGGGAATGCGCAGTTCGGTGCAGACATTTAAAAACGCAAAAGGTCTGTACTGGCAGAATAAATTTATGCCATTAGGTGAATCTCTTATAAACATAGCTGCTTCTGTGGCTCTTGTGAAATCTTTTGGTGTTGCAGGGGTGCTCTTGGGTACTATTATCAGTTCTGTCTTTACCTGTGTCTGGATAGAGCCAAGAGTGCTGTACAAATACGGATTTAAAAAATCACCTAAAGAATATTATATAAGATATGTAAAATATCTGGTGGTATTTGGTGTAATAATGTCAGTCACTTGGGGTGCCAACTCTATTATAAAAAGTGACAACATAATAACATTTATGGTAAAATGTGTTATAAGCGGCATACTGCCTAGCCTCATTATGATTATCCTGTTCCACAAAACAGATGAGTTTGCGTATGTAAAGAAGGCAGTGTTCAAAAGTCTTAAAATAAGCGGAAAAGGCAGATAAATGAAGAGAAAAATTCTAAAGGCGATTTCTCAGATCGCCTTCTTTGTCTATAACAGAGTAGCATCATTGTTTTTAAAGACAGATAAATATAAAGTCGTATTTGCTTCAGAGGCGAGAGATGCATTGAAGGGAAATCTGAAAGCCGTTTGTGAAGCCTTGCCTGCAGAATATAAACCGGCGGTACACCTTAAAGAAGATCGCCGTGACTGTAACTCTTTTTTTGAGACTATGCGCCTGTGGAAAGATCTTACAACAGCGGGATATATTTTCCTGGATGATTTTTATGGAATTGTTTCTGCCATGAGAGTAAGAAAGGAACAACAGATAGTTCAGCTGTGGCACGGAAGCGGGGCTTTTAAAAAGTTCGGATTTAGCCGTATAGGTACAGGCGATAATATTAAAAAGGTTCACAGAGGATACCGTAAATATACTAAAGTGGCAGTTACTGCAGAAGAAATCAGACAATGCTTTGCTGAGGCATTTGATGTCGGAATTGATAAAGTCAAGGCTGTAGGGAGCCCGCGCACTGATGTTTTTTTTGATGAAGAAAGCAGAGAGGATGCGGTTAAAAGGGTGAGAAGAGCTTTACCACAGTTGCAGGGGAAAAAAATAGTACTGGTAGCCCCTACATATAGGGGAAGAAAAGTTGAAGACGCAACTTACGCATTCGAAAAACTGGATTTGCAGGGTCTGGCGCATGAACTGGGTGAGGATTATGCGCTTGTCACAAGATGGCATCCGGCACTGTACAGCAACATAAAGAGAGGTATCTGCTCTTTATGGACAGAAGGAATAACAGATGCCTCAGAGTATGAAGAGATAAACGACCTCATCATTGCGGCAGATGTTCTTATCACAGATTATTCGTCTGTAATTTTCGACTGGTATCTGTTGAGTAAACCGGTTATATACTTTGTATATGATCTTGCGGAATACGAAAAAGGAAGAGGACTTTACTATGACTTTTACGAATATGTATACGGCGCGGTTGTAGAAAGCAGCAGCCAGCTTCCGGAGGCCATCAGGAAGGGAGACATGTGTGAAGATGCACGAGATTCTTTCGGACGTAAATTCATGAGTGCATGCGACGGAAAATCAACAAAAAGAGTTATTGAGTGGGTATTCGGCAGAGAGGAGAAATGATGGATTTAAAGTTGCGGAACGGCATTGAGGAAAAAGTATATAATTTTTTAAGTGGAATTATTATGCCTGCTATGTCAGTATTGTTTCTGTGCACAAATACGGTTCTTAACAAATGGATGGGGGAGCGCGCAGAGACTATACAGAACCTAATTGCGATAATTGTTGTTTTAGCTTTTGCGGTAATCATCCTTTCAAAGCCAAAGGAGAGAATACCGCAGTGGCTTCGAATGAATTACCTGGTTGTTGCATATTTGGTTGTACGCATTATTTCTTTGTGGAAAAGCGGGTTTGACTACAGCGTTGGCAGAACAGTTTTTTTCGAGATCTTTTACCTTGTGGGAATATGCTTTTTCTCAAATGTGGATAAAAACAAAAAAATTTTTTATGTCAAGTTTTTCGTATGGTTTGAGTTTCTCATGACTTTTGCCAGCCTGGCGGTATACTATATATGTACATATGTCACCACAGGAATATCGGACATGCTTATAAAGCTTACATATTTTGAAAAATCAGGAAATGCGCTGGCTTTCAGCAACCCCAACACGGCAGGCATATTTGCGGGATTCGGCATAGTACTGGCCATTGTGATTTATGGGAAAAAAATCTTTTCAAAAAAATTCACAGTATTATATGGGATGTATAATGCTGTGGCAATGATTCTTTTCGGATGTCGCAGTGCGGATATGGGTGTACTGGCGGTAATATTCACAATTATTTTCTTTATGATATTTAGGAAGGTAGACAAAAGAAAATTCACCGTGGCTGTGTTGCTGATGGCAACAGCGACTTTGATTCCAATATACGGGCTTGTACACTATGGAGAGTCATCTTCGGCTTTATCATATACGCCTATCGAGATAAAGGTTGACAGCCTGAGTACAGGAAGATATATCATCTGGAAGGAGTGTGTTATTACCCAGAAGGATCACGAGATTTTCGGTCATGGCAATCTTAATCTTGAACAGCAGGCGCGTAAGGAATTTATTTCCGGTATTGATCAGAATTACTACTGGAGATACACAAGGGCAGCTGATCTGGGTCCTCACAATGGATACATCGCAATGGTATCGGGAACCGGATGGGCTGGGCTTACACTTTTCATAGCCATTCTTTTCCAACGTATTATGAGAACAAAGAATTTAAGGAAAGATAGAAGATATCTGATTCTTATTTTCACTTTCATAATAAACTGCTTTGAAAGCCTGTTCATACTTAATCGATTTTTCACATGTTTCTACATGTTGCTGATTCTGAATGAAAGCAGTGAAAACGATGATAAGGAACAGCAGTTACTTACACGGGAGGTAAACTGATGATTTATGCATGCATATTGGCCGGCGGAATAGGAAGCCGCATGGGAAGCGAAAAGCCTAAACAATACATAAATATAGGAGGAAAGCCTATTATTCTCCACACTGCAGAGAAATTCTGTATGTGCAGCGAATTCAGGCAGATTCTCATCCTGTGTCCGGAGGACTGGATGGAATACACAGAGGGACTTATAAGGAAGCATATCGGAGAAGACAGCAGGATCAGGATACTGCCGGGAGGAGAAACCCGTAATGATACTATACAAAACGCTATCGCGTACATTGAAAGTATAGGTGAGTTGGATGAAGACACAGTTGTTGTTACTCATGATGCTGTGCGCCCTTTTGTGACATATAGAATAATAAAAGAAAACATAGAAGCTGCAGCTGAATACGGTGCCTGCGATACGGTAATACCGGCCACAGATACCATAGTTGAAAGTCAAAGCGGCGATATAATATCCGCCATACCTGACAGAGCCGTACTTTATCAGGGACAGACGCCTCAAAGCTTTAAAGCGATTAAACTGAGAGAACTTTATCACAGCCTTACTGAAGACGAAAAATCAATTCTGACTGATGCAGCAAAAATTTTTGTAATGAAAAATCTGCCGGTAAAACTTGTGAGAGGTGAAAATTCCAACATAAAAATTACATACCCCTACGACCTCACCGTAGCGGAAAGCTTATTGAAAGGTGAGTAATATGCTCAATACAGTTTACAGGCTCACAGAGCCCAGAAAAATTGAAATAGAATTTAATAATATAAAAATGAATGATGATAAGGTTATTGTAAGACCTACCCATCTTTCCATATGTAATGCAGACCAGAGATACTACCAAGGCACCAGGGATCCGGAAGTCCTCGCCAAAAAACTTCCTATGGCACTGATTCACGAAGGAATAGGTGTAGTGGTGTATGACGGCAGAGGAAAATTTAAACCAGGAGATTCTGTGGTAATGATTCCTAACACACCTGTTGAGACAGATCCTTTTATCGCAGAGAATTATCTGCGCTCCAGCAGATTCAGAGCCAGTGGCTTTGACGGATTCATGCAGGATAATGTGGCCATGGATAGAGATCGGATTGTGCTTTTGCCAGCCGACATGGATAGGGAAGTAGCTGCTTTTACAGAGATTATTTCAGTAAGTAATCATGCTGTAGGAAGATTTGAAAGATTTTCCCATGGACGAAAAGAGCATATTGCCATATGGGGAGACGGGAATCTGGCTTTCATAACGACCTTGCTTCTCCGCTACAGATACCCTGAGGCTAGACTTTATGTAATGGGATTGAGCCATGACAAGATGATAGATTTCACCTTCGCTGATGAGACCTATGATGTGAGACACATACCGGAGAATATAGTCATAGACCATGCCTTCGAATGTGTAGGCGGAACCGGTTCACAACGCGCAATAGATCAGATAATTGATTTTATAAGGCCCGAAGGAACCATAGCCATTCTCGGCGTTTCAGAAAATCCGGTTCCGATAAATACAAGAATGGTACTTGAAAAAGGTCTGAGAATTTTTGGGAGCAGCCGCTCCGGACGTAAAGATTTTGAAGACACGGTAAAAATCCTTTCAGAACATCCGGAAATGGTGAAACATCTCAAAAATTTAGTCGGAGATGTGATAGACGTGAGAAGCGTGCAAGATATGCATACCGCTTTCGAAAAAGACATGGCTAAGGCCGGAGGTAAGACGGTAATGCTCTGGAACGTTTAATTTTCAGGAGAAGATAAGATGTGCAAAGTGTCTGTCATTATACCTGTGTATAATGTGGAAAAGTATATAAGAAATATGCTGCAGTCCGTGCGCAGCCAGAGTTTTAAAGACTTCGAAGCAGTCATAGTAAACGACGGATCTACTGACAATTCTCGGCAGATTATTGAGGAGTTCTGTCAGTCTGACAGCCGATTTAGGTGCTTTGATCAGCCTAACGAAGGAGTGGCGTCCGCAAGAAACAAAGGAATAAAACTGGCAGAGGGAGAATATGTGGTATTTTATGATCCAGACGATTATATACCTCCCGGAGCTCTGGAATCCATGTATAAGACCGCATCCAGAAATCATGCTGATATGGTGATCGGCGTAATGGTGGAAAAAAGCCTGGGCGAAACTCTTATATATATGCACTCTCAGAAATTAGCCAAGCAGAAAAAAATAGATCCACTGGACCAGCATTTTTTTGGCGCCTGGTCTTTGTGCCATAAAATGTTCTCACTTCGCTTTATAAGGGAAAACGACTTAAAAATTGAGGATCTTTCCAATGCAGAAGATGGAGTTTTTACCTTCTGCGCTCTCAACTGTGCACGCAACATATGTGGATGCGACGCGGTTGCATATAATTATATCAAAAGGCCTTTCTGGCTGGCGCCTTCTGCGACTCAGACCATAAGTTCCAGATATCTTAACGGGCTGCTTGATTCTCACGACAGAATTCTGGAGGAGGCGGAGAGGCTGGCAGAGGAAAAACTACCCAGAGAGGAAAGGTCTGGATATCTTGAACCACTGTTTGTGCGTTTTATCGAAGGAGAAATGGTAAACGGATATTACAGAGGAATATGGAGAGCCAGCGAGGATCTCACCGAAAAAATCGCTGAACGTACAGAAATATACAGAAATCGCATATCTGAGGAAAGTTGGAATGGCATACTCAGGCGAAACCGCGATCTGGAATTGGAAAAGGGATTCAGAACCGCTGAAGAAATGGCTTCTGAGCCATTGGTGACAATAGTTGTTACAGGTTCTTTCGACAGAAAAAAGATTGATATGCTGCTGGGAAGCATATATAATCAGCTCTTTCCACGCTTTGAGGTGATGATAGATAAGGAACTTATGACTGCCGTTTCTGACATTTATATAGAAAAACCAAACTTCAGAATAATTGAAGGAGACAAGGCTACAGCTTTAAAAGCGGCAAATGGCAGATACATTATTTTTATGAATGAATTTGCCATGTTTACAAAAAACTCACTTAGAATAATGGCCGGTCGGCTTGAAAACAATCCTGAACTTGCTTTTGTGTCAATGATTATGAAGAGGTTTGACGGAGCAGATTACGCGCCTATTCCTGCGCTCAGCGCTGCATATGGATATACAAGACGCAGCAGGAAAACCTTTAGTAAGCTATCTGAATGTGACATGTTTCTGTGCAACAAGTTGTTTAGAAAAGCCGCCCTCGAGGGTTTTAAGTTCAGCAGTGACGCCGTCAGTGATATCAGAAAAATATATACCAGCCTGCCCTTTGAAAGACTGCGCAAGGGTACAATGATCACGGATATGCCGGAAGACGAACCGGTGTCCAGAGCTTTGCATACACCGTCTGAAAGCTCCATAAGATTCGCTTACTTCAAAAATGAAAAAGCTTCCCGGGCGGTGGAAGCACTTAAACGCCATGTCACTCGGGAGGACATGGAAAAAATAAAAAAAAGGTTGGGAAGAAAATAAGCCATGAAGCCTGTTTTGAAGTTTATAACAGCAGTATTGAACATAATATTCTCGTGTTTTAAGTTGCTGCCTGTAAAGAACAAAATAACTTTTATAAGTCGCCAGTCGGATAGTAAAAGCGAAGACATGATTATGCTGGAAGATGCCCTGCGAGACAGGCTTCCGGATATAAAGATGGTTTTTTTATGTAAAAAGCTTGAGGGAGGAATATTTCGCAAGATATGCTACTGCTTTCATATGTTGAGGCAGATGTATCATATAGCCACATCTCAGGTTGTTATACTTGATTCTTATTGTATAAGTATAAGTGTCCTTAAACAGAGAGAAAGCCTGGTGGTGATTCAGATGTGGCATGCTCTCGGCGCACTGAAAAAGTTCGGGCTAAGTATAGTAGGTTCAGGAGAAGGAAGAGATAGAACCGTTGCGGAAGCCCTTTCAATGCACCGGAACTATACATGGGTGCTTACAAGCGGCGATGCCTGTGTGCCTTATTTCGCAGAAGCTTTCGGATATAAGGAAAACCGTGTAAAGGTTATGCCGCTGCCAAGAGTAGACAAGCTGACTGATACCCGGTTGAAAAGTGACACCCTAAGAAAAATTCATACACGGTACCCTGAGTTTAAAGGCAAGAAGCTGGTTGTCTATGCACCAACCTTCAGGAAGGATAGGGATATTTCTGCCGAGACTGATCTGCTTGCTTCAAAGCTGGATCCGTCAGCTTATGCCTTTGTACTGAAAAAGCATCCTCTTATGACAACCAGCTGTCATGTCGCTGCGGTGGATGATGAGTTTACGACTTTGGAGATGCTTTTTGCGGCAGACTATGTGGTCTGCGATTATTCGGCAGTGGTATTTGAAGCAGCTGTCCTGTGCAAGCCTGTTTTTTTCTATAACTTTGATTATGATGAATATGGTGAAGCCAGAGACTTTTATATCGATTATATGGCTGAAATGCCCGGGGTTATATCAAAGAGTGCAGATGAAATCGCAGAGGCTATCGTTAATGAGCGGTACGATATTGGCAGGGTAAAAAAGTTTGCCTCAAAGTATGTGTCCTGCCAGCAAGGATGCAGCCGCCGCATTGCGGAATTTGTGGCAGAGATTATAAGATAAATCAAAATACGTCAATTAGGTAAGTCAGCTGTGTATTGACAAAATCGAGACTGTGAAAAAAAGTCTGTAAATTTAATCAACCGGTCAACAGCCTTCTATGGTAAAATCAAATTATCACAGGAGGCTATTTTTGGTTATTTAGGGGTATAAGCATGGTCTCCTCCGAAAAGCCGAAGGAACCCTTGGCATTTTTTGAATCGTAGTTTATACTGTCAGCAAGTAAGGCGCTTGTTGAAATGCAAGCGTCAAAACTATCTAATTACCATAGAAAGCTAATTTACATAAAAACTTTCACAGTCTCTATGAATCTTTAATATGATATTGCAACTAGGCATGGGTATATCCTTTACTCGTTGAACTCTGCAATAGTGAACCGTAGATGTTTCCGAGCTACAGGAATGACATTTATGAATTCTTTACTGCATTTTGAATTCAATAACTTTGGCACCGGAAAATTCTTCGACATTAATTGTAATGTGGATTTGGTTCATGTTCAATTTTTTTGCAATAAAAATGTTGAGACGGATGATATTTACCACCTTTATTATAGAGCCAAAAATAAATGACTGGAACAAAATGTCCCAGCCCTTTACTTGTTATCGGACTATCTTAGACTTGATTCTGCCTCTTCAATGGAATCATAACCATACAGTTTCACCATGGTAAGCTGGTTCTTTTCTGAAAGTGACAGGTTCGATGCTTTCAGTTCATTGATATATTCAAGGTAGAGCCGAAGAAGCTCAACAGGATAGGTCTCCAGTTCTCCTCTTGCGTAGGTTTCCATGGAGGTGAAGCCGCTTGCATCGCCATCCGACCTTACAGGTCGTCCTGTATCTGCCAAAAGCGGATACTTTGCTGCAAAGTCCTCCTCCCAGTCAATGAGAGAGTCCACTATTTCACCTATAAGTCTGTATGTAGAGGCAGGCACAAAAGGAATTTTTCCCTTTATGTACTTGCTATAGTAGTGAGGATCTGTGTATGCCATCATTCGCGCATATTTTTCAGAGACCAGATTACGGCCGTTATCGCGACACTCTGAAATAAACTGAAAATAACAGCTTATCATATCCGGTGACCAGTTTTCGTATTGACTGCGTCTCATTATGTAAAATGTCTCCGGGTCGTCCTGACAAGAGGCTCGTCCGCCTATGTTGTCGACTTCCTGAAACATTTCCCATTCTGTTTTTATTATCTCTTCAATTTTTTCGTTTATATTCATTGAATACCTCCTATAGACAATCGGCCATGGGATGCATGCTGGCCAGCTGGGGATCTTGGATCTTAGCCATAAGCTGCGGCACATAATCCTGCATGAAATACCCTGCCGGTTCTGCATACCCATGAGAGATAAGCATGTTTATAAGATTTCCGCAGATTCCTTCTATTCTCAGAATGCCTTCCGGATTGGGTCCTTTTGATAAGAGTGCAGATAGCTGCTCTTTAATGGTGAGGATGTCTTCATCATGGGAGAAGCTTTCCAATCCTCTGAATGCCCATTTGTAAAAGGGCATGGGTTTAGAGTTGAGAAGGTAAAGCATGGACATCACAGCCTCTGCGAATCGTGTCATGGCCAGTGATGCAGCAACTTTATCACCGCGCTTCAGGCATCGCCCGAAATTGTACTGACCCGACTGGGCGATTACGGCACAACGGGCTGCAAGCTTTTTAAGCAGCACGTCATGCGGATAAAATTTTATATATCCATTGCGGATTCGGGTAAAATCGCCTTTTTTATCTTGGAAGACGCGCCCTCCGGTGACGGCACATAGATTTGTTTCAGATATAAGAAACCAGTCCATATTGCTGCCCGGTATATCAGGACAGCCGGTGAAAGAAGAAAAGAAGTCACTTGTCCTCATTACACCCAGTCTGCTTTCATCTATTATATTACTCCTGCTATATCCCATGTACTCATAAGGCAGAGCTTCATAGGCACTTTGCAGTTCCTTGCCGTATTTTTCATAATCTTCATCCGAGAGCCAGATACAAAAGCCCGGACCGAAATCATGATCTTCTGAATATTGATCATCAAAGCCCAGGCATCCGGAGCCTTCACCTGCCATTCCGGCAGCGTAATTCTCAGCCAGCTGAGGAAACCCTTTTTCAATCATTGGCTGGCCGTATTCTCTGAAATACCCTTCAGAAAGTTCAAGGTGCTTCATCAGGAGTTGCCTCCTTCTTCAATAAGTCGTCTGCACTCTTCTGCGGACCGGCTTACTGCTTTGTAAGCAAGGCTGTCCATCCCGTAATCTCTTTCTGTCAGAGTCATTACTTTTCCGAAATATCCAAGGGCATTTTCGTAACTTCCCAGTGCCATTGAGACCTGTCCCAAGGTTTCCAGAGCGGCACTGTAATGCACATCAGAGTCACCTGATACGGACTCAAAAATTTCTATAGCCTTGGCCGCATTGGATGCTGCGGCAGCATAATCTTTAAGTTCAAAATGCGCCTGAGCAATATTGGTATATGTAATTGCGACTTCTGACTCGCTGTCGCTGAGCGTCCCCAGTATGGAAAGAGCTTTGTCAAGGTGTTCAAGCGCCTTCTGAGGGTCATCTGCATCACGGCAGAGAATGCTCATGTTATTGTGCAGAGTTGCCACTCTGTAGTCTTGACCAAGACCCAGCTCTTCGAAGATGACTGCGGCCTGTTCAAAAAGGTCAAGTGCTTCCCGGGGTTCTCCCTTTACAGCATAGGTAGTGGCATAATTTACAAGAGTAGTGGCGTGATGTTCGCTTCCCTTAAGGTCAAGAGAATCCAGGGCATCCAGAGCTTTGCGATAAAGCGGGATACCTGACTCGTAACTGCCGACGGCTCGGTAGTAGCCTCCAAGCTCGTTGCATATCGGAATAACAGATGTGAGGTCATTTTCTTTTTCGGCCTTCTCCAGACATTCCAGCAGATAAGGTTCAACTTTTTCTGTCTGCTTACTTTCAAAAAGCTCATCTACGTGAGCAAAAACATCATTTATATTCATTTCGGCCTCCTTTTTATTAATTATACCATGGTGAGCAAAATATAAACAGGGGTGATTTAGGCGGCACTGCTTCACTGCCGGACATTCACCATCTCGTTCTTGCAGGGGATTTCAGGCACAGGAGATAAAGTTGTCCGCAAAAAAAATTGACATTGAGCCAGGTAGTATTATATACTTAAATGTTGTAAGCACTTATAATGAAAAGCGAGCGCTTTAAGATAAAAGGAAAAGGTGAATCAAATGGCAAAAGAAAAATTAAACTGGGAAGACGAGCAGGTAAGACACGATTATCGCCATACCGCTTCTCATATCATGGCTCAGGCCGTAAAGAGACTTTGGCCCGAAACCAAGCTTGCTATTGGGCCGGCCATAGATAACGGATTTTATTATGACTTTGACTCTGAACACAAATTCGGAGAAGAAGATTTTATGAAGATTCAGAAAGAAATGAAAAAGATAGTCCAGGCAAATTATCCTCTGGAAAGATTTGAATTGCCAAGAGCAGAAGCTATCAGTTTCATGGAGGAGAGAAAAGAGCCATACAAGGTTGAACTCATACAGGACCTGCCTGAAGACGCGGTAATTTCTTTCTATAGACAGGGAGACTTTGTTGACCTCTGCGCGGGCCCACACATGGAATCGACAGGACAGATTAAAGCTTTCAAGCTTATGAGCGTTGCCGGAGCCTACTGGAGAGGAGATTCCGACAGGCAGATGCTCCAGAGAATTTACGCAACCGCATTTCCTACTCAGGAAGAGCTTGACGAATATATAGCCAAGATGGAAGAGGCAAAGAAGCGTGACCACCGTAAAATCGGCAAGGAGATGGATCTCTTTATGCTGACAGATGAGGGCCCGGGATTTCCTTTCTTCCTTCCTAAAGGAATGATTATCAGAAATGAACTGGAGGCTTTCTGGAGGGAAGAACACAGAAAGAGAGGCTACGAAGAAATAAAGACGCCTCTTATTCTTAATGAACAGCTGTGGAGAACGTCAGGGCATTGGGATCATTACAAAGACAACATGTATTTCACTCAGATAGACGGTGAGGACTATGCTGTGAAGCCTATGAACTGCCCGGGTTCAATGCTGGTGTATAAGCGTAAAATGTGGTCTTACAGGGAGTTCCCTATTCGCTGCGGAGAACTGGGACAGGTTCACAGACATGAGCTTTCAGGAGCCCTTCACGGTCTGATGAGGGTAAGAACCTTCACTCAGGATGACGCCCACATTTTCATGCTTCCGGAGCAGGTTAATGATGAAATCAAAAATGTAGCCAAATTCTGCGATGATGTATATAAGATGTTCGGTTTTCAATATCATGTTGAACTTTCCACAAGACCTGAAGATTCCATGGGAACTGATGAAGAGTGGGAAATGGCAGAAAACGCCCTCAGAAATGCTATTGAAGAGATGGGTGTGCCTTTTGTAATCAATGAAGGAGACGGCGCCTTCTATGGACCTAAACTGGACTTCCATCTTCAGGATTCAATAGGAAGAACATGGCAGTGCGGAACTATCCAGCTGGATATGCAGATGCCTCAGAGATTCGATCTGTCATATATAGGACCTGACGGTGAAAAGCACAGACCTATTATGATACATCGTGTAATTTTCGGCTCTATAGAAAGGTTCATAGGAATTCTTACAGAGCATTGTGCAGGAAAGTTCCCGCTGTGGCTGGCACCTGTACAGGTAAGGCTGCTGACTGTAACTGAAAAGTTTGCTCCGTATGCCCTTGAACTGAAAGAACGTTTGGAAGAAGCCGGTCTGAGAGTTGAAGCAGATATCAGAAATGAAAAGATAGGATACAAGCTCAGAGAAGCAAGAAACCAGAGAGTAAACTATATGTGCGTTATCGGTGAGAGAGAAGCTGAAGCCGGAACGGTATCAGTTCGTTCAAGCAAAACCGGAGAACTGGGAGAAATGGCTGTTGAAGATTTCATCGACAAACTGCTTGCAGAAATTGCTCTTAAAGAAATGTAATATAACTGAAAAAACATCCGTATGACAGAAGCCATACGGATGTTTTTATGTAATGAAAAATGCTGCACTGACAAAAAATAAAAGAAAACAAAATCTTTAATCTTCATAGATCTGTTGTTCTCCGGATAACGCTTTGTCTGTATAGCGCTGCTTCCATAAGACAGCCTCGTCAGTCTGACCGGATTTTATATAGTCAAGAAGAATCCGTGAATTGCTATAGAGGCAACTGATACCATATTTTCTGGCAAACCGTTCCCACAGGTATATGGCAGAAAATCTGAATGAGGAGTAAATAAGAGGAACAATGGTGTTGCCGGAAATCAGTGCCAGTTCATGATGAAATCTGAAGTTATGGGCTGCTGCCGCTGCCGGGGTTTGGGCAGAACCTATGCTCTCTACCAGGGAATCAAGTGTTTCGGCATCCTCATCTGACAGATTGCTGCCGATTAACCTTATCACCATGGAGTCCACCACACTTCTGAATTCCAGGAGCGACTTGATTTCCGCAGGGCGCATTGTGCCTCCGTGATACTTCATGATAGAGACAAGGGTTTCTATAGTGCCGTTACGTCTGAAGTCAGACACGAAGGTGCCTACTCTCGGACGTATTTCCAGAAAGCCTTTACGTGACATTTCCACGATGCCGGCATTGACCACTGCACGGCTGACACCCATCTGACAGGCCAGTTCCCTTTCGGGAGGAAGTTTCTGCCCTATTTCAAATTCCCCGGATATTATTTTGTTTTCTATCTGTGTAATAAAAATCTCTTTCAGGGTGGATTCCTGAGAATTTCTGCAATCCATAAATAAATACCGCGCTTTCCTTTAATCAGGTAAGATAATACTTATTATAGACTTTTATGGAAAAAAATACAATCGCTGAAGTATATACAATCTTAGCAAAATGTACAAGCTTTTTTGCATTTATTATGCATAAAGTAAAACTTTCTTAGCACTTTGATGTATTGGACAGGCCTTCCGTGAATAATATAATATAAGTATATTAAGTTGGCGGAATTGTAGCAGAGAAAGGAATTATACTATGTTTATTTTAAACGCAATTGCCGCATTTGGTAACTGGTTCTGGGGATTGCCGATTCTCTTCCTGGTAGTAGGCGGCGGCATCTACATTACAATCCGTTTAGGATTTATTCAGTTCAGAAAATTCGGATACATATGTTCCCAGACCTTTGGAAAGATGTTTTCCAAGGCAGGAGAAGGAGAGGTTTCTCCGTTCTCCGCAGCATGTGCAGCGCTGGCATCCTCCATCGGTGCATCTAACATTGTAGGTGTGCCTGTTGCCATAGCAATGGGCGGCCCCGGAGCTGTGTTCTGGATATGGCTTATAGCTCTCATTGGATGTGCAACAAAGTATACCGAAGTAGCTTTGGGTGTAAAGTACAGAGAAAAGAATGCCGATGGTGAGTGGGTAGGCGGACCTTTCTACTATCTGAGAGCTTTAGGCGGAGGCTTCGGAAAATTTCTGGGAGGCTTTTATGCAGTAGGCCTTATGATTGAGCTTATTCCTTCGCTGGCAGCTCAGGCACTGTCTGCAACATCACAGTTCGCCGTATTTGGTGTAAGCCAGACAGTTGCAGGCATCATAATAGCCGTACTGGTTGTACTGGTGGTGGCAGGCGGCTTCAGCAGAATTACCAAAGCAATGGATCTCATGGTACCTGTAATGGCTGTTGTTTATATGGTTGGAGCCTTTGTAATCATCTTTGCCAATATCGGAAACCTTATTCCTGCGCTGGTAAGTGTCTTCAAATATGCGTTTGCACCTCATGCTGCAGTAGGCGGATTTGCAGGTTCAACAATCGCACTTGCCCTGAGATGGGGAGCTGCTCGTGGTGTATACTCCAACGAAGCAGGCTTCGGCACAGCACCGGCTGCACATTCATCAGCAGATGTTGATCACCCTATCAGACAGGCCTGCTGGGGTGTATTTGAGGTAACTGTTGATACCCTTATTGTATGTACTGTTACAGCTCTCACTGTATTGTCATCAGGTGTATGGACATCCGAGAAGTATGAGGCGGGCGCACTGGCTCAGGCCGCATTTAACTCAATCTTCGGTTCTTTTGGAGACTATTTTGTTGCAATATGTGTGTTCCTCTTTGTATTCTCAACTATCGTTGTGTGCGTATATTACGGACAGAGACAAGCAGAATTCTTATTCGGCGTCAAGTTTGCAAAAATATGGAGATGGATCTATGTGATATTCATGGTAGTCGCAACACTTGGAATCGATCTGACAATGATGTACATGATAACAGATGGATTCCTGGCAGCCATCATGATACCGAATATGATAGGCCTTATCGTACTGGTAGGTCAGGTAGCAGAACTGCAGAAAGAGTACTTCAACACTCCGGGAAAATACTATCTGGCAGATGTTGAAGCAAAGAAAGCCAGAAAAGCAAGCTAAATACAGGCTGAATTTAATGTAAGAAAAGGATCGTTCAAAAGTTTTATCATAAAATGCAACAATTCCGGGTTGTCATCCGAAAGATGCGCAAGTTAATTTAATATGTGTGATGGAAAAATACCGCTTTTAATAAGGCGGTATTTTTTCCGGGTATGTGTCTTAACAAAATTTTAACGGATTTTATGTATATTTTTGCAGAAAATATGCGGAAATTGACTATTTCTTAACGCTTTACCGCATTGGATGAACTTCTTAGCAGAATTATAATATATGTACATATTAAGTTAAGAAAGTTTATAGAAAGGAATCATACTATGTTTATTTTAAACGCAATTGCCGCATTTGGTAACTGGTTCTGGGGATTACCAATCCTCTTCCTGATAGTAGGCGGCGGTATCTACATCACATTCCGTTTAGGATTTGTACAGTTCAGACATTTTGGTTATATCTGTTCACAGACTTTCGGTAAGATGTTCGCTAAGACAGGCGACGACGAAATCTCATCCTTCAGCGTAGCATGTACAGCTCTGGCATCCTCCATCGGTGCTTCCAACATCGTAGGTGTACCTGTAGCTATCGCAATGGGTGGTCCCGGAGCAATCTTCTGGGTATGGTTAATCGCTCTTATCGGATGCGCAACCAAGTACACAGAAGTAGCACTGGGTGTTAAGTACAGAGAAAAGAATGAAGACGGCGAATGGGTCGGTGGACCTTTCTACTATCTGAGAGGCATCGGCGGCGGAATCGGTAAGTTCCTGGGCGGATTCTATGCAATCGGTCTGATGATCGAACTTATCCCTTCACTGGCATCACAGGGATTATCAGCAACTTCACAGTTTGCAATCTTTGGCGTTAACCAGGTTATCGTAGGCGTAATTATCGGCGTTCTCATCGTACTGGTAGTAGCAGGCGGACTTAAGAGAATCGGTAAGGTAATGGATATCATGGTACCTGTAATGGCAGTAGTTTACATGG